>CAZEYA010000005.1:34953-45054 GCA_964516515.1 uncultured Kineosporiaceae bacterium | reverse complement strand
TCGGTCAGCTCCGCTTCCAGGGCGCTTTCCAACACCTGCCGGGTCAGGCCGGTCAGCAACCCACCCGGCCCAGGGCCACGGCAAAGTCCCGTTTCAGGAGGTCAGGACCAGGTAGATGGGTCTGCTGGCGTTCGCGACGTGATGTCGTAGGGCGGCTGCGATGCAGGTGTGGCCCGCCAGGCGGAGCAGGCTGATCGCGGTGTTGCGCAGGGTGGCCATGACCTGGGGGCCGTTGCCGGTGCGCACGGTGGAGCGGTCCTCGTCGTAGACGACGTCGCGGACCCGGTGGCTGCGGTTCTCGATGCCCCAGTGCATCTGGACCCAGGCTGCCAGGGTGGTGGGTGGTGCGGCGCGGTGGTCGGCTGAGGTGATGATGTAGATGACCTCGACGCTCTTCTTCCTGTTGCGGGTGCTGGTGCGGCGGATCTGGGCGACCTGGGGGGCGCCGTCGAAGGTGATCCAGTCGGGGGCGGTGGTGACCGTGATGGTGCGTCGGACTCGCCCATGGCGGGCATCGGCTGCGGTGGTGGCGGGGATGTCGTTCCAGGGCAGCGCCTTGCAGGCAGCGTAGAGCTTGGGCTGGTTGCGTTTGACGGTGAACACGTAGTTGCCGCCGGCCGTGGTGATTGCTTGGGCGGTGTCGGCCTGGGTGTGCATCGCGTCCACGGTGATGACGACTCCGCCGTTGGCGGACAGGTCGAACGCGGCCAGAAGCGTTCGTACGGTGGGGATCTCGTTGCTTTTGGCGGCGGTGGCCAGCTGTCCCAGGGTGGTACCCGTGGCGTGGTCCACCGCCGAGACCAGGTGCGGTGCACTGTTCGGGTCGCTGCCGGCGGTGCGCGCACCGCGGACGGTCTTGCCGTCGACTGCGATGACGCGCCGCGTCCCCGCGGTCCCACTCACGGTGGTGGTCCGGGTCCACGTGAACGCGGCGACCAGGGCGTCGAGCGCGGACGCGTCCAGGGCGGTGAACACCCACCGAAACGTCGAGGTCTCGGGGGCCAGCGCCCGCACCAACCCCAGCTCGGTGAGCAGGTCAGGGGTCAGCTCACTGGCCCACTGTCCGATCGCGGCGAACGAGCGAGCACCGGCCAGCACCGCGCACAACGCGACCGCGACCAGGCCGCTCACGCTGTGGCGACGACCCCGGCGGGCACGCGGGTCCTTCAGGGCCACCAGAGCGGGCAGCAACGCCGCGGTCCGTGCCAGCTGGGCGGACGGTGTGGGAGAAGATGACATCGGCGGGTGCGGCCCTCGGTGAGATGGCGAGTGTGAGAACCACCATCAAAACCGGGCAAGCCGCACCCGTCCCGGCCGCCACGCCGGTCACGACACAGCAAACTTGCTGCTCAGGTCATGGTTACAGGACTTTGCCGTCGCCCTGCCACCCGGCCCTGTCGGCGAGACCCCCTGGGTCTTCGCCGCAGCCAACAGCTGCTCAGCGACACCGTCCGGAATGACGACATCACCCGCCGAATGGTCCGCCGCCATCGTCACTGTCTGTGTGCTCATACGTGATCATCTCCAACCCAGGGCCCGAGGCCGTGGAGGTCACGCCGACCTCACCCACAAAGTTTCTGACACACCCTCTTGACCCTCCGCCCGGGGGGGGGTAACGTCCTTTTTACCCCCTTGCAGGGGACGGGCGAAAGGCGAAGAGTCGCCGCTTGGCGCATGGCATTATCAACGAGAGAGCACTGAACATGAAGAAACTTAGAAGAATCCCGGCTCTGGGCGCCGCCGTAGCGATCGGCGGTCTGATTCTCGTCACATCTCCCGCACCCTCAGCATCCGCGCTGGGCTATAATGCGTGGCTGTGCGGTCAAGACAATCAATGGGCGGGTCAGAGCACCTCTCGGTTGGCCTCTACTAAGAATTTAGGTACCTGCGGCAACGCCTCGGCGCGATACTACTACCAAGCCTACCCAGGATCTCCCACATATTACTCGTCGTGGGCAATAGCGTCGGGCACGGCGACCAAGAGCGCACCTAGCAGTACGACCGTCCAGGGTGGAAACCACAAGGTGCAAAGCTGCGGTTTGCTAGACACTTGCGGTCCCCGGAGCACGTGATCACCCCCATCCGGTGGCTGACGCTGATGGGGCTGTCGTGTCTACTGACCGCGTGTAGCGCCGCAGGAGGAGACAGTAGTGACACAGCAGTCGAATCTTTCGGTGTCGCCGTCGAAATTTCACTGGAACAAGGGGCGGCTTTAGCCGACCAGCAAGTGACCAAGGAAGAATATGATGCGGCATTCCGTCGCTATCAGTCGTGCATGCAAAATCTAGGGTACGAGCTGATCGATGTCAGGCTCTCATACGGTGTGTGGAACTACAGCACCGACCAGGCGATGGAAGATGACCCGGAGGCTCAACGCTGTCTCACCGAGGAGTTCGGGCAGGTTGACGGCGTCTGGCAGGTCGCCAACCAAGATACCTCTGAGACGGCCGCCTTCGTAAGGAACTGCTTGGAAGCCAACGGCCTCAGGGTCCCAGACACCTTGGTTGAGCGCCAAGGTGTTCTGGACGAAGCAGGAATCGACGTTTCCAACTGTCCAGATATGGCCCAATGAGTCGGAGGACCGTTCGAACAGGTATCACCACGGGGTCGATTGGCCCCAGGTTGCTGCAGTGGGTGATCATTCTTGTGCTGTGGCTCGCTCCCGCTGTCGTGTTGGCCGCGACGATCAGCGTGCCTTCATCATTGGAGCGGAGGGCCGCAACTCCAGACAGCTTGCCCGAGGCGGCACGCGTCGGTCAGCGAACGATGGACTATCGTACATCAATCAGCTTGATAGTCTATAGCAGCGCGCCTGTGGCAGCCGTTGTCAACACAGACGGCATCGTCACCGCTGTCGCCTCAGACAAGGTGGGCACGACGCCGGTATCGGGGGATCTTCTAATCCGGGTGGATGGACAGGCGGTCGTGGCTAATGTAGGTGGTGTCCCCTTCTATCGTGAACTCCATGTGGGCGACACCGGTGATGACGTGGCGCAGCTCAATCGCCTCCTTGAGTCGCTTGGCCTCGACAATGGAGCGGACGATCGAACCTTCGACACCGAAACACGACGTGGTGTTCAAACGCTCCGGACATCTCTCGGGGACCGACGCCCGGACGGTGCCTGGAGGTTCCAGTCGACGATATTTATCCCGGAGGGATTGGGTCAGATTTCACAGATCGACCTGATGCCCGGACAGAGGGTTTCGGTGGGCTCGGTGGTTCTCATGGGGTCACCGGTCGTCACTGGTGTCACGTTAACTGCCCAGACGCCAGATCTGGATCTCACTCCTTTGGCGGATCAGCCCGTCCGGGTCTCCGCAGGATCGGACTCCGTGCTCCTGAGTTCCCTCGTTCCCTCCCCCGACGAGTTCGCGGCCCTCGGCGGATTGGTGGATCGACTTCAGCCCGGAACGCCTCAAGAGAAGGTAGCCGGCGCTCCATCATCCAGTGGCACGTCGGTAACGTACTCAGGGCTGACCGTCGAGCTTGCAGTTCCGGTCACGGTTGCCGCGGTGCCGTCGTCAGCGGTGTTCTCCGCGGCTGACGGCACGTCTTGCGTTTTCCTCACTACTGGAGGGGACTCCACACCTCAACCGTCAAGATTGCCCAGGGGGCTGCCACCGTCGACGGAAATAGGCATCGCCTATCTGCCGGCGGCGCTTGTAGGAAAATGGGTCATAGTTGACCCCCTTCGATTAAGTCCGGACGTGAGAGTTACATGCAAGTAGAGGCCAAGGGTGTCGGGAAAACGTTTGATAATCATACAGTCCTCGCTGACTTCTCTGCGGTGTTCCCGAAGGGTCGCGTGGTCGCCCTGACTGGGCCTTCGGGATCTGGGAAAACAACACTACTCTCGCTGATCGCAGGACTCACGAAACCAGATTCCGGCACCATCGTGATTCGCGAGTTGGACGGCCGGACCAGCTTGCCGTCCCAGCGGCGGGTCGCCTGGGTTCCGCAAGGAAGCAACTGTCTGCCGTCACGCACTGCCATCGACAACGTGCTGATCGGTGCGTTGGCTCGCGGCATCCCCTTCTCCGAAGCCGCAGAAGCGAGTCTGTCGGCACTGCGCCAAGTCGGTCTCGAGCAGGTTCGGGACCAACGGGCGGGCTCCCTGTCTGGAGGAGAACTGCAGCGCGTTTGTCTGGCTCGGGCGATAGCGGCCGGCCGTGACATTATTCTGGCAGACGAGCCCTCGTCGAATCTGGACTTGAGGAACACGCAAATTCTGGGACGAGTGGTGGCGGACCTGACCGTGGCTGCGTTCGTGATTATCGCGACGCACGATCCGCTTTTGATCGAGGCCGCAGACGTCGTCATCGACGTGCGCTCGGCCATCGAGTCCAACGGTGAATAAGGGGTGGTCGTGGGGGTCGTCCTTACGGGAATCGATTCTCAACATACTCCACGGACGCGGGTTCGTCGAACTAGTCGGCGCTGTCATCGTGGGTTCAACTCTGGCGGCTCTCTACACAGTTCAGTGGGTGACTCTCGATAGCGCCCTCGAAGCTGAGCGCTCTGTGGGTCGTGATCTTGTCACCTTCGGTCCGCTACGGCAATCGGACTCTGACTTTCGGATTACGGTGGCATCGTGTTCCAATCTGGCGAAAGATCTCTCGGTCGCGCAGGCGGGGGTCATAGTGCCTCAAGGATTCGTCGACATCGCACAGTTGGGGCCAAAAGTGCCTCTTGTGGGGGTGAGTGCTGGGTTGCTTCCGCCGATGAACGGGAGAGACGCGTATCTTGGGTCGGCGCTAGGGGCGGATCTTGTCGGTGCGGAGCAGGGACAGACCTTCGCGATCGACGTGGACGGTCATGAAGTCCTACAGACCGCGATCTTGGAACGCTTCCCGGACGGCATTCCAGTAAATTCGGCGCTGGTAGCTCCCCTGGATCCCGTCGTGGTGTCTTCGCCGTCTTGCGTTGCACAGTTGGTCCCATTCACTGATGCCCCGTCTGCTGTGCCCCGGTTGGCAGCATCGCTGACTATCTCAGGGGGGCAGATGGTGGCGACGGTGGGAGCGCCATCGACCTTCGACGTGGTGGATGCGTTCTTGGGCAGGCTTGAACGATATCTCGGCCCAGTTGTGGGCGTAGCAATGGGTCTCGCGTCGGCGATGTACCTTAGAGCACGCGGCAGTGAAATCGCAGCCTACCGCCTCTCCGGTACTAGTGGCTGGGACTACTTGAGAATCGCGTTGCTCGGACAGATAGTCCTCGCAGGGGTGACGCTCTTCAGTGGATCCGCAGCGATGCTTTTGCTAGGGCTTTTACTAGAGCAAAACGCGGGGCGGTTGGCCGCGGAGTCGGGTTGGCTATGGTTCGGCAGTGCCGCGCGTATCCTTGTATTTGGATATGCCATTCATTTGTTTGTGCACGGGAATCCCATGAGTTTGGCGAAAGAGCGGTAGCTCGCGGTCCGTCAGGGACGAGCAGGGGATTCTGGGGGGAGCCACTTCGGAAGACCGGTGCAGCACCGTCACCATGTCGGCGACCCGGTTGGCGGCGTAACTGGTGATGCCTCTGGGGCTGTCCGCCCTGGCTTGGGCCCATTCGCCGACGTGCTGGCCAGCGTCAGGCACGTCGAGGTTTTCCGGCTGGGCAGTGGCAGATGAACGAGATCAACGCGTTGATCTGGCCGTCGGCCGGCGGTATCGGAGTGATGGACCCCGACGCCTGGGCGCAGACCGTGGAGGTCGCCACGACCCAGATCCCCGAGCTGCAGGGGGTCGATGTTCCCGACTCGACCTACACGAACGACTATGCCGGGGTCGCGGTCGCGGACCTGGAGGCGGAGGGTCTCGACGTGATCGGTGACGGCTTCGAGAAGGCGGAGATCACCCTCAACGAGGGCGGCGAATAGGCCCTTCGGCCGTCCTTTCCGCTCGGCGTCAGCGCACCGTGGGGGCCTGGCGGGCGATTGGTCCCGTTCACCAGGCCGGCGTCGTATCGTGTCGGGCATGCCGCTCCGGGGGATCGCCGTGTGTTCCGTCGCCCTGCTTGCCGTGATCCTGGCAGTCGGTGCCTGCGGGCGCGGCGGCGCTGAGGCCTCCGCACCGCTCAGCGCCGAGCCGGCCTCGGTCGCGACCAGCTCGTCGCCCAGTCGATCAGCACTGGCATCGGCTCCGCAGGCCAGCGCAGCGGCGCCTGGCGCCACGGCCGAGGCGGGCCCGCAGCCCGTGGCGCCGGTAGCGGCCCCGCCGGTCAGGGTCAGTTCGGCGTTCGAGCTGAGCCTGCCGTCGCTGGACATCGACGCCCCGGTCATCGAGGCCGGGGTGACGGCGTCCCGCGTGCTGCAGATTCCCGAGGATCCCGCGGTGCTGGGCCGGTGGTCCGACGGCGCCCGCCCGGGTGACGGCACCGGGACGATCGTGCTCGCGGGACACGTGGACTACAACGGTCGGCCGGGGGCACTGAAGACGCTGCTCTCGCTCGCGGTGGGTGACGAGGCCATCCTCGCGTCATCCGACGGCGAGGCCCGGTACGTCACGGAACGGGTCGACACCTATGCCAAGCAGGTTCTGCCGTACGAGCAGATCTTCTTGTACGACGTGCCGGAACGGCTGGTCCTCATCACGTGCGGCGGCCGGTTCGACCGGGCTTCCGGGCACTACGAGTCCAATGTCGTGGCGTACCTGCGCCGGGTCTAGGAGGATCCGGTGATGACGCCGTCCCGATCACTGCCGGTCTTCGTGGGCGTCCTGCTGCTGCTGGTCGGCACCAGTTGCTCCTCGGATGTCGAGCCGGCCGCACCCGCGTCATCGGCGCCCGCCTCGTCGAACCATCGGGATGCCGCAGCGATCTCACCGAGCGCGGCCGACACAGCATCTTCGGCCGGTACCGTCGTGGCGTCAGCAGAGTCCACGACCGGATCTGCGCTGGAGTCCTTGGCCGCCGTCCGCGGCACCGCCGTGGTCAGGGTCGTCTACAACTCGACCGATGCTGGCGGCAGCGCTCGACTCATCTGGTCGCAGGACCCGCCGAAGCTGCGTGTCGAGGACCGCAGCGGCCTGACGATCTCCGACGGCACGAATGCGGTGACATGCCCAGGTCCCGACCGCAGCCCGTGCACCCAGATCCCGGCCGAGGGCGCCGAACGTGCCGCCACGTCGGGCTTGGGCCTGATCGGACTCGGGGTGGGGCTGCTTGATTCTCTCGGCAGCCTGCCCGACGGATTCGTCACCGAGTCCGGCAACGAGCAGATCGCCGGCCGTGAGGCGCAATGCCGCACCCTGGACCCGATGGCGCTGGGCGCCCTGGCCAGCGACGCTGCAGCGGCTGAGGCAGACCCGGTCGAGTTCTGCACCGACACCCGGAGCGGCTGGTTGCTGTCCGCAACCGGTGCCGGCCTGACCCTGGTCGCGACCGAGGTCGGTGAGCCGACCCCCGGGGACTTCGTGCTGCCCTGACCGCGAGGTTCCGGCGACGCTGAAGCCAACGGCGCTGCTATCCGACGCGCAGGTCGATACCCAGCAGCAACAGCGGCCACAGCAGGATCGCCAGCAGCGCGGACGCGACATCGATGAGCAACGATGTCGTGATGTATCCCCGGATCACGGCGAAGAACACCCCGATGATGATCCACAGGAGCAGCCCGATGCTGATCCCGCGGCGGCGTCTGGTCATGACTGCTCCCTGCTATCTGTGAAGTGGGCGATCGGAGCCTTCCGCTACCACGGCTGTTGCGCATCTCGAAACCGCGATAAGGCCGCATATCGCCCGGCACTGCTGCCTCTTTGGTCCAGCCGCTCACTCCAGCTGCAGGCGTTGGCACGGTTAGCAGAACGTCGAGAGCCCCACGTACCGGAACTGCGGCCACTGCGTCCGCTGCGCCGCTGCGCCGCTACCCCCTCGTGCCACCCACTGCTCGGCCACCCGCGCGCCGATGGCATAGAGCACCAGCAGCAGACCCACCGCGTCGTAGCACTGCCCGCCGAGCAGCAGCAGCGCCGACGCGACGAGGTAGGCCAGCGCGATCGCCCGGATCGGCCGCCACGCCGACCGCCCCGCCCGCCAGCAACCACCACGTCGGCTGCGCCCGCAGCTGGGCGCGGATGACACACAGCCCCGTCAGCACCCACAGCGGCCAGTCCAGTGACGCCGTCAGCAGCAGATGCCCACTGATCAGCAGGTGGCCGAGGCGGCGCCCAAAGCCGCGATGAGTTGCGCTGTCCTGCCACCGCCGACCTCACGGGCGACGAGCGCGAGCAGCACCGCGAGCACGCCGGCCAGCAGCGCCGCCGGCATCCGCAGTGCCCGAACGGCGTCACCGAACAGCTCGATCGCGGCACGGGCGATGAGCGGGGTCAGCGGCGGCTGGTCGACACAGCCCCACGCCGGGGCCTCGGCCAGCAGCCGGAAGTACAACTCGTCGCGGTGGTAGCCGTAGTGTGCCGAGACGGCAAGCAGGACGGCGGTGACGGTGGCGGCGAGCAGCAGGGTCGATCGCCAGGCGACGCCCGGCAGATGTGTCCGAGCACGCGTCGTCACGGCCGAGCAGGTCATGATGAGTGAATGCCCCGGCAGCCCGTCGCTAGTCATGGCACATCTAGCGTTGCTCGGGTGAGCGCACCGTCCCTGGCCCGTGCCGCGGCCACTTACCGCGCCGAGCTGCAGGCAGCCGCCGTGATCGATTTCGACATCAGCGGCCTGGGCGCCGTCGGGCTGCCGGTGTGGGCGACCTGGTGGGCCGACCCCAAGGCCGGCGGCTGGCGTGGTGGCGGGATCGGCTACGGGGCTTCGAGCGACCAGGCGGTCGTCGGTGCCCTCGGCGAGACCGTCGAACGTGCGATAGGAGTGCGGGGATTACGTGCCATGTCCAAGGAGCTGCAGCACGGCAGTGAACGCGATCTGGTCGCGAGCCTCGGGCGCGGACACGTCGTCGATCCGCGCAGTCTGGGGTTGCCGGCAGGCACTGACTACGACGACCGCCGTCCGCTGCAATGGGTGCCCACGCTGCGGCTGGGTGACGACGCGACCGTGTGGGTACCGGTGGAGTTCGTGGCCAGCGGGGTCAGTGACGTCCCCCCGCCCGTGGGTGGGCAGTGGCTGATCCACCCGGTCACCAACGGCCTGGGGGCGGGGCTGTCCCGTGACCAGGCCGTCGCTCACGCCATCGGTGAGATTCTGCAGCGCGACGGTAACGGGGTCTGCTTTCGTGCGCTGGACCGCGGCGTGGTCCTCGACATCACACGCTGCCGCGACGCTGTCACCGTGGCGGCGTTGCGGGCCTTGCGCGCGGCCGGGGTGCGGGCCACGGTGAAACTCGCCTCGACCGAGCAAGGGGTGATCAACGTCTACGTGGTCGGGGAGGCACCAGGCGACGATGTGATCATCGCGACAGCGTGCGGGGAAGCCGCGCACCCGGACGCCGACACCGCGATCCGCAAGGCCGTGCTGGAATTCGCCGCGGCCCGGGTGCGCAAGGCATTCATGCACGGTCCGCTGTCGATCGTCCGGGACATCGCGCCCGCGAACTACTTTGAGGCGGTCCTGACGGGGATCGACCCGGCCGCCGAGGAACCTCGCGTGCTGGCAGCCATGCTCCGGTGGGTGGACATGCCCGAGGAACGGTGGCGTCCACTGGTGGCGGCGACGGTGTTCGCCCGCAGCACCACCGTCGACTACGACGAGCTGCCGAAGCCTGGTCCGGGCGCCATCGCCGATCCGCTGCAGGCGATGCGCCACAGTCTGGCCGCCGAGGGCTTCGACGTCCTGGTCGCCGACTTTGTGGGCGTGGCCGGCGCTCACGTCGTGAAGGTGATCATCCCCGGCATGGAGGTCGAGACGGTCGCCTACGGTCGCCTGGGTGAGCGCAACGCCAGGCGGCTGCTCGACATGGGTCGTGACGACCTGATCCGGATCGGTGAAGGGCCGCCGGGATGGTCGTCAGTGGCACTGACCGAGCAGGCGACGCAGCGACTCGGCGGCCCGGCATGGCTGGACCGCCGCAGATTGAGCGAGGTGTGCGGTGATCTGCTGCCGCTGTACCGCGAGCCGGGCCGGCATGCGTTGCAGCTGGCGCTGCAACGCCGGGGTTGACCGCACAGCGCCGATGCGCGGCGGGCCTAAAGACACACCGAACAGCCGACCGAACGCGG
>CAZEYA010000005.1:22582-34853 GCA_964516515.1 uncultured Kineosporiaceae bacterium | reverse complement strand
GGGCCTAAAGACACACCGAACAGCCGACCGAACGCGGTGGGTCGCCGGCACGTCCTGCGTGTTGACGGCACGATGTGACCCTGTCCCGGTTCGCGAGCGTCTGGTGGAGCCATGCAATCACAACAACAGGTCGGCATCCGAGGGGTGCTGCGGGTGCCGGCAAGCGGTACCGACATCACCACGGTCGACACCTGCGCCACGCCGGGCTTCGAGGGCGACAAGCACGATGGTGAGCGCGCGCTCGTCGGGCTGGCGGCCGAGGTGTCCGGACTGCAGGAACGGCTCTTCGCCCAGTCGCGGGCGGGAGGTCCGGCGCGCGCGGTGCTGCTCATCGTGCAGGGCATGGACACCTCGGGCAAGGGCGGGATCATGCGACACGTCGTCGGCATGGTGGACCCGCAGGGCGTGTCGATCCGAGCGTTCAAGGCGCCGACCGAGGAGGAGCTGGAACACGACTTCCTCTGGCGGATCCGCCGAGCGGTTCCCGCGCCCGGGCTGATCGGGGTCTTCGACCGCTCGCACTACGAGGATGTCCTCATCGCCCGGGTGGAGAACCTGGTGCCGCCACAGGAGTGGCAGGGTCGATACGAGCTCATCAACGCCTTCGAGGCCGAGGTGGTCGCGTCCGGCACGGCGGTCGTCAAGGTGATGCTGCACATCTCACGCGAGGAGCAGGGTGCGCGGTTGGCCGAGCGACTCCAGCGACCGGACAAGCACTGGAAGTACAACCCCTACGACGTGGACTCGCGGCGGCGGTGGCCGGACTATATGACGGCGTATTCGACGGCGCTGACCCGCTGCTCCACGGACGTCGCCCCGTGGCACGTGGTCCCCGCCGACCGCAAGTGGTACGCCCGGTGGGCGGTGGCCTCGCTGCTGGTCGAGGCGCTGCGGGAGATCGATCCGCAGTGGCCGGTCGCCGATTTCGACGTCGAGGCCGAGAAGGCCCGGCTGGCGGCGTCCTGACCGCCGGCCGCGGCTTACCCTTGACCGGTGCCAAGCTATGACTTCCGCTGCCGTGCCTGTAGCACCACTTTCGAGGCATCACGCCCGATGGCGCGCTCCAGCGAGCCGGCGGCATGTCCGGCAGGTCACGAGGACACCGTCAAGCTCATGACCATCGGTGCCGTCGTCTCCGCAGGCTCTGCCTCGTCCAGAGGTCCGGCGAGTGGTGCGTCCGGGGGCCCGGCCGGTGGCGGCGGGTGCTGCGGTGGCAGCTGCTGCGGCTGAACGTGGTGACGATCTGGTGACACCCCTGCCGCCGGAGCAGACCAGTCGCGCCGCTCGCCGCATCATGGGCTGAACGGTCCCCGTCTTGGGGCGGGCATCCCCGAGGGGAGCGCGACTATGACTGGTACGCCGCGGGCGTCCCGTGCTGCCCATCGGTTGAGCGCCCACCCGGCGGCTCGCGTCACCAATCTGGCCTTGCTGGTTGCGCTATTGGTCGTCTTCGCCACCGGTGTGGGTGCGGTCACCGCCGGTGAGTCCGACGACCGGTGGGTGGTGATCGGGCACGGCGTCGCCGGGCTCACGGTGGTGGCGCTGATCCCGTGGAAGGCCAGGGTGGCGACTCGTGGCCTGGCCAAGCGGCGCCGCGACCGGTGGGTGTCGCTGCTGTTGGCGGCGCTCGTGCTGGTGACCCTTGGGCTGGGGTTGCTCCACACGAGCGGCCTGATCTCAGGGATAGCCGTGCCGTGGATCGGTGAGAACGAGGTGCTCTGGTGGCACGTCGCCGCCGCGCTGGTTGCGGTTCCGCCGATCCTCTGGCATCTGGTAGCACGCCGTACAGTGCCGCGACGGACGGACCTGCGCCGCAGGAACCTGCTGCGCCTGGGCGGGGCCGCAGCCGTCGGCGCCGGGGTGTGGGCCGCCGTCGAGGGGGCGCTGGCCGTGACCCGGTGGCCGGGAGCCGACCGCCGGTTCACCGGGTCCTTCGAGGTGGCGTCCTTCGACGCGGCGGCGATGCCACGGGTGATCTGGCTCGACGACTCCCGCCCGGCCATCGACCCGGCGCTCTGGCGGCTCAGCGTGACCGACGCGCGCGGGTCGTACGACGTCACGCTCGCCGACCTGCGGGCCAGGCCGGTGACCCGGGTGCGCGAGGCGCTGGACTGCACGGGCGGTTGGTACTCGTGGCACGACTGGGAGGGCGTGCCATTGCGCCAGCTGATCCGTGACCCCGACCGCGGCCGCAGCGTGACGGTGACCTCCACGACGGGCTACTGGATCAGGTTCGCCGTCGAGGACATCGACGACCTGTTGCTGGCCTACGGGTACGACGGCGAGCCGCTACGAGGCGGGCACGGCGCCCCCGCCCGACTGGTCGCCGTGGGTTCCCGTGGCTACCGCTGGGTCAAGTGGGTGGACCGGATCGTCGTCGACGACACGCCCCCGTGGTGGCAGCCAGTGCTGCCGCTGACCTGAGCGGTCACCGCCCGAGTCGCCGGATCTGTCATCGGATGGCGACCGACACGCCGTCGGAGTACCAGGTGTCGTGCAGTTCGATGCGGTCGATGTCGGTACCGCTCGGCAGATCGAACAGCAGGGGGGCGCCCGTCACGGTGTTGCCCGGATTGATCTTGGCGAGGATCGACCGGTCGGCGTTGGGCAGGGCGAGCCAGGCGTCCGTGGCGCTGTACTGGCGGCCCTGCGTGTCATAGATCTTCTGGTAGCCGTGCGCCAGGTCTCGGGCCTCGTCGCCGATGTTGGTGACGTCGACCGTCAGCAGGTAGAACTCGCCCTGTGCCTGTTGCTCGAAGACGCCGTTCTCGACCGTCCTTCCAATCCACCGAGCGTCGGTCACGGTGAATGTGAACTCTCCGTCCTCGACGACGGTGCCCAGACCCGGTGACGCGACGGCGGCGGGCGGTGCCGGCGGTGTCGCGGGAGGCGGCGCCGCGGGAGCGTCCGGCGCCGGCGCGGCTGCCAGTCGGGCATCCTCGGCTATCGAGTTGACGGTTCCGATCATCAGGAACACCGTGAACAGTCCGCCGATCACGGTCCCCGCCACGGCCAGGCCGCGGCCCCGCTGGGCGCCTGCGCCGGTCCGGCCGAGCGCGAACAGGCTGATCGCCAGCCCGACCGGCGCCAGCAGGAACGCCAGCACGAAGCCGATCACCGCGGCTGTGCTCAGCGGCGGCCTGGTCGGCGGCATGACGGGGCCGGGAGGGGGCAGCACTTGGGTGTGGTCGGGGTACGGCGGGTCCCACGAGTCCGGTGTCGACTGATGGTTGGCCATGATCCCCTCGCGCTGGGCTCGGACGCTCAGGGCTGACGATACGGACGAAAGAGGAGGGTGTGCAGACCCGCGACCCGCCTGCGCACCGCGTTGCCAGCGGATCGGCGGCGGGAGCCCCCGCTCAGGAGGGCGTGCGGCCGACGAACGCGATGAGCCTGGTCTGATCGTCGGCGTCCAGGGGCACCTCGGCCTTGGGTCCGTAGTGGCCGCTCTGACGCAGCAGATCGTCCAGCGGCTGAATCCCGGCGAGCATCGCGGAGACCAGGCCTTCGTCGAGGCGCTCGTCGAGCCCGGTGGCGCGGGCGAGGTCCCAGGTGTGGATCAGCACGTCGCCCGTGACGAGCATGTCGATAGCGGCGGCGACGCTCAGATGGCCGGGGGGTCCGGCGTCGAACGTGATGGCCGCGACCTCGCGGTCCTCGAGCGCGCGTTGCAGGGTCTCGGCGAAGCCGGCCCACGCGGCGACCGGGTCCTCGTCCACGGACGGCGAGGACGGGAAGACGATGCCTGATCTCCCGATCACGTTGGGAACCCAATCGAGGAGGTGGCGCACGACATCGCGCGCCGTCCAGCCGTCGCAGGGCGCCGGCTCGGCCCACGCGTCCGACGGGACCTGCTCGACCCGGTCACCGAACCGGCCGGCCACGCGACGGAAGCGTTCGGCTGGCGTGTCGGCGATCGCCATGAGGTCGTCGAGCCGGTTGAAGGTGAGCTGCATGCCGCCCTCCATACCGCTGGACACATGGCCGTCGCGGAACTCCTTGGATGCGTGCCGCACCAGTGTCCGCAGGGTTGTGACGCCCTCGTTCTCGGTGAGGGTCACCGTGTTGAGCGACTCGGCGTCGGGGAACCCCTCGAAGACCTCCGTGGACACGATGCGTTCCGGCACGACGATCTCGCAGTACACGCCCCGCCAGGCGAGCTCGTCCCCGTCGATACCTCGCGAGACGTACCGCCAGGCACCGCCGGGCCGGAGGTCCAGCTCGCAGGCGACGAGTGGGTGGTAGTCAGGGCCCCACCAGCGCAGCAGATGGCGCGGGGTGGTCAGGGCGTCCCATACCAACGTGCGGGGCGCGTCGAAGCTCCTGGTGATGAGGATCTCGGTATCCGACGGTAGGGACACCGTCGCCGAGCCGTGCCGTGTCGCCATGTCAGTCCTCCGCGGGGGAATCGGTCGTCGCCCGCAACTCGTGCAGGTAGTCGTCGAGGCGGTCGTAGTGCTCGTTGACGTCAGTGGTGAGCTGCGTCAGCCAGGACTGCAACGGCGCCAGTCCCGGCCGGTGCAGCCGGTAGAGGCGCGCCCGGCCCACACTGCGGCACCGGAGCAGGTCGACATCCCGCAGCACCTTCAGGTGCTTGGACACCTGTGGCTGGGCGCAGCCCAACCGGTCGACCAGCTCGCCGACGGTCGCCTCGCCCGATGCCAGCACCTGCAACAGCTCGCGCCGGGTCCGGTCGCCGACGGCGTTGAACGGATCAGTCGTCGTCGCCGCGCGAGCCATGGGCCCATCGTATTCCTATATAGGAATGTGTCAATGCTTGGCTGAGGGTTCGGTGTCGGTCTGTCAGGCGGGTGTGTCGACCTTGTTGCGCAGGGGCTCGCCGGCCAGGAAGCGCGCGACCTGGTCCTCGACGAACCGCTTGGCCTGTGGGTAGAAGACCGCCGACCCGCCGGCCACGTGGGGGGTGATGAGGACGTTCGTCGCCGACCACAGCGGGTGGCCGGTCGGTAGCGGTTCGGGGTCGGTGACATCCAGCGCGGCCCGGATGCGACCGGTGTTCGCCAGCAGGGCGTCGGTGTCGACCACTGGTCCACGTCCCACGTTGACCAGCAGCGCGCCGTCGGTCATCAGGCCGAGCCGCCGCGCGTCCAGCAATCCGCGGGTGGCCGCCGTCAGCGGCGTGACCAGGCACACGACGTCGGCCCACGGCAGCAGCGCGTCGAGGTCCTCGATGGCGTGGACGCCGTCGTCGGGCCGGGCGCGGCGCGCCACTCGCTCGATCTCGACGTCGAAGGGCCGCAGCCGGGCCTCGATGGCTGCTCCGATCGATCCGTACCCCACGATGAGCACCCGGCTGCCCGCCAGCGAGCCGGTGTGGGTCTCCTCCCACCGCTGTTCCCGCTGGTCGGCCAGCCAGCGCGGCAGTTCCCGCTGTGCGGCCAGCATCAGCGCCACGGCGTGCTCGGCCGTGCTGGCGTCGTGGAGGCCGCGCCCGTTGTGCAGTGCGATGCCATCACGCAGGAACGGCAGCACGTCGTCGTATCCCGCGTTGAGGACCTGGACTGCCCGCAGCGCCGGCATCTCGGGGATGATCTCGAGGCAGCGCGGCGGGCAGGCGTAGGGGACCACGTAGTACTCGACAACCGTCAGGTCCGCCGGATTCGCGCTGCCGTCGTAGACCTCGACCGGCTGACCTGCTGACAGGTCCAGGTCGTGCCAGGGCACGAGGACGTGGGGCGGTGCGGGGCTCGCTTCGCTCACGTGGTCATCCTCGCCTGCCGCGGGGTGCCTTTGCCGGCCGCTATCGCATTGTGTCCGGGGTGCTGTGTTGACTGTGGGCATGTTGCAGCTGCACCGCGCGGAGCGGACCGATCGGCTGGCCGACGCGCTGGCCGACGTCATGGCCGTGCCGCTGGCCGACCCCTTCGCGGCCGAGGTGGTGGCGGTGCCCGCTCGCGGGATCGAGCGGTGGCTGACCCAGCGGCTGTCCCACCGGTTGGGTGCCGGCACGTCCGGCGACGGGGTGTGCGCCAACGTCGAGTTCCCGTCCCCGGCCGCTGTGGTGGTCGATGCCATCGAGGCGGGCAGCGGCATCTCCCGTGGCGAGGACCCATGGCGCCCCGATCGGCTGGTCTGGCCGCTGCTCGACGTCATTGACGAGTGTGCTGGCGAGCCCTGGTGCGCGACTCTCGGCCGCTACATCGGGGCACAACCGCAGACTCCGCAGAGCGAGCGGGAGTTCCGGCTGGGACGCCGGTATGCGACGGCCGCCAAACTGGCCGGCCTCTTCACGTCCTATGGCGCCCAGCGGCCCGGGATGCTGCGCGCCTGGGCCATAATGGCCGCCGGACCGCCTACCGACGGCGGTGGTGACGAGCTGGACGAGGACTCGCGCTGGCAGGCGACACTGTGGCGGCGACTGCGGAACAGGGTCGGTGTGGCCAGCCCCGCCGAGCGGCTGGCGGCGGCCGGCCGGGAGTTGCTGCGCAATCCCGATGTCAGCGACCTGCCGCCGCGCTTGTCCGTCTTCGGCCCCACCCGTTTGACAGTCGACCAACTCACCGTGCTCGGGTCGCTGGGTGCCCACCGCGAGGTGCATCTGTTCGTGCCGCATCCCTCACCGGCACTGTGGCAGGCCATGGGTGGCCTTCACGGCACCGTCTCCGCTGCCGTTCCTGCGGGAACGCCGCCGCGGCGGCACCAGCTGATCGCGCCTGCGGTCGGCCACCCACTGCTGGCATCGCTGGGGCGTGACACCCGGGAGCTGCAGTTGGTGCTGATCGCGGGCGCGCCGGACGCCGTGGATCGCCACCACGATCGCGCCCACCCCCCGGGTGAGGCGACGACGTTGCTGGCCCGCCTGCAGGACGGCATCCACGCCTCCTCCCTGCCTCCCCCCGGCGAGCGACCCGAGCTGGATCCGGGCGACCGAAGCATCACGATTCATGCCTGTCATGGTCGCTCGCGTCAGGTCGAGGTGCTGCGCGAAGTGGTGCTGGGCCTACTGACCGAGGACCCCTCCCTGGAGCCTCGGGACATTCTCGTCATGTGCCCCGACATCGAGACCTTCGCCCCCCTGATCTCGGCGGCGTTCGGTCTGGGGCATGGCAACCAGGGCGTGGCCACTCACCCGGGGCACCAACTGCGGGTCAGACTCGCCGACCGATCACTGCGTCAGACCAACCCCGTGCTGGCGGTCGTCGCGTCGCTGCTGGAACTGGCGGACGCCCGGGTAACTGCCACGGCGGTCCTCGGTCTGGCCGCGATGACGCCGGTGCGGCAACGTTTCGGCTTCGATGTCGACGAGCTGGAGCGCCTGCGCCAGTGGGTCGTGGAGTCTGGGGTGCGCTGGGGGCTGGACGATCGACACCGGCAGGCGATCGGCGGGTTGGCCAGCCTGGCCAACACCTGGCGGGCCGGGCTCGACCGTGTGCTGGTGGGGGTGGCGATGACCCCGGAGGACCAGCGCTACCTCGGGGTCGCGCTACCGCTTGAGGACGTCGACGGCGCGGACATCGCCCTGGCCGGCCGGTTCGCCGAGTTGCTGGACCGCCTTGCCGGCGCGGTCCGGTCGCTGTCCGCAGCGCAGCCCTTGCCGGACTGGCTCGCCGCCATCAGCGCCGCCGTCGACGGCCTCACCGACGTTGCGGAGGTCGACGCCTGGCAGCTCACCCAGGCCCGGCGGGAATTGGCCGAGCCGATGCAGGCGATGGGGTCCGCTGAGGTGGCCGCGCCGCCGGTACTGCGCCTCGACGACATTCGCGCCCTCCTGCGCGACCGGCTGGCCGGGCGGCCGTCCCGGGCCAACTTCCGCACCGGGGACCTGACTGTCTGCTCGCTGGTGCCGATGCGGTCCGTGCCGCACCGGGTGGTGTGCCTGCTCGGGATGGACGACGGGGTGCTGGCGCACGGCAGCGGTGACGGTGACGACCTCCTCTTGGCGGACCCGGTGGTGGGGGAGCGGGACCGGCGCAGCGAGGCGCGTCAGATGGTGCTCGACGCTGTGCTGGCCGCGACACAGCGACTCGTCGTGGTCTACACCGGCGCCGACGAGCGGACGGGTGCCTTGCTGCCACCAGCTGTCCCGATCGGTGAACTGCTCGACACCGCCGACGTCACCTGCCGGGTCGCTGTCGGCGAGGTCAGCGACCGGATCGTGGTGCGCCATCCGCTGCAGCCCTACGACGTCCGCAACTTCATCGACGGCGCGCTCGGTGGCACCGCCCCGTTCAGCTTCGACGCCAACGCGGTCGCGGGTGCCCGGGCTGCCGGGACGGACCGCGAGCCTGCGCCCGCGTTCCTGGCGGGTCCGCTGCCACCACCCGAGCGCACTGAGCTCATCGAGTTGGGCGACCTCATCGGGTTCCTGGAGCACCCGGTGCGGCGGTTCCTACGATCCCGGCTCCGGGTCACCCTCGACCGCGGCGAGCAGGAGCTGTCGGACGCCATCCCGGTGGCGCTGACCCCGCTGGAGACCTGGGGCGTCGGTGAGCGACTGCTGCAGGCCCGGACCACGGGCAGCGACCAGGAGTCGGCCCGGGCAGCTGAGTTCCGCCGCGGGCACCTGCCGCCTGGAGCGCTGGGCTATCGGGCACTCGAGGCCGCGTCCGCTCAGGTGGAACCGCTCGTGGCGGCCGCGGAGCAGCTACGCTCCGGGCCCGCGGCCACGGTCGACGTCACCGTCGACCTGCCCGACGGCCGGCGGTTGGTCGGTACCGTGCCGGGCGTCCACGCCGCCGGTAGTGGGCCCACCGTCGTACGGGTGGTCTACTCCAGACTGGGACCCAAGCATCGCCTGCGGGCCTGGGCGCAGCTGTTGGCGCTGGCGTCATGGCGACCCGGCGAGCCATGGCGGGCCGTCACCGCGGGCCGTAATCCGATCTCGTCGAGGCGAGGATCAGCGGTCGCCAAGAGTTCCACTTTCGAGGCAGCTGCCGTCGACGATGCGCTGCAGGAACTCCTCCGGCTGGTCGACCTGTACGACCGCGGAATGCGGGAGCCGCTGCCCATGGCGTTGGCCACGTCACACGCCTACGCCGCGGCTGTGGTGGCACGCGCCACGATGCGCGATGCCGTGTCCGCGGCGGAGGCGGAATGGCTGAAGTGGAGCGAGAGCACGATGTGGGGAGAGGCCATGGAGGCCGAGCACATCCTCGTCTGGGGCGAGGCCGCACCCCTGGACCGGCTGCGTGACGCCCGGCCGCTGTCCGACGAGACCGGCGGGGCCTGGCCGGTGGACAACAGCCGGTTCGGGGTGCTGGCGTTGCGGCTGTGGACCGGCCTGCTCGCCGCCGAGCGGACGGAGCTGCTGTGACGGGCCGGCCGGTGGCGCCGACCGTACGACCGTTCCGCATCGATGGTCCGCTGCCCGGTGGAACGACGGTCCTGGAAGCCAGCGCGGGCACCGGGAAGACGTACGCCATCGAGGCCCTGGCGGTGCGGTACGTGGCCGAGGGCATCGCGCCACTGGAGCGACTGCTGCTCATCACGTTCGGCCGCAACGCCACCGCCGAGCTGCGCGATCGGGTGCGCCGACGTTTCGTCGCGGTGACCAGGGCACTGGATGCCGCGCGGGGGGACCCGAGCGGTTCCGGGCGGGACGACGACGACCTGGTACGCCACTTGCGTTTCGGTGACCCGGTCGAGGTCGCCGCCCGCTTGCGCCGGTTGCAGGCGGCCGTGGTGTCCTTCGACGCCTCCACGATCGAGACCACGCACGGCTTCTGCAATCACATGCTCGCGGTCCTGGGCCTGGCTGCCGACGCTGCCCCGACACCCACGATGATCGAGGACTCCGACGACGTCGTGACCGAGGTCGTGACGGACCTGTTCGTCGAACGTTTCGGTCGTCCGGACTCCTCGGACCCCGCCGTCGAGCATGGTCGGGCCGTCACGTTGGCCAGGGCCGCGGTCGGCCTCCCGGATGCCGTCGTCGAGCCGACCGGTGCGGACCCGGACACCGAGCCTGGGCAACGCGCGAGCCTGACCACTGCGGCGCGGGCAGAGGTCCTCGCGCGCAAACGACGTCGTGGCCTGCGTGACTACGACGACATGCTGGTGGATCTCCGCGATGCGCTGCGCTCGCCCGGCCTGGCCGAGATCGCGCGCCGGAGGCTGAGGTCGCGTTACCAGATCGTCCTGGTCGACGAGTTCCAGGACACCGACCCCATCCAATGGGACATCCTGTCCGCGGCCTTCCACGGGCACGCCACGCTGATTCTGGTCGGCGACCCCAAACAGGCCATCTACGCCTTCCGGGGGGCCGACGTCCGCACCTACCAGGAGGCGACCGCCGTGGCCGACGCGCAATGGACGCTGCCGGTGAACCATCGCAGTGACGCTGCGCTGGTGGGTGCCGTGCTCGACGTCGTCGGCCGGGCGAGCCTGGGCGACGGCATCACCGCTCCGCACGTCACGGCCGCTCATCAGGACCGGCGGCTGTCGGGTGGCAGAATCGGAGCTCCGCTGCGACTACGGCTCGGTGACCGGAGCCAGGTGCCGCTGACCAAGGCCGGACTGGTCACGACCCGGGCGATGCGTGATCTCATCGCTGCTGATGTCGCCCGCGACATCGTCGCGCATCTCGACTCCGACACCCGGTTCGACCCCGGGACGGGGTCCCGTGCGCTGCTGGCGGGTGACATCGCGGTGCTGGTGCGGACCAACGACCAGGGGGTCCGGGTCCGCAACGCCCTGACCTCAGCCGGCGTCCCCGTGACCTTGTCCGGCGCCGCCAGCGTCTTCCGCAGTGCAGCGGCGGCGGACTGGCTCAGCGTGCTGGCCGCGATGGAGCAGCCGCACCGGTCCGGGCTGATCGGCCGGGCCGCGTTGAGCGTCTTCATGGGCTGGACGGCCGATCGGCTGGGCAGAGCGGTACCCGAGCAACTCGACGCGCTGACTGCCACGATCCGCGACTGGGCGCGGGTGCTTGAGCAGCGAGGCGTCCCGGCGCTCACAGAGGTCATGTTCGCCGCCTTCGAGCTGCCGCGCCGGGTGCTGTCAACCGTGGGTGGCGAGCGACTGCTGACCGACGTGCGACATGTCGCACAGGCGTTACACGTCGCTTCTAGCGACGATCATCGGGGCGTGGCGGCGCTGACCACCTGGCTGCGCCAGCAGATCCTCGACGCGTCGGGAGACCCCTCCGAGGAGCGCAGTCAGCGGCTGGACTCCGACGCCGAGGCGGTGCAGGTCCTGACGATCCACCGCAGCAAGGGACTGCAGTACCCCATCGTGTACGTGCCCTTCCTCTGGGACCGCTACTCCGGTCGCGCTCCCGACCCGCTGCGTTTCCACCGGCCCGACGGCCGACGGGTGCTGGACGTGGGCGGGCCCAACAGCCCCCGGCCGGCCCAGTGGTCCGCGCTGGCCGACGCCGAGCAGTTCGGCGAGGACCTGCGATTGCTCTACGTCGCGTTCACCCGCGCCATCGGCCAGGTCGTCGCCTGGTGGGCACCTTCCTCCAACACGCCGTGCTCGCCGCTGCACCGGGTGCTCTTCGGCGAACCTGTCGAGGGGTCCCTGCCACATGATGTGGCGATCCCCGACGATGCCACGGCTCGGCGCGTGCTGCAGGCACTTGCCGACCGCAGCGGCGGCGCGGTGAGCATCGAGTCGGCAGGTATCGGTCCGGTCCCCGCACTGGCGGCACGGCCGCCCGTACCCGGGCGGCTGGGGGTGCGGGCGTTCGATCGTCCCATCGACGACGGCTGGCAACGCACGTCGTACACCCGCCTGATCAGGGGATTGCACGACAATCCACCCGGCGCCGGCAGCGAGGCTGACGGGGTGTTCTCCGAGGACGAGCCACCATCCGATCCCTCGCTGGCCGATCTCTCGCTGGCCGATCCCTCGCCCGCCGATCCCTTACGGGTCGCCCAGAGGCCCGCCGGCGCCGGGTCTATCGGTGAAGGGTCCATCGCCACCGGGTCCATCGCCACAGGTCCCGGTGACAGCGTGGCGGCCGAGGCGGAACAGGCGTTGCGGGTGGTGGTCTCGCCGATGGCGGACTTCCCGGGGGGAGCGGCGTTCGGAACCTTCGTCCACTCGGTGCTCGACGGCACCGACATGACCGCCGCCGATCTGGTGGGCGAGCTCACGGCCCGAGCCGAGGAGGTCAGCGGCCGGCTGCCGGTCAGGGTGCCCCCGTCCGACCTGGCCGCCGCCCTCGCCGCGACGATCAGCACGCCCTTGGGCCCATTGGCGGGCGGGCGGAGATTGCGCGACATCACATCCTCGGACCGGTTGGACGAGCTGGCCTTCGAGCTCCCGCTGGCCGGCGGGGACCTGGCGGGCGGCAGCGTCGGTGCAG
>CAZEYA010000005.1:0-22482 GCA_964516515.1 uncultured Kineosporiaceae bacterium | reverse complement strand
GGCGATATCGCAGCACTGCTACGC
This sequence comes from uncultured Kineosporiaceae bacterium, assembly GCA_964516515.1. Classification (GTDB taxonomy): domain Bacteria; phylum Actinomycetota; class Actinomycetes; order Actinomycetales; family JBBAYJ01; genus JANNOG01. The sequence goes on along the minus strand of CAZEYA010000005.1, from coordinate 22,458 downwards.
CGTTGGTTACCGCCGCGCGACGTGCTGGCGGGCTACGCCGACCGGCTCGACGATCCGATGTTGGCCGGACGTCGGATGCTCGGCTACCTCACCGGCAGTATCGACGCCGTGCTGCGTGTCCGCGACTTCGATGGGTCACCGTCATATCTGATCGTGGACTACAAGACCAACTGGTTGGGAGAGTCGCGGACGCAGCCGCTGACCGCCTGGCACTACCGGCCCGCCGCCCTCGTCACGGAGATGCTCCAAGCGCACTACCCATTGCAGGCGCTGCTCTACTGCGTCGCCCTGCACCGCTACCTGCGTCTTCGGCAGCCCGGCTACCTCCCGCATCGTCATCTGGGCGGCGTCCTCTACCTGTTCGTCCGTGGCATGTGCGGCGAAGAGACACCCGTAGTGGCCGGCACCCCGACCGGGGTGTTCAGCTGGCGACCGCCGGCAGGGCTCATCGAGGAGCTGTCGACGCTGCTCGACACCGGCATGCCGGTGGACGGTGCCGCGGATCGGGGAGTGTGATGACCACCGACGGCGACGTCGACCAGTTCGCCGCCCGGCTGGCCAGAGGAGCCCAGGGCCTGCTCCGGGACTTCAACCAGGCCGGTGTTCTCGACGCAGCGGATGCACATGTCGCGGCGAGGGTCGCGGCGCTGGGCAGGGAACCCGACGACAGGGTTCGCCTGGCCCTGGCGCTCGCCGTCCGAGCGGTCCGGCTGGGATCGGTGTGCATGGAACCCGCCACGATCCGCCACACCGTCACCGTGGACCCGGACGCGCAAGCGGGTGTCGCGGACCTGCCATGGCCGGACCCGGGCGCCTGGGCGACCGCCATCGCGGCCAGCCGTTTGGTCACCAACGGCCCGCACGACGACATCCCGCGCAACGAAGCCCCTGGCAGCGGCCCCGGCACCCAGGAAGACATCGCGGTCACCCGGGCGCTTCCCGCCACACCCCTGCGCTACACGGGGGGACTGCTGTATCTCGACCGGTACTGGCGCGAGGAGCAGTTGCTGCGCCGAGATCTCACTGAGCGCATCAGCCGCACCATCGACGGTGTGGACCTGGCTGCCGCTGCGCGAACCCTCGACCGGCTGTTCGCCGACGGTGACCTCACCCAGCGCAGCGCAGCGGCCATGGCACTGACTTCACCGCTGACCGTCGTCACCGGTGGGCCCGGTACCGGGAAGACCGCCACGGTCGCCCGGATCGTCGCCGCGCTGCTCGACCAGCCGGGCCCTGGAGTACGAGTGGCCTTGGTGGCACCCACCGGCAAGGCCGCGGCGCGGCTGCAGGGGAGCGTGGCCACAGCGGTGGGTCTCAGCGAGGGGGACCGGCGCCGACTCCTGGGCATCACCGCCTCGACGATCCACCGGCTGCTGGGCTCCCTGCCCGGCTCACGCAGCCGGTTTCGGCACGGCCGGGACAACCGCCTGCCCTACGACGTGGTCATCGTGGACGAGACGTCGATGGTCTCGCTGACCTTGATGGCGAGGCTACTGGAGGCGATGCCGCCACAGGCCCGACTGATCCTGGTCGGCGACCCCGACCAGTTGGCCTCCGTCGAGGCGGGCGCGGTGCTGGGCGACATCGTGGCGGCACCGCGCCTCGTGCCGGATCCACCGGGCAACGGCGCGGCCGAGATGGGTGATGGCGGCGTCGCCGCACCCGCTCACGACCACGCGTTCCGGCACCTGAGCGGCGCGGCCCAGCCCGAGGCGACCGCCGCCGCGTGGCGAACCCGGGTAGTCCGGCTCAGTCACGTCTACCGCACCGACAACCCCGCGATAGATACGCTCGCGGCCGCCATCCGCGTCGGCGACCCGGAGCGGGTGATGCACGCGCTGCGCGGTTCCGGGATCGAATTCGTGCCCACCGACCAGCCGCAGCTCGCCACGATCGCGGACCTGCAGATCGACGTCGTGGCAACCGGCCGCGCGACACACAGCGCAGCTCTCGCGGGCGATGCCCCGGCCGCGCTGGCAGCCCTGACCACGCACCGGGTGCTGTGCGCACACCGAGACGGCCGCTTCGGGGTCTCCTCGTGGGCAAGCCAGGTCCAGCGCTGCCTGCGGGCGCAGATCCCCGGTTACGGCAGCACCACCGGGGCCGGCGATCCCGAGTGGTACACCGGGCGCCCGATCGTGGTGACCACGAACGACTACGAGCTGCAGCTGTTCAACGGGGAAACCGGGGTCGCCATCAGGACGCCCGAGGGGCCGCTGGTCGCGTTCGTCAACTCGACCGCACCAGCCCCGGCTGCGGAATCGGCGGAGACTCGACTGGTCGCTCCGTCACGGCTCTCTTTCGTGCTCGACGTGTACGCCATGACCGTGCACCGGGCCCAGGGCAGCGAGTTCGACGCTGTCACTGTCGTGCTGCCGGAGGCCGACTCGCCGCTGTTGACCCGCGAACTGCTGTACACGGCGGTGACGCGAGCCAAGAGCCGGGTCCGCGTGCTCGGCACGCCCCAGGCGGTCGAGGCCGCCGTGCGCCGCCCGATCGTCCGTGCCACCGGGCTGCGTCGGGTGTGGTGAGCGACCATGAGACCGCACGTGCAAGGTGGCCTCTGCCGTGTGATCGGACTCAGGCGCGTGGTGGCGCAGCAGATCAGTGCGGGTGGGCCGCCGCGGTCGGCAGCTCCGGCAGACGTAGCCGTGCGTCGCCCTGCGCCGGCAACGGCAGCACGTCAGGAGGTCCGCCCCTGCCGGGCCCGCCGGTGTAGGTCCGCAGCCATCCCGCTACCTCCTCGATGGGCATCGGGTGGGCCAACACGTACCCCTGAATCGCACCCGCCCCCAGGTCATGCAACTGCGCCCACGTCGCGGCGTCCTCGACCCCCTCGGCGATCACGTCGAGCCGGAGGCTCCGTCCGAGGTCGATGATGCTACGGACGATGACCAGAGCGGCGGGCTCGACACCGAGCGACGAAACGAAGCTGCCATCGATCTTCACCTCGCTGACCGGCAACCGACTCAGGTAGGACAGCGAGGAGTAGCCGGTGCCGAAGTCGTCGATCGACACGCGTACCCCGAGCTCCGTCAAGGTGCGCAGTGCCTCGACGGCCCGATCCGGGTCGCTCATGACGGCGTCCTCGGTGATCTCCAGGGTCAGCGCGGCGGCGGGCAGACCGTGGCGCTCCAGGATGGCGCCGACGCTCGCCCGGGTTCGCGGGTCGGCGAGGCTGCGTGCCGAGAGGTTCACCGAGATCCTCAGGCCCAGCCCCTGCCGCCGCCACCCGGCGGCGGCCTTCGTCGCCGTCTCGAGCACCAGCGCGGTCAGGTCGTGGGTCAGGCCGTGTCGTTCTGCCAACGGCAGGAACTCCTCGGGAGCCAGCATCCCGAGCGCGGGATGGCGCCAGCGGATCAGCGCCTCCACGGCGAAGACCTCGTGACTGCCCGCCCACGCCTGGGGCTGGGCATAGACGACGACGTCACCGTCGGACAAGCCTCGGCGAAGTTCGGCAAGGAAGCCCAGCTGCGTATCCCGTGGCCGCGACCCCGCGGTGGCGTCGTGCATGCGCAGCCCGCCGCCGCCGACCTTGGCGGCGTACATCGCCTCGTCCGCGCGCCGCAGCAGCGTGGAGGCGTCCCGGCAGTCCTCCCCGCTGAGGGCGATACCGAGGGAAGCGCGGACCTCCACGTCGACCCCGTCGAGCACGATCGGGCCGCACAGCTGGCGCAGCACCCGCTCGCCATGGCCGCGGGCGGCGCGGTCGTCGGCGACGCCGGTCACCAGCACCGAGAACTCGTCCCCGCCGAGGCGGGCGACCATACCGCCCTCGGACGCGGCCGTCAGCTGCCGCGCGACGTGCACCAGCAACTGGTCCCCGGCGTGATGGCCCAACGAGTCATTGACCTCTTTGAACCCGTCCAGGTCCAGCAGCATCACCGCGCATCCCCGGCTCGACTCCGCGGCGATGGCAGCCAGCTCGGCATCAACGCTCTGCCGGAACAGGGCCCGGTTGCCCAGGCCGGTGAGGGCGTCGTGGAATGCTTCGCGGCGCAGCTGGTCCACCAGTCGGCCGTTGCGCAGCGCCAGGCTGGCCTGGTTGGCGACGGTTTCGAGCAGGGGGAGGTCGTCGTTGCCGAAGGCGCGGGCGTCGTCCCCGCGGTCGGCCACCAGCAGCGCCCCGATGACGTGCTTCTCCTCGGGAATCGGCACGACGAGCGCCTCCCGGTACCCCAGCGATCGCAACGCGGCCGTCGACGTACCCCGCGGCAACACGACGCTCTCACCACCGGCGAGCACCGAGGTCCACGGTGCGTTCTGCCGCAGGTCGATCACCGTGGCGACGGTGGCGCCGGAGGAGTCCAGCCGATACCGCAGATCCGGCTCCCCCTCCCGCTCGGCCGGCATCACCAGCTCCGCGGCTCGCGCCCTGAGCAGGTCCCTGGCCCCCCGCAGCACGCTGTGGGCGACGTCCTCGACTCGATCGACGGCGGTCACCGAGCGACCGAACTCGTACAGGTCGGTCAGGCTGAGATGCCGCTTGTTCAGTGACGCGTGCGCCCGGTAGGCCGCCAGCAGGCCGGCGAACAGAATGACGATCAGGGCGGCGACGCGGGGATCAGCGTGCGTCGCGGTCACCGCGATCAGGCCCACGCATCCGACGAGTGGGGCGGTCAGCGGCGCCCGCAGCGCCTCGCGGGCGATCTCTCGCGGCCGCAGCTGCCCGTCATGCAGCGCGATCACCAGCAGGACCATCACGCTGTCGACCATTCCGGCCAGCACGATCACGACGATCGCGCAGACCCACGCCTGCGGCCCGAGGTCGGCGGACGATCCCATTCCCAGGCTGAATCCAGCGATGGCGATGACCGCCCCCAGGACGGCCAGGGCGACATTGAACAGGGCCTTGAGAAAGGGCTGCCGCCGGACCACGACGAAAACGAACCCGGTCCCCACGGCCACCGCGACGACCATTTCGGTGGGCGAGGAGAAGAACAGCGCGACGACCAGGGGGAGCTCGCTGAGCGACAGCGTCTGCGCCTGGTGGCGCACCTGCAGGTGGAGCACCACGAGCTCCGCCACCCCGAACATCACGGCAAGCACCCACCACGGCAGGTGAGGCGTGGTCCGTGAGGTGAGAGGCTCCGCGACGGTCAGCATCCAGAGCAGCAGCGACATCGCGAGCATGCCGCCGATCAGCACCATCAGGCCCGTCCGGGGAGCCGGCAGGGCCCACCGGCCTGATCCCGTCACGGCTGCACCTCCTTCCCGTCGGACACGTCGGGACGGACAGCGTCATGCCCATCGGTCGGTCGCCCATCATGCGGTGCCTCTAGAGATATCACCCAGCGTTGTGAAATGGCCTCGAGAACGCGCCAGCCCAGCTGTTCTCGGCCCACTTACGCCCGGCGAATGTCGAATTGGTCCAGGTCTGAGCGCTCCATCCGTGGTCCGCCCACTTCCGGCCCTCCCAGATCAACGTCGTCCTGCGGCCCGCGGCTGTCGAGGCGGCCGTGAAACCGACGCCTGCCACGGGGGTGCCGTTGAATGTGGAGCCCCGGTCGCTCCAGCCGGTCAAGCTCCAGGCAGTGCCCCACACATCCACCTCCCCCGTCAGCGGGACACCGTCGGCCAGGACGTGGGCACCGCCCCGCGCTGCTTCCAGACTGCCCGTTCCCGTAGCCGCGGGAGCGGCCGGCGCGGCGATGTGCGGCGCGCTTGCCTGCGCCGCCGCGACCAGATCGATGGTCCCCGCCCCTTGCGCCTGCGCGTCCACCGCGGGCAGCGGCGTCGCCGTGCTGCGGAGCAACTCCTTGACCTGGTCCGGCGACAGCTCCGGTCGCTGCTGCAGCAACAATGCGGCCGCCCCGCTGACCACTGCGGCCGCCTGTGAGGTGCCGCTACCGCGCAACAGCCCGTCGGCCACCCGCGCCGCAGGGAATGTCTGCGACAGCGTCGACCCGGGCGAGGCGAGGGACACGATGCCGACGCCGGGGGCCACGACGTCGGGCGAGCGGTCGGGCGCCACCGAGCCGCCACCGATCGCCGAGAACCCGGGAACGGTGTCGTCGGCAGGATCGGCGGTGCCACGGGGGTCCGAAGCCCCGACCGCGAGCACGCGGGGGTTGTAGGCGGGCGAGGCCAGCCCGGCGCCGCTCTCGCCCCCGTTCCCGGCTGACGCGACGACCACGACACCAGCCAGCCAGGCCCGCTCGGCGGCCCACGACAGCGGATCCAGCAGCGGGTCCGCGGCGCTGTCCAGACCCAGCGACAGGTTGAGCACCCGCACGTTCAGGCCGAAGTCGTCGCCGTACTCGGTGACCCAGCTGATCGCGGCGATCAACTGCGACACGTCCACAGCACCGTTGGCGTCGCCCGCCTTGATGCTCACGAGCCGGGCGTCGGGCGCCATGCCGTAGAAGCGGTCTGCCCGGCGGGCGTAGGTAACGCCGTCGGCGGCTCGTCCCTCGCGGCCGGCGATGATGCCCGCCATCGCCGTGCCGTGGCCGTACCCGTCGAGGTGCTGCGCGCCCGCCGTCTGCGAATCGAACGAAAGGTCCGGCCCGACGACGACCTTGTCGACGCCGCGCAGGCCGCGCACTGGCGTGACTCCGGTGTCGATGACCGCGATGTCGATACCGGCACCAGTGAGGCCGCGACGCCACAGCGTGGTGGCGCCAGTGAATCGGGTGACATTGGCCAGGCTGCCGGGCTGCGGCTCCGCCGCGCCGTCATCGTCGCTCGCGTCACTGTGGCCAGCGTCATCCGACAGCAGAGGCACAGCGGCATCAGGTGCGGTCGCCGCCACACCCTCGGTGTGGCGCAGCAGCGCAGTCAGCGACGTCGGTCCTGCGACCAGCATCATGTCGAGGCGGCTGTAGTCGGCCAGGACATGCCCCCCTGCCTCGTCGACGACCCGCTTCAGGGCGGGCGCAGCCCCCGGCTCCATGATGACGATGAGGCGGCCACCGGCAGGGGCGCCACCCACAGGCAACGCCCCTCCACTCGTGGCGATGACGACGACACTGCTGACGACGGCGGTCACGAGAGCCGTCGAACCGGCACCCAGGGTCGGCATCAAGCTGGCGCGATTACGACGAGGGGACATGCGGCTCCTTCCGGGCGTATGGGTCACGCCCTCAGGATTGGCTCTCTGCAACCGCCGTTTTGCCCCGTGCGCCCGTGATCACCCGAATGCCAGCCGTTATCACCTGAACAGCGACATTCAGGCGCTACGGCTGCCCCTCAGCTGGTGACCAGGCCTACCTGGCCGTGTTGTTCCGGCGTGTAGGCCACCTGACAGAAACCGTGATTGCAATAACCGAACGGGTTCTTGTGCAGGTACTGCTGGTGATAGTCCTCGGCGTAGTAGAAGGTGCCCGCATCGACGGCGGGCCGGATCTCGGTGCTGACCCGCCCGAAGCCCTTGGCGGTCAGCGCCGCCTGGTATCGCTCGGCGGACGCCGTCGCCAGCCGTGCCTGCTGGGGCGTCGAGGGGTAGATCGCGGAGCGGTACTGCGTGCCGACGTCGTTACCCTGCCGGTTCAGGGTGGTGGGGTCGTGGTTCTCCCAGAACTGCTTGAGCAGCGTCTCGTAGCCGACGACCGCGGGGTCGAAGACCACCAGCACGGCCTCGGCGTGTCCGGTGCGGGCAGTGCACGTCTCCTCGTAGGTCGGGTGTGGTGTGAACCCACCCATGTACCCGACCGCGGTCGTCCAGACACCTGGGAGCTTCCAGTAGATGCGCTCCAGGCCCCAGAAGCAGCCCGCGGCAAGGTAGGCCACCTCGTGACCGTCCGGCCACGGCGCGGTCATCGGGTGGCCGAGCACGGCGTGGGCCGCGGGCACCGAGACCGGCGTGGACCGCCCCGCCAGGGCCTCCTCTGGCTTGATCATGGACTGCTTGTCGAATCGCGAACCGAACATCGTGGCGTGCCTCCATCGGGGATGTACTGGCACAACCCGTGGCGTTCGAGGATCGTTCCCAGCGTCCGGCCCCGATGACATGACGTCCGCGGCCCGTAAGGTTTCACGGGCCGGCGTGATATTTGTGGCACCCACGGCTATCGGGTGTCGGCGGGTCGCGGCGCTAGCGTCACATCATGCAAGCCGCGCGGCTCACGGTGCTGCTGTCCTGCGCGGCTGTGGTGACGGCCTGCACCCCGCTGACCGGTGCACCAGCGGGCCATACGGGTGCTGCGGGCCCGCCTGCCGGCCCCTCGACCGCCGCCACGACGCAACCCGCGGCGGCCCTCACCCCGGCAAGCGTGTCGCCGCAGCCAGGAGCCGCCACCCAGGCAACCGACGACCCCACGCCGGTCGACGGCGACGCGGCACCCGACGCGGCCACCACGCCGCCCGACCCCGGTCGATCCGAGACCGCAGGTCCAACCGAGTCGTCGGGCGCCGCCTCGAGCGGCATGCCCACAGCGACCGGCCGCAGTCTGGTCTTCGCCGAGGAGTTCGACACCGGTGATGGCCTCGATCCACAGCACTGGACCCCGGCCGGCGGGGTGTCGGTCGCCGACGGCACCCTGGTCATCACGTCGCTCACCGCCGGCGCCGAGCCACTGCCGGGGGGGTCGGTCAGCAGTAAGGATCGGCGGTCCTTCACCTACGGCCGGTTCGAGGCCCGGATCCTGATACCTGTCGAGGGCGGGGCCCCGGCCTTCCGGTTGCTGCCCGAGGACGAGGTTTATGCCACGTCCGCTGAGGCGGACAGGCGGTGGCCGGTCAACGGCCGCATCACCGTCGTCGAACCTGGCGCCACCCCGAGCACCCTGGTCGGGTCCGCGGACCTGGTGCGCGGTGGTACCGCGGCTGCCGACGCGGGGTCGTTCGACACCGGCAGCGCCCTCAGCGCGGGGTACCACGTCTATGCGGTGGACTGGATGCCCCACACGCTGACCTGGTTGGTGGACGGAGTGCCCTACCACAGCATGGACATCAGCAGACCGTTCGACGACCGGCGACCCTTCGACGAGCAGTTCTATCTGCAGATCGGCGTCGAGCACACGGGGCCCGCCGATGGCGGCTCGTCGCCGCCCGATGCGATGCTCGTCGATTGGGTCCGGGTCTTCCAGTGAACCCCGGTGGTCGGTACGCCGGGCGGCCACGAGGTCGATAGCCTCGACCTGTGAGCGACACCACCGATTGGTCCACCACCGGGTTTGCCACCCGGGCCATCCACGCAGGGCAGGACCCGGACCCGGCTACCGGGGCGGTCAACACGCCGATCTATGCCTCCAGCACCTACGCCCAGGACGGCGTCGGCGGGCTTCGCCTCGGCCTGGGCACCGGGTACGAGTACTCCCGCTCGGGTAATCCGACGCGGACCGCGCTGGAGGCGGCCCTCGCGGCATCGGAGTCACCCGCAGGCGGGCGGGCGCGCGGCCTCGCTTTCGCCTCCGGGCTGGCCGCCGAGGACGCCCTGATCCGCGCGGCGACCCGGCCGGGTGACCACATCGTCGTGGGCGACGACGCCTACGGTGGCACCTACCGGCTCATCTCACGAGTCGCAGGACCGTGGGGGATCACCCACAGCACCGCCCACATGAGCGATCAGCACTCGGTCACCGCCGCCCTGGAGCCGGGCCGCACTCGGCTGATCTGGGTCGAGACACCCACCAACCCGCTGCTCGGCGTCGTGGACATCGCTGCGGTGGCCGAGGTGGCGCACAGCGCGGGTGCGCTGCTGGTCGTCGACAACACCTTCGCCAGCCCGTACCTGCAGAACCCCCTGACCATGGGTGCCGACGTGGTCGTGCACTCCACGACCAAGTACATCGGCGGGCACTGCGACGTCATCGGCGGCGCCCTGATCACCGTCGAAGGAAGTGCCGCACCGACCGAGCACCACACCGGGGAGCCGTTGGCCGACCGGCTGGCGTTTCATCAGAACGCGATGGGGGCCGTGCCGGGGCCGTTCGATGCCTTTCTGACCCTGCGCGGGCTCAAGACCCTGGCGGTGCGGATGGACCGGCACTGCGACAACGCCGAGGCGGTCGTGGCGTTCCTGTCCGAGCAGGCCGGCGTGGCCGACGTGCTGTATCCGGGCCTGGAGACCACGCCGGGGCACGGCGTGGCGCTGAAGCAGATGCGCCGCTTCGGCGGGATGGTCTCCTTCCGCCCCGTCGGCGGCCGTGACGCGGCGCTGCGGCTGTGCGGCGCCACGTCGGTCTTCACGCTGGCCGAAAGCCTCGGGGGAGTGGAGTCATTGATCGAGCACCCGGCTGCGATGACGCACGCCAGCGTCGCGGGGTCGGCGCTGGAGGTCCCGGACGACCTCGTCCGGCTGTCAGTCGGCATCGAGGACATCGACGACCTGATCGCCGACCTCGACCGGGCGCTGGGTGCGTGACTTCGGGCGTCTGACCAAGGGCTAGCCTCGTCGAGGTGTGATGGCGGAGCCCGGGTGACCGGCCCCGTGCTGTCCGCCCGCTCGCTGCTGGGACGCCCTGGCCACCTCCCCGCGCAACTGCGCCTTCCGCTCGGGCGTGACCTCGCGCCAGTGGCACCCGGCTTCGATCGCCTCCAACGCATAGAGGAAGTTCAGCGACACCCGCGGGTACCTGGCCCGCAGCCGGAGGTACAGCTCGACGGGGCCGATGTCGAAGATGTCGGCCTCGCTGCGGACGCCGACACCGACCAGTTGGGCGGCCGTGACGGCGCCGAGGTTGGGCAGCGCGGCGAGCGAGCGCGTCGCCGCCTGGTCACTGGCGGTCACCCGGTCGGCGTCGCCCAATGAGCGTGTCCCGGACACGGCCCCGACCGGGATATGGCCGTAGACGTGCGGGAACCGTTCGCTCAACCCCTCCCACCGGACGGGTGAGCCCGCGGCCTCGCACGCCTCGACGTCGACGACCAGCAGCAGGCGTTCGTCGAGGAGGTCACCGCCGTAGTGCCGTTCCAGCACGCCCGGCAGCTGGGCCCCGGTACAGCAGTGGATGAACCCGACCTCGTCGAGACCCGCGTCCGCGGTGCTCCGCCGGTACGCGCCGACCTCCAGGGCGCGCTCCCACTCGGCTCGGCTCGCGACGTGGAGCACCTGTGTCCCGCTCACCGTGATGACCGGTTGACTGCGGCGTCGGCCGCCGACCCGGACTTGACCGCGCCGCGCAGCGTGCGCAGCGCGACCTGCAGCGGCGCGAGCTGCGGCTCCGGCAACGCCCGCACCTCGGCGAGCAACTGGCGGGCGCGATCGATGGCCGTGGCGTTGCCGGTTTCCCACTTCTCCACGCGAGCGGCTGCGCCGGGCGCCGGCAATGACGCCATCGGCACCGTTCGGACCACGACACTGGTCAGCTCCTCCACCGCGGCATACAGGTCGTAGCGCAGGGCGGCGCGGGCCAGCGACTGCCAGCGGTCGTGGCGCGGCAGTTCGGTGATCAGGCTCAGCACCGGGTCGATGCCATAGCGCTCCTGCACGGTGACGTAGACGTCCAGCACGCCGTCCGGTGATTCACCGGTCCGGGCGGCGATCTCCGCGACGTCCAGCAAGGTGAACTCGTCGAGCAGCTCCCACGACCGCACCGCCATGTCCCGCGGCACACCGACCCCGGTCAGCGACTCGATCGGGGCTCCGGGCAGTGTCCGGCCCGCCTCGCGCAGCCGCCGCTGCATCCTGGGCCGCAGGTCCCGGACGAGCCCGGCGAAGCGAGCGACCTCGGCGTCGACGTCCAGTGGATCGGGCCGCGACTGCAGGAACCAGCGTGCCGAGCGGTCCATCACCCGCCGGTGCGCCAGCCGGAGCTCGTTGAGCGCGGCCATCGGCGCCGTGCCCACGAGGTCGCTGACCTGGGCATGCCACTGCGCCTGGCCGAAGACCTCGGCCGCCACCGCCCACGCGCGCACCGCCCGGTCCGGACTCACGGACAGCTCTTCACCGAGGCGGAACACGAACGTCGACCCGGAGCTGTTGAGTACCCGGTTGGCCAGCGTGGTCGCGATGATCTCTCGGCGCAGCGGGTGAGCGGGCAGCCGCTCGGCGTAGCGCTCCCGCAGCTGGGGCGGGAAGTATCCACTCACGAAGCGTTGCGACCACGACTCGTCCGGTACCGCCGAGGCGAGCAGGGCCGTGGTCAATGACAGCTTCGAGTAGGCGGTGATGACGCACAGCTCGGGCCCGACCAGGCTGCCACCCGCGGCGGCGCGATCGGTCAGTGTCTGGTGGTCGGGCAGGTACTCCAGCGTGCGGTCGAGGCCGCCGTTCTCGCCCAACCAGTCGAGGAAGCGGTCGTAGACCGGCAGCATCGAGCGCGACTGGTGCCGGGCATTGCCCAGTTGGGTGTTCTGGTCGATGTTGTGCCGCAGTACCCCGGCGGCCACGTCGGCGGTCATCTCGGCCAGCAGTGCGTTGCGTTGCTCGGCGGTCAGATCGCCGTCGGCGACGACCCGGTCCAGCACGATCTTGATGTTGACCTCGTGGTCGCTGGTGTCGACGCCGGCGGAGTTGTCGATGGCGTCGGTGTTCAGCCGCACCAGGTGAATCGCCGCCTCGACCCGGCCCCGCTGGGTAAGTCCCAGGTTGCCGCCCTCGCCGACCACCCGGGCCCGCAGTTGCCGGCCGTCGATCCGCAGCGCGTCATTGGCCTTGTCGCCGACCTCGGCGTTGGTCTCGTCCGAGGCCTTGACGTAGGTGCCGATCCCGCCGTTCCACAGCAGGTCGACGGGTGCCAGCAGGACACTGCGCACCAGCTCGGCTGGTGTCATCCGCAGTGGTGAACCATCGGCGTTGGGCGACAGCCCAAGGGCCGTGACGGCCGCCTCGCTGAGCTCGACCACCTTGGCCGACCGGGAGAAGACCCCGCCGCCGTCGCTGATCAGGGCGCGGTCGTAGTCGTCCCAGGACGACCGGGGCAGGCCGAACAGCCGGGTCCGTTCCGCAAAGGAAGTGGGCGGGTCGGGGTCCGGGTCGATGAAGACGTGCCGGTGGTCGAAGGCGGCCACCAACCGGATGCTCCGCGACAGCAGCATCCCGTTGCCGAACACGTCACCGCTCATGTCCCCGATCCCGGCCACGGTGAACGGGTCCCGGTCGACGTCGACGTCGACGTCGTGGAAGTGGCGGCGCACGCTCTCCCACGCCCCCCGGGCGGTGATGCCCATGGCCTTGTGGTCGTACCCCCGCGACCCGCCGGAGGCGAAGGCGTCGCCGAGCCAGAAGCCGCGAGCCAGCGAGATCTCGTTGGCGATGTCGGAGAACGCGGCGGTGCCCTTGTCCGGCGCGACCACCAGGTACGGGTCGTCCACGGGCTCGCGGGGCGTCGTACCGCCTGGCGTATCCAGGACGCCGTCGTGGCGGACCACGCGCGCCGGCGTCACCACCGCGCCGCCAGCGGCCAGGTCCCGGTTGTCGGTGACGTCCAGCAACGCCGAGACGAACAACCGGTAGCACGCCGTGCCCTCGGCGTACCACGCCTCACGATCGGCGGTCGGGTCCGGCAGGAGCTTGCCGACGAAGCCGCCCTTCGCCCCGGTCGGCACGATGACGGCGTTCTTCACCTGCTGGGCCTTGACCAGGCCCAGGATCTCGGTGCGGAAGTCTTCTCGGCGGTCCGACCAGCGCAGCCCGCCCCGGGCGACGGCCCCGAATCGCAGATGGACGCCCTCGACCCGGGGGCCGCACACCCAGATCTCGAAGGCCGGGCGAGGCTGCGGCAGGCCGGGTACCCGGCGGGGGTCCAGCTTGATCGCCACAGTCGGGTTGGGCATGCCGTCGGCGCCCGGCTGAAAGAAGTTGGTCCGCAGCGACGCTTCGATCGAGGCGAGCATCGAGCGCAGGATCTGGTCCTGGGCCAGGCTCTCGACGTCCTCCAGCACCTCCCGGACCGCCTCGGCCGCCTGCTGCTGAGCGCTGCGACGTGCCGCGGACGGCCCGGCGCCCGGCCCCGCGGGGAACCGGTCGGGATGGAACCTGGTCTCGAACACCGCCACCAGCAGGCGCGCGACCTCGGGGTTCTCGGCAAGGCAGGAGGCGATGTACCCCTCGGAGAAGGCGGTGACGCCCTGGCGCAGGTAGCGGGCGTACGTCCGCAGGATGACGACGTGGCGCCAGGTCAGCCCCGCCCGGAGCACCAGGCGGTCGAAGTCGTCGGACTCACTCGTGGCGGTCCAGCCGGCCACGAATGCGTCGGTGAAGCGCCGGGCCAGCCGGAAGCGGTCGGTCGTGGTACCGGGGTCGACGGCACCTGGCGGCAGCCGCAGCCCGAAGTCGTAGATCCACCAGGTCTGCAGCTCCACCGGCTCAGCCGGCTCGACCAGTTCGTCAGGGTCCGTCACGACGTCGTGCGGGCCGACTCCGATGATCCGGTAGGGCCGCTGGTCGAGGACCTCGACCCCGAGGTGATCGAAGTACGGCAGGATCTGCGACACGCTCAGCGGTTCCCGGCGGAACACCTTGAGCCGTCCCTCGCCCTCGGGCGCGCCCGCCGGGTTGTAGAGCAGCAGGTCGAGGTCGGGTGCGGCCCCGCCGCCGGCCTCCAGCGTCTCCAGGCTGACCAGGTCGCTGACCGCGGTGCGCGGTGAGACGTCCTCCTTGTAGGCCTCCGGCAGTGCGTCGGCCCAGCGCCGCGACATGCGCACCGCGTCCGCCTCGCCGAGCTCGCCTGCCAAGCCGTCATAGAGGTCCTCCGCCCAGGTCCGGGTGCAGGCGGCCACCCGCCGCTCGATCTCGTCGAGATCGACCTGGGCAAGCTCGAGCCCGCCGGGCCCGCGGCCGGCTGGGGTCCGCACAATGAAGTGCAGGCGCGCCAGCACGGACTCGCTGACCTGGGTCGAGTGCTCGACGCCGTCGGCGTCGAATGCCGCCATGAGGACCGCCTCGATGGCGAGCCGGACCTGTGTGGTGTACCGGTCCCGCGGCAGGTAGACCAGGCAGGAGACGTAGCGCCCGAAGTCGTCGCCGCGCACCAGCAGCCGGGTGCGGCGGCGCTCCTGAAGTTGCTGGACCGCGGTCGTGATGCGGGTCAGGGTCGCGATGTCGCTGGCGAAGAGCTCGTCGCGGGGGTAGTTCTCCAGGATCGCCAACAGCGCCTTGCCGGAGTGGGTCCGCGGCCCGTATCCGCTGGTCGCCAACACCGTGGCTGCCTTGCGGTCGATGACCGGGACGTCGAGCACGCTCTCGGTGTAGGCCGTGGAGGACAGCAGGCCGACGAATCGGCGCTCGCCGACGACGCGCCCCTCGCTGTCGAACGTCCGGACGCCGATGTAGTCGAGGTAGCCGGCGCGATGCACGGTCGAGCGGGAGTTGGCCTTGGTGATGATGAGGACCTCGCGGCGCCTGGCGAGCCGGGTGGCGGCGGCGCCCAGCCGGCTGACCGTCGCGACGCCGTCGATGCCGCGCAGCACGCCGAGGCCGGTGGTGGGGACGGATGTCAGGTCCGCAGTGGGCTCGCCGGGACCCAGGACGTACTCGCGATAGCCGACGAACGTGAAGTGGTCGTCCGCGAGCCAGCGCAGCAGCCGGGCACCCTCGGCGATGTCGGTCGGATCGACGCCGGGTTGGGCCGCGCCGTCGAGATCGTCGGCGATCCGCAGCGCACGTTCGCGCATCGCGCCCCAGTCCTCGTTGGCAGCCCGGACATCGTCGATGACGCGGCTCAGCGACGCGGCCAGCCTGTCGTCGGCCTTGGGATCGTCACAGCGGTCGATCTCCAGGTGCATCCAGGACTCGACGGTGATGCCGGCGCCCGCCCCCGGGTCCGGCGCCTCGTCGCTCCCGGTCACCCCCAGCACCTCGGTGAGCGCGGCTTCCGGGGTCCGCCGCACCACCACCTGCGGGTGCACGACGAGATGGATGCCGCGGCCGGCGCGCGAGATCTCGTTCGTCACGGAGTCGACGAGGAACGGCATGTCGTCGGTGACGATCTGCACGACGGTGTGACCGGTGGTCCAGCCGTCGGTGACCGGCTGTGGGGTCAGCAGGCGGACCGTGCTGTGGCCGACGCGTCGGTGCTGTGCCAGCAGCAGGTGGGAGCGGACCAGGCCGCAGAGGTCCACGGGTTCGCGATGCACCAGGTCCTCGTCGGCGACGTCGGCGAGGTACGCCTCGATCAGGGACAGGTCGACGGCGGCGCCGTGCTCGGTGGCCACCGCCGCCGCCTTCGACAGAAGCTCCGAGCGTTCATTGCCCACAACTCGACCCTAATCCGATCCGGCGGCTCGGGCCGGTCGGTGCTGGCAAAGGCATGTCGGCCGTCCTGCGAGCCTGGAGTGTTGGCCCGGCACGTGGGCGCCCCTCGATGCCCCGAATCAAGGGCACTGACCTCATTCCCAGGGAGGATTCGCGCCATGCGCACCATCGTCGTCACCGAGTTCGCCAGTCTCGACGCCACCGTCGACCCCCGCCTGGGACGGCGGCTACGCGTTCCACGGTCTGCCAGACGATGGCGGTCGGCCACCGTGCTGCGGTCGAAGGCTGACGTGGCCGGGCTCGGGGAGAGCGACGGCGGCGGCATCCAGAGGCTCTGCTGCGAGGTGGTCCAGTGAATGAGGCCGGAGCGAGCCGGGCGGTTCGTCGGGCCGGGCCGGCCGACGCGGCCGTCGTGGGCCGGCTGCTGTTCGACTTCAACACCGAGTTCGAGGCCGCGACCCCAGACTCGGACGCCTTGTCGGCTCGGTTCCGCGAGCTGCTTGGCCGCGACGACGTGATCGTGATGTTGAGCGGCGACACCGAGGCCCCTACCGGGTTCGCGTTCCTGACGCTGCGGCCCACGCCGTACTACGTCGGCCCGCTCGCGCAGCTCGAAGAGCTCTACGTCGTGCCCCCGCTGCGCAACGGCGGCATCGGCACGGCGCTGCTGTCCGCCTCGGTCGAGGCGGTGAGCCGGGCCGGCAGCCAGGAGATGCACATCGGCGTCGACGAGGTCGACGTCGACACCCGCCGGTTCTACGAGCGGCACGGGTTCGTCAACATCGAGGCGGGCGCGGACTACCGGATGCTGCTCTACACGCGAGAATTCTGAACAGACTCCCAGGCCGCCGGGACCCTGACCCTTACCCTGACCCAGCCTTTCGTCCCCGCCTTCGACCGCTTCACGTTGCAGGTGAAGTCTCAGGGGAAGCTGGCAACGAAGCTGGGAATGCCGACCGCGGCCGAGGAGACCGGGGCGCCGGTGTCGTTGATCACGTGGTCGATCGTGCCGGCACCCAGTTGCACGGTCAGCAGGTTGTGCAGCCTGACACCGGGTTTGACCGGTACCTCGAAGCCGCGGCTGGCGCGGATGGTGGGATCGACGTTGGTGAAGATGTAGCTGCCGCCGCCCCACAGCTCGTGGGTGTCCACGTCATCGGCCACCTTGTAGCCGGCCCAGCCGAGGACCCCGTCGTGTTGCCACGCCGCCTGGTTGGGCGGGTCGTAGGGCAACTCGTTCTGGAAGAGAACCGTGCGGCCGTTCTCACCGTTCCAGATCAGGTTGTACTCCTGGTAGTGCTCGACGAACAGGCCAGTGGCGGTGACGTCGTCGCCGTTGACGATGACGCCGTTGCGGCCGGTATTGAGGTCCCAACCGATGCCGTTGCCATGGTCGCCTCGCCAGGCCCAGATGTGGTCGAGCAGGACGTTGTCGCTGTTGACCTCGAGGCTCAGTTCGGCCTTTCCGACCGCCGGGCCGCCCAGGCGGAAGTAGACGTCGCTCAGCGTCGTCGGGTTGAGCTGGTCGCGGTGGCGGCGGCGGTCGTCGTTCGTGCCGAAGTCGCCGCGGCGGCCGTGGTCCTTGCCGATACGCAGCAGAACGGGCGATTCGACAGCACCGGCGTCGATCATCAGGCCCGCGATGACGACACCAGGGACGTCGGCGACGGTCATCGGTGTCGCCCCATCGATGGCGGTCAGCGTCGCCAGGCCGAGGCCCAGCACGACTGTGTCGGCCCGCTTGACCCGCAGCGTGCCGTCGATGTCGTAGACGCCGGGGGTGAACAGCAGGTGCTTGCCACGGGCGAGTTGCTTGTCGATCGTCTTGGCCGAGTCGCCCGGGCGCGCGATGTAGAACCGTGAGAGCGGGATGGTGCGACCCGGGGTCTGACCGTTCTCCCAGGTGGTGCCGGCGGTGTCCGCGGCTGCTGCCGGGACGAACACCTGGTAGCGCTGCCGTGCGTCGAGGTAGAGGAACGGCTTCTCTCGGCTGAGCGGGTTGGTCGCAAGGGTGGTGTACGGCGGGTCGGGGAAGGTCTGTGCCGGCGCGCCGGTGACGCCGGCGAACACCTGGTTCCACACGGCGTTGGACCATCCGCCGATGCTGCTGTCACGGACCAGGAACTGCTGTTGTGAGCCGTTGATGACGAAACCGGTCTTGGAGTCGGCGATGAAGCCACCGCTGGCGAACTGCGGCCCTGCGGTGCAGTAGTCCATCAGGGTGAGGTTGCCACCCGTGATGTTGACCCGGCGCATCGACGAGGCCTGTGACACCGCCCAGAAGTTGCCGGAGTCTCGGCAACCGTCGATGCCCCTGCCGGTGACGTTGATGCTCAGGTTCGCCACCGATCGCCAGAAGTTGTTGAGCGCTATGCAGTTGTCCGCGGCAAGGCAGCGGTTGTAGACGTCGACATGACCGTTGATGATGACGTCGGTCGGGCGCTCGCCCAGGCCCAGCACCTCGGTGTAATAACCGACCTGCAGGATCAGCGGGTCCGCGGCGCTGCCGTAGGTGCCGGGCCGGAACATCAGCGCGTAGCGGTTGCTGCCCATCTCGTCGTCGACCTGCTGGGCGGTGATGGCGTCGACCTCCGCCTGGATCTCGGCCACCGGCATGCTGGGGTCGAAGATCCGGACGTTCGGGCCCAGGTCCGGTTGTCCGGCTGCAAAACGGGCCTCGCCCGTGGCCGCTGCCGCGTTCGTCACCGGGGCTGCGCCGGCCGAAGGCGCCGGGCCGACCAGGGGCGCCACAATTAGCGCGGTCAGGGCGGCGGTTGTGGCAAGGGCTCGACGCCACGGGGGGCGTCGGGGGCGGCAAAGCAGCATGGGGACGACTCGCTTTCTGACTCCGAACAGCGGCGGGCGGAGGCGGGTCGTGGGGCGTGCCTGACCCCCACGGTGACGATACGGGTGGTTGGTCCGGTCGGACAGCCGAGATCAGCCGCGACGAGCCCGCAGGTAGTCGGCCACGACGTAGGAGCCGAGGCGCTGCGGGTCGCTGGAGAACACTCGGCCCCCGTTGCGACGGGCCAGGGCGTCGACGAACCGGACCAGCCCTGGGTCGTCGCCGAGCATGAAGACGTTGATCTGCACTCGAGCCCGGGTCAGCAGGTCTACCTGGGCGACGGTCGCGGCGATGGTCTCGCGCAGCGGTGGCCAGTGGAACACCGCGTCCGTGCCACCGCCGGCCAGTGTCTCCAGGTGGGCGGTCGGCTCGCCGTCGGTCACCACCAGGACGATCGGGGTTGCATCCGGGTGCTTGCCGACGTGTACCCGGGCCAGGCTGAGCGCGTGGGCGAGGTTGGTGCCCTGCACGAAATCCGGCTCGATCGAGGCGAGCTCGGCTGCGGTCAGCCGCTGCGCGTAGCGGCCGAACCCGATGATCTGCAGCGCGTCGGTCGGGAACCGCGTGGCGATGAGATGCGAGAGCGCCAGCGCCGTCTGCTTCATCGGCGCCCAACGGCCCTCGGCGATCATCGAGAACGAGAGGTCGACGCACAGCGCGACGACCGCCCTTGACCGGTTCTCCTGCTCGGCGACGGCGAAGTCGTCGACGCTCAGCCGCACTGCCCGCCCCTCCGGACCGCGCCGGCCCGAACTGTGGTGATCACGGGCGAACCGGGGTTCTGGCATGATCGAAACGCCGCCCTCTCCATGATCGCCGATGGTGGGGTTGGCGGGGCCGGAGTCGAGGAGGGTGCGCTCGAGCGGGGTCGAGTCGGCGGCGGTGCGCAGCACCGCGTTCTGCACCGTGCGGACCACGTCAATGGGCTCGGCGTCGCCGAATCGCCAGGCCCGCCAGGACCCGGTCGGCTCCGACCCGAGCCCTCGCCGCGGGTCGTCGTGCTCACCGCGCGCGTCCTGCGCCAACCGCTCGAAGACCTGGCGCAGCGCGGACTGCCCGAGTCGGCGCATCGCCTTGGGACTCAACGACAGCTCGTCGAAGCCGGTTCGGGTCAGCCAGCCCTGCTCGGTCAGCTCGCGTTCCAGCTCCCGCAGCCGCACGACGTCATCGGCCGCGCCCCGGCCCATCGCCCGCTCGACCGCCTCGACATCGATGTCGTCCAGCGTGGCCCCGGGGTGCTCCTGGCCCAGCTGGTCGATCAGGGAGTCCAGGTCACCGAGCTCCGCCAGCGCACCGGCCGCCTGGCCGTAGCCCATCGGCTCCTCACCGCGCATCCGGGCGGCCGAGGACCAGTCGAGGTCGGGCCGCAGCGCCCGCAGGCTGTCACCGAGCATCGCCATCCGGGCAGCCAGCTCCGGGTCGCGCCCCAGGGCGGCCGACATCAACCCCGCCAATTCCTCGCGCTGCTGCGGTGACAGCGACCGCATCAGCCGCTGGGCAGCGGCGGCTCGCCGCGCCAATTCGTCGATCAGCTGCTCGACGTTCTCGGGCGGCGGGTCGCCGAACGCCTCACCGTGCGAGGCCATGAACTCCTCGAAGGCCTCGGTGGTGTCCTCACCGCGAGCGTGCGCGTCCAGCAGTTCCTGCAGGTCGGCGAGCATCTGCCGGGCCGCCTCGGCAGCCGCCTCCGCCTCGGGTCCGCCGGCAGCCATCCGCTGCAGGGCCTGCGACATGCCGCCGAAGCGCTGATCGAGGATCTCGCGCTGCAGGCCGTCGAGGATCTCGCGATAGATCGCCTGCGCCTCGGGGCTGGCCCAGGGGTACTCGCTCAACTCCGACACCGCCTGGGACGTCGAGCGGGGCAGCGCGTCCAGGCGCGCCTCGGCGAACCTGGCGTCGTCGTCGTCGCGGCCTGCCAGCGCCTCACGCTCCGCCGCCAGCGCCTGGTCGAGCTGCGCGCGGGCCCGGGTGACCGCGCCGTCCAGCCGCCCGCTGCGGGTCAGCTCCCGGCGCCGGCGCATCGCCTCTGCCTGCAGGTCCCGCAGCCCGCGGTCTCTCCCGTCACCTCGATCGACACCGTCGCGCAGCAGCTGCCGCAACGCGTCGGCCAGCCCGTCACCGTTCATCAGCCGCTCGCCGAGGTCGTCGACCGCCGCACGGACGTCCACCGGTGGCGCCAGCGGGTCGGGTCCGCCGCGCCAGGCGCCGTAGCGGTACGAACGGCCGGGGCGCGGATCGGGGCTGCGCCCTCGCCTCGTCGCCACCGAGCTACTCCGTGTTCCGAGCGCGGTAGCGAGTGCGGCCGGGGCCGGGGTCCTTGGCGAGGCGGCGGGTCAGGTGCAGGCCCTCCAAGGTGAACTCGACCGCCGAGGCCGCCTGGGCGGGTGACGGGTCGTCGAAGCCGAGCGCCGCGCAGACCGTGCCGAGGCCCTCTATCGCACCGACCCCGGCCAGTAGGTCCCGCACCGTCACCTCGTCCCCGACCTCGACGAAGGACTCCTCGCCGACCGCCGCGAGGAAACCCGAGACGTCCAGCCCGCCGATCCGCGACCGGAAGGTCTCGGCGACCGACGTCCGCAGCAGGTGGGCGAGTACCTCGAACTCGCGGCCCTCCTCGCCGGACTCGAACTCGACCTTGCCGCGCAGCGTCCCGACGACGCCTTCGAGATCGCCGACGCGCGCCACGGGGTCGATCTCGCCGAGCAGGGCGGTGCGTCGTTCTGCCGCCGCCGCGACCGTCTCCATCGCGGCGATGGCGAAGCGCGCCGATACCCCCGATCTGGCGTCCACGGACGGCGAATCGCGCACGTGCCGGGTCCAGCGCGCCAGCACCTCCACGAGGTGGTCGGGGATATCGGCGGCGGTCTCGTCGGGTCGGCGCGCCTCCTGCCGCATCAACGCGGTCTCGACGGCGAGGTCAACCGGATAGTGGGTGCGGATCTCGGCCCCGAACCGGTCCTTGAGCGGGGTGATGATGCGGCCGCGGTTCGTGTAGTCCTCGGGGTTGGCGCTGGCCACCAGCAGCACGTCCAGCGGTAGCCGCAGCGCGTAGCCGCGGACCTGGAGGTCGCGCTCCTCCAGCACGTTGAGCAGTGAGACCTGAATCCGCTCGGCGAGGTCCGGCAGCTCGTTGATCGTGAAGATGCCGCGGTTGGTGCGGGGCAGCAGGCCGAAGTGGATCGTCTCCGGGTCGCCGAGCGAGCGGCCCTCGGCCACCTTTACCGGGTCGACGTCACCG
Organism: uncultured Kineosporiaceae bacterium; assembly: GCA_964516515.1. Lineage (GTDB taxonomy): Bacteria > Actinomycetota > Actinomycetes > Actinomycetales > JBBAYJ01 > JANNOG01. Next base: position 297 of record CAZEYA010000005.1, on the reverse strand, counting down.
ATCAGGTCGCCGACCGAGGTGTCCGGGGTCGCCAGCTTCTCCCCGTAGCGCTCGCTGCGGTGCCGCCAGGCGACGGGCGTCGCGTCACCCACCTCGGCGATGCGGCGGCGAGTGGCGGCGAGGACCGGAGCGAGCGGGTCCTCGAAGATCTCCGAGCCGGCCACGTGGGGCGACCACTCGTCGAGCAGACTGACCAGCGAGCGCAGCAGCCGGGTCTTGCCCTGGCCGCGCTCGCCGAGCAGCACGACGTCGTGACCGGCCAGGATCGCACGTTCGAGCTCGGGCAGCACTGTGTCC
>CAZEYA010000004.1:19417-46443 GCA_964516515.1 uncultured Kineosporiaceae bacterium | reverse complement strand
CCAAGGGCGTCGTGGTGGCGGCCGTCGACGTCTACCGCGGCACCGACGACGGCCGGCGGCTGGCCGATGTGCTGCAGCGGATGGACGAGCCGCTGCGGGTCGCGATCGCCGGGCGGGTCAAGTCCGGCAAGTCGACGCTGCTCAACGCGCTGGTCGGGGAGCGCCTGGCCCCGACCGACGCCGGCGAGTGCACGCGCGTGGTCACGTGGTACGCCGACGGGCACACGTACTCGGTGACGCTGCGCCTGCGCGACGGCCGTTCCACCCCGGCGAGGTTCCACCGCGACGGCCCGAGTCTGGAGATCGACCTGGGCGCGGTGGCCGTCGAGTCGATCGCCAAGATCGACGTCACGTGGCCGACCCGGGCGCTGCGCACGGCCACGCTGATCGACACCCCCGGCGTCGGGTCCATGAGCGAGCAGACATCGGCGCGCAGCTGGGCCTTCATCGCGCCCGAGGACGAGGCGACCCCTGCGGACGCCGTGCTGTACCTGATGAAGCACCTGCACGCGACGGACCTGGAGTTCCTGCGGGCGTTCCACGATCGCGAGGTGTCGCAACCCAACCCGGTCAACTCGATCGGCGTGCTCTCGCGCGCCGACGAGATCGGCGTGGGTCGCCTGGATGCGATGACCTCCGCGCGCAAGGTGGCCCGCCGGTTGGCCGCCGAGCCGAAGGTCAGGCGTGTCATGCAGACCGTGGTCCCGGTCGCCGGGCTGCTCGCCGAAACAGCCGCGACGCTCACCGAGATCGAGGTCAAGTACCTCCGGCAGATCGCGGAGCACCCCGCCGGCGAGGTGGACGCCCTGCTGCTCACGGCCGACCGCTTCCTCACCCGGATGCCCGGGCTCGGGCTCACGGAGCTGGACCGCCGCGACATGCTGGGCCGGTTCGGGCTGTTCGGCATCCGGCTGGCGGTGTCGCTGCTGCGTCGGCGGCCGGCGACCACGGCCACTGAACTGGCCAGGATGATGACCGGCCACAGCGGGCTCGACGATCTGCTGGAGATCCTTCGCACGCTGTTCTTCGAGCGGCGCGACGTGCTCAAGGCTCGCTCGGCGCTGCTGGCCGTGGATGCGGTGATCCGTGACAACCCGGTTCCCGGGTCGGCGACCCTGGCCACCGCCGTCGAGGAGGTGATCGCCGGGGCGCACCCGTTCAACGAGATGCGGGTGTTGTCCTCGCTGCGGGCCGGGACGGTCAAGGGCAGACCCGCTGCGTTGGAAGAACTCGAACGCGTCATCGGTGGCGGCGGCTCGCAGCTGCACCAACGGCTGGCCCTGTCGGCGGACGCCGGGCCCGTCGCGCAGCGCGAAGCCGTCGAGGAAACGCTACTGCGCTGGCAGAAGCGTGGCGCGAGCGCCCTGAGCGACCACTCGCTGTCGGTCGCGGCGTCTGTGGCGGTGCGTTCGTGCGAGGGCATGCTCGAGGACCTGCGGAGCCGCTCGTGACCGTGGCGACGGACCGCGGCGGCCCGACCACCTCAGGCGTCGAAGGCATCGTCCGGCTCGGGCGCCCCGGTCCCGATCGCACCGGCATCGACCACGTCGGCAACACTGCCCACGCCGAAGTCGTCCACCGGGTCGTGGGCGCCGAACTCGAAGTCCACGGCCCCGAGTGCGGCCGGGTCGCCCTCGCCCTCGCCCTCTCCCTCTCCCTCTCCCGAGTCCTCGGGCACCGGGTCCTCGGCGAGGTCGTCACCCAGTCGGCCGGGCTCCTCGGCTCCGGAACCGAGCGCCGCGAGGTCGAATGCGGGGTGGTCGCCCCACAGGCCGTCGAGATCGGCCGCCTCGTCGCCGCCACCGAACACCTCCACCGCCGGGGCATCGAGCCCAGGCGCGTCCAAGGCCCAGGGGTCCGCGACGGCGTCGGGGGGGAGGGCGGCACCGGACAGCAGGTCCAGACCTCCCGTGCCGTCCTCGTCCAGGGCGGCCCACGACGAGGAGAACGGCGACAGTGCCTCGGCGACCTGCAACTGTGCGGTGCCCGCGTAGCTCACGACGGCTTCGGCCACCAGGTCGGGCGGCAGGTCGCCGTGGCCGGCGTCGCGCAGGACGTCCGCTGGATCGCCCGCGCCGGCCCCCGGCTCGCGGGTGGCGATGTCGTCGAAGAGGTCGCGCAGCGGACGCACGTCAGGCATGGCACCAACGCTAGGCATCAGACGTGGCGGGGGAGTCGGGGAAGTCCCCCTGAGACCCCCAAGCCGCGTGCCAGACAGTGCCCAACCGGGGCATTCGACGCCTAACCTCAGCAGCAGATCGTTCAGATCGACGACACGTGAGGTGGAGCGGACATGTACGCACTGGGAGTAGACCTCGGCACGACGTTCACTTCGGCCGCCGTCTGGCGCGACCAGCGACCCGAGGTTGTCTCCCTCGGCACCCGCATGGCAGCGCTGCCGTCGGTCGTCTATGTGGGCGAGGACGGCACGACGCTGATCGGTGAAGCGGCCGAACGGCGGGCCATGAGCGAGCCCCACCGGGTGGCGCGGGAGTTCAAGCGTCGCATCGGCGACCCGACGCCGCTCATGCTGGGGGGCTCCCCCTTCTCGGCCGAACAGCTCACCGCCCGGCTGCTGCGGGCCGTCCTGGACACCGTCCGGGGCCGTGAGGGGAGCGAGCCCACACGTGTCACCGTGTGTCACCCCGCCAACTGGGGCCCGTACAAGACTGAGCTGCTGCAGCAGGCGATCCGTCTCGCTGGGCTGGAGAACCTCGACGTGATGCTGCTCAGCGAGCCCGAGGCGGCTGCGGTCCTGTACGCGCACAAGGAGCAGGTGCCCATCGGCGCCCCCGTTGCCGTGTACGACCTCGGTGGTGGCACGTTCGACGCGGCCGTGGTGCGCAAGACCGCCTCCGGGTTCGAACTGCTCGGACGGCCCGAGGGCATCGAGCGACTCGGGGGCATCGACTTCGACGCGGCCGTCTTCGCTCATGTCGTCGGGTCGCTGTCACGGGCGCTCGACGATATCGACGAGGACGACACGGCTGCCGTCGGCGCTGTCGCCCGGCTTCGCGACGAGTGCACCAAGGCCAAGGAGGCGCTGTCGGAGGACACCGACGTGTCGATCCCGGTGCTCCTGCCGACGGTCACCACCGAGGTCCGCCTCACTCGCGCCGAGTTGGAGGCGATGATCCGGCCCGCGCTGAGCGACACGGTCGACGCCCTGCGCCGTGCGCTCGCCTCGGCGCATGTCGAGACGGCTGACCTGCACTCGGTGTTGCTGGTGGGCGGCTCGTCACGGATTCCGCTGGTGGCGCAGCTGGTCGGCGCGGAGCTCAACCGTCCCGTGGCCGTCGATGCCGATCCCAAGCAGGCCATCGCCCTCGGTGCGGCATGGGCGGCGGCCGATCGGTTGCCCGGCCGGGTCCGCCCGCCGGCACCGGTCGTGCCCGCTGCCCCCGCTGCCCCCGCCGCGTCGCCGGTGCAATCGGCCCCGATGCCGCCCGCCCTGGCGGCTGCTCCGGCTGGGGCTGCGGCACCGCCCGGGCCTGGCGACCCGTTCGCGGCGGCCTCGACCGTGGCCATTGCCGCCGTGTCGCGGCCCCTTGACCGCGAGCGGCCTGAAGTGACCGGCATGGCCGGCTCGGCCCGTCAAGCACCGGGCTACCAGCCGGAGTACCGGCCCGGGCATGACGAGGACGACGACGAGCAGGACATCGTCGCGGCGCGCGGGGCGGGCCGCGGCGTGCTGCGCGGCGTGCTCGTGGGGGTGGTGGCCGTACTCGTGCTCGCCGGCGGGGTCGCCGCCGCGGCGACCATCTTCGCCCCCGACGACACCGGGGGTGAGGCCACGACGGACGGCAGCGCCGACGCTGACTCCGACGGCCTCACCGACGCCGAGGAGGCCAGGCTGGGCACGGACCCCACCGCGGCGGACACCGACGGCGACGGTCTGGCCGACGGTGCCGAGGTCAATGACTACGGGAGCGACCCCACCGCGGCGGACACCGACGGCGACGGCGTCGGCGACGGCGCCGAAGTGGCGCAGGGCCAGGACCCGTTGGTAGCCGCGCCCTTGACGGCGCCCTCGTCGGAGTCGACCCAGCCGTCCACCCCGACCGAACCGGCCACCACGGCCCGGCCCGACCCGCCTCGCGACACGGACAACGACGGGCTCAGCGACTCGCGCGAGCGGGACCTCGGGACCGACCCCAACGACGCCGACACCGACGACGACGGGATCAGGGACGGCCGCGAGGTCGACCAGTACGGCTCGGATCCGAACGACGCCGACACCGACGATGACAAGATCATCGACGGCGACGAGGTCGATCTGGGCACCGACCCGACGCTCGCGGACACCGACGGCGACGGCCTCGACGACTTCATCGAGCCTGACGTCTACCTCAGCGACCCGCTGGACCCCGACAGCGACAATGACGGCGTCAACGATGGTCAAGAGGTCTCCAACGGCACCGACGCCAACGTCGCGAACCCGCCGAGCCCGACCGCCACGCCGTCGCCGACGATTTCCAGCAAGTCGGCGACGGCAACCCCCGCCACACCGCCGGTCACCCCCTGACGCGGTCGCAGCCGGAGGATTGCTGGACCTGACCGGCGCGGCTGATCGGGTTCCTGGGTCCCGACCCGAGGGGACCGTCGGCTGGTGAGCGGTGAGATGACGTGGTCCTGGCCGAAGACGCCGGCGAACACATCGGGCCGGTAGCGGCGGTAGACACGCATTTGGCCATGGCCGTGTTCCGGAAGCTGGAGAACTTCGTCTGGCACCGGGTGATCCGCTGGCTGACGAAACTGCACCCCTGTGCTGGGTCGGGGATTGCCAGGTCTCACCCATGTTGGGGATGCTTGGGGTTGTCAGTTGGGAGCTGGGTGTGGAGCGGGAGTTCGAGGAGCTGCGGCGTAGCGAGGAGCGTCTGCGGGTGTTGTTCGACTCGTTCGACGAGGGTTACTGCCTGTGCGAGATGGTGTGTGACGCCTGGGGTGAGCCTGTGGACTATCGCTTCTTGCAGGTCAATCCGGTGTTCGAGGAGATGACCGGGCTGGTGGACCCGGTGGGGCGCACCGCCCTTGAGCTGGTGCCTGACCTGGAGCCGGTGTGGGTGCAGACCTACGCCAAGGTGGGCTTGGGCCGGGAGGTGGTCCGGTTCGAGCAGGGGTCAGCGGCCATGGGCCGATGGTTCGACGTCTTCTCCGTCCCTGTGCAGCCGCACGGCCACTTCGCCGTCGTCTTCAAGGACATTTCCGCGCGTCGCCGCGATGAGGAGGCGCTGCGCGCGAGTGAGACCCGGTTGCGCGACTTGGCTGATCATTTGCCGTTGCTGGTCTGGGTGCACGACGCCGACGGGCAGCAGGAGTGGGTCAACGAGACGTTCTGCGCCTTTTTCGGGGTCGGTCGTGAGGAGATGCTCGCCGATCATTGGCAGGACCTCACCTACCCCGAGGAGGGGTCGGCATACGTCACCGAGTTCGTGCGTGCGGTGGCCGAGCGGCGGATGTTCCACGCGGAGGTCCAGGTCAGGCGAGCGGACGGGCAGTGGCGGTGGCTGGAGTCCTGGGGTGAGCCGCGTTACACCGGCGACGGGCAGTACGTCGGTCACCTGGGCACCAGCGCTGATATCACCGAGCGCAAGCAATCCGAACTCACGCTGCGCGAGAATCACCGGTTCATCACGGAGATGACGTCGGTGGTCCCGGGCGTCATGTACGTCTTCGACCTGGCGTCAGGGAGCACCATCTATGCGAACCGGTCGACGCTGGAGGCTCTCGGGTATTCCCCGGAGGAGATCGAGGCACTCGGCAGCGACTTCCTGCCCCAGGCGATCCATCCCGATGACGTCGCCCTGATGAAGGCCCACCAGGAGGCGCTTCGTCAGCTGGATGACGGCAGCTCGCTGACGGTGGAGTATCGGTTCCGTCACCGCGACGGCCAGTGGCGGTGGTTCCTCAGCCGCGACGTCGTCCTGCGGCGGACCCCGGGCGGGGTCTCCGAGCACATCCTGGGCATTGCCACGGACATCACCGACCAGCGGGTGGCGGCTGAGGCGATCCGGAGCGCCGCCGCGGCCGATGCCTACCGGGCCCGTCTGCTGGATGCACTGCGCCAGGTCGACGACCCGGTCGCGGTGCAGGTCCGGGCCGTCGGTCTCCTCGGAGAGCACCTGGACACCGCCCGAGCCCAGTACGCCGAGGTCGATCCCACTGGGGAGTTCGGTGTCGTACGGGCGGATCACCATCCCCGGTTGGACAGCGCCGTGGGGACGTACCGTCTGGACGACTACGGGGCGGCGGGACCGATGACCCTGTTCCGGGCGGGAGAGTCCGTCGTCGTCCATGACGTCACCGGCGACGCCCGCCTGAGCGACGCCGAGCGGGAGGCCACCCTTTCCTTGGGCATCGGTTCCTACGTTCTCGCACCGGTGCTCCGGCAAGGCCGGGTCGTGGCCGCGATCGCCGTGCACGAGACGGTGCCGCGGCCCTGGCTTCCCGAGGAGGTCACGCTCATCGGTGACACGGCCGACCGCACGTGGGGTGCCGTGGAGAAGGCCCGGGCCGAACGCGCCCTGCGCGTCCAGCACTCCCGGGCCGAACTCCTCGCCGCGGTCCTGAGCACCCTGCAGACGCAGTCGAGCGCCGAGGCTCAGCTGCAGGCCTTCACCGACGTACTCGTCCCGCGGATCGCCGACTTCGCCACGATCGAGGTGCCGTCCAGGGCCGCGAGTTCGCTGTCCCGGGTGGTGGCCGGGCAGTCCCACCTGCTGGCCGTGACACCGACCGGGCAATCCGGATACGCCGTTGATGCGACCGTCACAGCGCTACTGAACGACGTCTCGCCGCGCTCGCGCATGACCGTTCCGCTCACGATCGGCGGCGGCGTCCGCGCAGCACTCATGGTTGGTCTGGCAGACCCCGCGCGACCGCACTACAGCCCCGACGACCTGGCCTTCCTCGAAACACTCGCCGAGCGGGCAGGGATTGTCCTGGCCTCGACACACCTGCGCCGCCAAGAGCACGAGATCGCCATCCGGCTACAGCGGGCGTTACTGCCCGACAGTCTGGTCACCCACCCCAGCGTCTCGGTCCAGGCGCGCTATGAGGCAGGCAGCGACGTCCTGGAGGTCGGTGGCGACTGGTACGACACCTTCTCCTGGCCAAGCGGGCAGATCGGTCTCATGGTCGGCGACGTCGTCGGGCACACCATGGACTCGGCCGCGGCCATGGGACGCCTGCGCGCCGCCACCGCCGCTCTTGCCGCTCACGTGCCACCGAGCCCCGCCGCTCTCCTCGACGCTCTGGAGGAGTTCGCCCGGGGACGCGACGGCACGGACTTCGTCACGGCCACCTGCGTCGTCCTCGACCCCCAGAACGGTCACCTCACATACTCCTCGGCGGGGCACCCCCCGATCATCATGGCGACCCCGGATGGGTCCACGCGGCGACTATTCGACGCCCAAGCCAAGCCCATGTGCGTCCCCCGACTCCTGCGAGCAGCACCAGTCCGGCCAGAAGCGGAGATCACCCTGGAACCCGGCGCACTCGTCGTCCTGTACTCCGACGGCCTCATCGAACGCAGAACCCACACCCTCGAGGAAGGGATCGCCAGGCTGGAAAAGACTGTGGCAGCCCTCGCCACCGAACCGCTTACTGCCCTCGCCGACAGAATCATCGAACACATGACGAACGACTCCCCGACCAGCGACGACATCGTCGTCGCCATCATGTCCTTCCAACCACCGGAGCCTTCGGAATAGTCGGCGGAGCGCCGGTCAGCTTCATCACACGCACACGAGCTGGTCAGACTGGGTGCCCCCGACAGGATTCGAACCTGCGCTTCCGCCTCCGGAGGCCGGTCAACCAGGTGATCAGGAGCTTCCGTCGCAGGCCACAGCGTCGGGCGAGGCTGCGTGATCGTCCCCAGTTGCTCCGTGAAGCGGTGGTTCGTCCCACGAAATGCTCCACGAGGGTCGGCTCGCCGCTGTCGTGGTATATCGTTCGTGGTATATTGCTCGTGGGGCGACGTCGAGCTGGAACCGAGGTCCGCGACTGGTACCTGAGCCTCCGCCCGCAAGACGCCGCCTTCGCCGACCACCACATCGAGCTGCTCGCCGAACGTGGGGTGCTGCTCGGCGAGCCCTACACGCGCCACCTCGACGGCAAGCTCCGGGAACTGCGGTTCCACATCGGCCACGCCAGCCAACGGATCACCTACTACATCGCGACCGGGAGGCGGATCATCCTGTTGACCGTCTTCCAGAAAACCAGACAGCAGGAACGGCGCGAGATCGCACGCGCCAAGCGAGCGATGGAGACCTGCATCGCCGACGGCCACACGGCGGAGGAGTGACCATGAGAACCGACTGGAAGACCCTGCGGGAGCAGAAGCGGGCCGAAGACCCCCAGGCCTACGACACCGCCTACGCCGAAGCCGACGCCGCCTACCGACTCGGGGCCCTGGTCCGCGGACACCGAATCGCCGCCGGCATCACCCAGGTCGAGTTGGCCCGGCGCGCAGCCACCAGCCAGCCCGCCATCGCCCGGCTCGAAGCCGGCGGTACCGAACCCACCCTCGCCACCCTGCGCCGCATCGCGACGGCCCTGGGCGTCGACCTCGTCGTTGACTTCCGGCCCTCCGCACCCGTGCCGTCCCTCGTCTGACGTAGACCGCCGCCACGACACGCGTCGCGCCCGTGGAAGGGATGTAGCGGCGTCATGGGCCTACGGGTATGACAACGTAGGGAACATGACGTCCAAAACCACCACGGGGGTCACCCCCGTGGAGTCGGTGACGTTCGGGTATAACAACGTGGATCAGTTGGCGACCCGGAACGGGTCCACCTCAGGTCGGTCGTTCGACCTCAACGGCAACGAGGTCACCTCAGCGACGAGTACTGGGACTGCGCGTACGGCGATGGCGTACACCGGTAGTAACGCGTTGACGTCGTTGACGACTGGTGGGTAGGCGACCTCGTTCACGTATGCGGGGTTGGGCAACAATCGGCGGGTCACCTCTACAAACGGTGGGACGACGACGGAGTTCCAGGTCGGGCAGGTCGGTGTCAGTAGACAACGCCTGGGCAGTTCCGGGGTCCAGTCCGGTCGCCCGGTACACTTTCGACCCCGGTGGCACTCTGATCTCGATTCGGCAGACCACCGGTGCCGGGGCTGGGTCGTTGTACTACCTCTTCGATGGGCTCGGGTCCGTCGTGGGCATGGTATCCACCAGCGGCGGCCCGGTCACGACATACTCTTACAGCCCGTACCGGGGAAACCGGGCCATCACCCGGTAGCATCGGCACCGTGACCAACCTGTGGCGGTATACCGGCTCATCGCAATCGAGGGTGTAGCGGACGACGTAGTCGAGGGTGGCGTGCGTCCTCCAGCCTGAGCGCACACGCGGGCTGGCGGTCAGATCACTACCGTCAAGAACGGATGTGGATGGCCCTGCGTCATCCTGGATCTTGGTGCGCGGCCACCGGGTCGCGGCTGGATCCGTGGCTTTGGCACGACGGACGGCCCGGACAAGGCCCTCAGGCTCTTTGTCGTTCAGCAGCTCCAGCAGGCCGGCCCATTCGGTGATGGCGAACATGTAGACGAGGCGGCTGGCGCCGTCGCTGAGCACGGCCCACTCCTGCGTGTCGCGTCGCGGGACTCGTCCGGCGATGGCCTGAGCAGCGGCCGCGGGGTCGTTGGAGGCAACCCAGAAGCCTTCGGGGCGGTGCCCGTGGTCGCGCAAGCTGACCCAGATAGGCCGCCACGCCGTCCGGGACGCCGATCCGAAGGGGTGCGGCAGCCAGTGGTGCCGGTGACGCCAGCGGGGTGTTCGCGGCGCGCATTCACAAGGCAACGACCAGCACTGGCTGCCCGGCCTCCAGGCTCTGACGGTGGCTCGCACAATGGCTGCGGCCTCGTCAAGCGGCACGTGCCCCCAGACCCGCACGACCTGCCAGCCAGCTATCGCCAGGTGCGCGCTGGTGCCGAGGTCACGGCCCTTGATGGCGGCGATTTTGGTGGTCCACCACGTGCTGTTGGAGCGCGGGCTTGTGCTGTAGGAACTCACGCAGCTTGTCCGCCGCCTGCCGCCGTGACCTGGGCGCCGAGACGGACGTACGACGGCCGCTGTCTCACGTCCGTGTCCGGATCCTCAGTGGCGGGCAGGATGGCGCGATGCTCAGTACCCGACGTGTCCGTCACGACCTCGTGTCGGCTTCGCTCGCCGCCCGCGACGACGACGAGCTGGCGGCGTTCTTCCATGCGGCACCCACCAGCGCTGTGGGCGTGGGCGGTGGCTGCTCGGTCCTCGACGTCGACGGCATCACGGTGTTCGCCAAGCGGATTCCGATCACCGACCGGGAACTGGCGCATCCGCACAGCACAGCGAACCTGTTCGACCTGCCGATCTCCTGCCAGTACGGCATGCACCGCCTCGCCGGCCCGGGCTTCGGCGCGTGGCGCGAGCTGGCCGCCAACATCACCGTCACCGAGGGAGTCCTCGGCGGTGAGTCCGAGTCCTTCGCCCTGCTGCACCACTGGCGGGTGCTACCGGGCCGCCCGCCCGTCGCGTCCGAGCACCGGGACATCGAGGCGGTCGTCGCCCAGTTCGGAGGCGACCCGGCGGTGCGGATCCGCTTCGAGGAACTGGCTGGCGCGGGCTCCAGCCTCGTGCTCTTTCTCGAGTACCTCCCCGATCGACTGCTCGACACACTGAACGACCCGGTGGGCAATGCCGAGACGTTCGAGCGGCAGCTTTTCGAGGCCGTCGCGTTCCTGCGTAGCCGCGAGGTGCTGCACATGGATGGACACTTCGCCAACATGCGGGCCGACGACGATCAGATCTACCTCATTGACCTCGGGCTGGCCACATCGCCTCGGTTTGATCTGTCCGAGGCCGAGCGCGACTTCGTCGCGCACCACGTCGACCACGATGCCGACTACGCGGCCATGCGACTGGTGAACTGGCTGGTCAACACGGTGTGTGGGGTGCCGGAGCCGACCAGCGGTGGTCCTGCTGCACGCAACGCATACGTGCGTCGGTGCGCGAGCGGCGACATCCCCCAGGACGTGCCGGCGGCAGTGGCGGGCATCCTCGCCCGGCACGCTCCGGCTGCGGCCCAGATGAACGACTTCTGCTGGCGCCTGGTCGACGGCGACATCCACGCGCAGTATCCCGGGCCCATAGCCGGGCTGCGGCCAAGGTAGAGCGACAGGAGCAGCGAGGTGAACTCGAAGGCGCAGCGACCCGGCACCAGCAACGGTCCGACGGAGGCGATCAACGGCCGCCTGGAGCACCTGCGCGGGTCCGCCCTTGGCTTCCGGAACCTCACCAACTACATCGCCAGGAGCCTGCTCGAGACCGGCGGGTTCAGACCCCGACTACACCCTGAATTGTGATGAGCCGATTCACCCAACCCGACCCCAGCGGACAAGAAGCCAACAACTACCTCTACGCCGCAGCCAACCCGTGCAACAACACAGACCCAACCGGTGCTTACACCGATGCGCGGGGAGACGCAATTGGTGGGGTAACGCTTACGGTCGGCTGTTTCGCGCTGGGGCTCCTTACAACGGGTCCTGGCGCCGTTCTCTTCGGGGCTGTCTGCGCCACAGCGGCTGTCATTGCAACGGTTGGAGGCTATGGCAACGCTAGACGTGGCTCGAGGTGGCTCACCTTGGGCACTGTGCTGTTCCTGGCTTCGCTAGGATGCCTCGTATTGGCCTACGTGCTGCGCGAATCTTCCTTCACCCTTGCCGTGGGCATTGCTGGCGGTGCCCTACTCTTCGCGGCCATTTTGGCATCGAGTCGACGTTGACGAGTCGAGCTCCTCCGGTGTGTTCGACGCCGCGGGCAGCGTTGGTGGGGTCGGCTCAGGCCGACGCCTAGCCAGTGCAGTGGCGGTATGAGGCGGTGGGCAAACCAGCAGGGCCCCGGCAAAGTCCAGGTGATCATGCTGTGAGCTGGTAGTTTCCGCCTGGGTGAGCGGCGTGGCGTGGGGGGCGGATGTGGCCTGCGTCGCTTTGATGGTGGGTTTCGACGCCATTCACCGCTGCCAAGGCCACATCCGCCGATGTCATCTTCTCCGACGACACCGTCTGGTGTCTCCATGCGCTGGGCCATCGGCCTGGTCCAGGTCTTGGCGGACGTGCCGGATCCTCGGGGCCGACGCGGGTCCGGTACCAGGTGGGTGCTTTCCTGATGCTCGCGCTGGCCGCGGTGTCGGCCGGGGCCCGCTTGAACGCGGCAGTCCTGGACAGGCTCCTCGGAGCGTTCCTGTGGACGCGCACTGCCGTCATGGACGGGCCGTCGGGACGATCCCGGCGGGCGCGACGGCCCGACAACTGCCTGATGGCAGCTCCTCGATGTACCCACGTCCGCGGCGTTTTCGGTGCGGCATGAGACAACGACAGGGACCGCTGCTCCACGAAGGGCTCCACGCGGAGCGCTTGTCAGCGTGATCACGCCTAAACGTGCTGGTCAGACTGGGTGCCCCCGACAGGATTCGAACCTGCGCTTCCGCCTCCGGAGGGCGGCGCTCTATCCCCTGAGCTACGGGGGCAACGAGGAAAACACTAGCACCGCCACGTACCCCGGCGGCGGGGTAGACGCCGGGCGGTTGGCCTTCCGGACGATGCCGGGATTGTGCGGCGGCGACGGGACCGTCCGGCTATGGTCGCAGGAGGAGTAGATCGGGGGAGTTAGAACATGATCGTTGTCTTGCCGCGTGAGCGGGCGGCGCTGCTCGTCCTCATGTCCCGGGCAACAGGGATGAGCAACCCCGAGCTGAGCGAGCACGGGGTGGGTTTGGACGCCGGGGCCAGGGCCCGGCTCAACGAAGCCGGCCTGGTGGAGAGCGATCGGCTGGGCCGCACCTACCGCCACGAGCTGACTGACGCCGGTTGGCAGTGGTGCGTTGCGGAACTGGACGTCACACGACCGCCTCGTTCGGGACCGTCCGGTGGCGCCCTCTACGCCGTGCTCGCGGGCCTCAAGCGTTACCTCGATCGGCGGGATCTCGCGCTGTCCGACGTCTTCCGTCCGGACGCCGAAGCGGCCATCAGGCATGCCTACGCCGAGGCGGCCAAACCCGGTGACTGGGTGGCCCTGGTGGACCTCCGAGCCGGCATCGAAGGGGTCTCACGCGAGGACGTCGACGCCGCCCTCGTCGCCATGTTCGGCATGCCCGGCGTCAACCTGGCACCCGAGGCAAACACCAGGGCGCTGACCGAGCAGGACCACAGCGCCGCCGTGCGAATCGGGGCGAGAGACGTACACATGATCGCGCTGGCTCGGGTATGACCGCCCGCGGCTCGCTCGCCGAGGGCACTGTCGACGGCGACACCGACCGGCTGCTGCGTGCGCTGTCGGCCGTGCGGTTCAACTGGGCGGCGACACCCGACGATGTCTTCGACGCCGACTCGGTCCACATCGACGGCTTGCAGCCGGCCGCCGAACGGGAACTGCTCGACGGCATGGAGGCAGCCTGGCGAAGTCGCGGGCCGAGCCCCATCGGCCTGGTCCTGTCCGGCTCGAAAGGGGTCGGCAAGACCCACCTGCTGGGCTGGATCCGGCAGCAGGTGCAACAGGGCGACGGGTACTTCTTCCTGGTCCAGCACCTGGCGGATGCGGACTTCTGGCGCAGCGTCACCCAGGGCATCCTCGATGGCCTGCTGCGCCGGGCACACTGCGACCGCGATCAGTTGACGCTACTGCTGCGCACCCTGGGGGACAAGATCGAGGCCGACGCCGGGCTGCGTTCGGCGCTGCTCGGCGAACGGCCGGTCGACCGCGGCGACCTCGACGCATTCGTCACTGGTCTGCGCCGAATCGATCGACAGCTGGGCGAGAGCGCGGACGTCGCGCGGGCGCTCCTGCTCTACGCCTCGCCGGACCTCGACCAGAGTGACATCGGCCGCGCCTTCGTATCCCTCGGCGACGAGCTGGACCTGGCCGACCGAGCGGCATGGGGACTTCAGCGAGGCGCTCGCTCGCCGCAGCTGATCGTGCGCGACCTCTCGCGCTTGCTGGCGGCCTCGGGGGAGCCGACTGTCATCGCTGTCGACCAGCTCGACACCCTCATCGCGCAGTCCCGCTCGGCGCGCGCCACGCCGCGGACCGCGGGCACGGCCCCCCCGACCGAGAGCGAGCAGTTCGAGCGGATGCTCGACAGCGTCGCTGACGGGCTGATGGCGCTTCGCGAGGAGACCAGGCGCACCCTCACGGTGCTCTCGCTGCTGCCGACCTCGTGGGCGCTGCTGCTGTCGCGTTCGGTTGCCGCGGCGGGCGACCGCTTCCGCGAGCTCAAGCTGCTGGAGGCGTTACCCGGCAACGAAAAGGCTGCGGAGTTTCTCGCTGCCCACCTCGGCTTCCGGTACGCCACCGTCGATGTCGAGCCGCCCTACCCGACCTGGCCGATCGCGGAAGGCGCGCTGGCGCAGGCGTCGCGCTACACGGCGCGAGAACTCCTGCAGCGGGTCGATGCGCACGCCCGGAGCTGTGTCGAGACGGGCATCCCCACGCCGCTCGACGACCTCAGCGAGAGGGAGTCGACTCAGTCGGCCGCTGCGTCGGTGCCCTTGGACAGCGCGGCGTCAGGGCTGGACGACCGGTTCGCGGCCTACCGGGCGGCCGCCGACGTCCCGGCCCTCCTCGACCCCGCAGCCGAGGACAGCCAGATTCCCGGCCTGCTGCGCGCCGCGCTGGTGTCCTTCGTCGCCGAGGCGGGGGGGCGGGAGTGGGCCATCGACCCGCCGCGACCGCGCAAGAAGCCCGCTCTGCACGCCCGGTTGCGGCTGGTGCTCGACCCGGCCACCGAGGACGAGCAGCACTGGGCCTTCCGTGCGGTGTTCGCCAGGCATCACCGCGCGGTGCAGACCCGGCTGCAGGACGCCCGTGTTGCCGCCGGGGTGGCCGCCGGGATGGACCGACGCAGGCTGGTCCTGCTGCGAAACGACCCCTGGCCGAAGGGGCCGCGCACCGCCGAGATGGTCGAAGGGATCCTCGACACCTCCGGTGAGGTGTTGCCGCTCTCCGAGGCCGACGTCCGCACGTTCAGTGCACTGCGGCGGATGCTCGACGACGACGCCCCGGGGACGCAGGGGTGGCTCGCCGACCGGCGCCCGGCAGGTCGTTCCGACCTGCTGTCGGCGGCGCTGGGCGACGTGGACATCGCGTCGACGCGACCGCCGCAGGCCGAGCCGCCGGTCGCCGTCGTTGCCCCCGACCACGCGATCGAGCGGCGCCCCGACGTGATCGTGCTCGGCCGGTCGGTCGCGGACGGCAGCACCTTCGCGATCCCGATGGCAGCTCTCAACCGTCATGCCGTGGTCTTCGCCGGCTCCGGTTCCGGCAAGACTGTGCTGCTGCGCCGGATCATCGAGGAGTGCGCCCTGCGGGGGGTGTCCTCGATCGTGCTCGACGTCAACAACGACCTGGTGCGCCTCGCCGACGCCTGGGAGACTCCACACCCCGGGTGGTGGTCTGGCGACGCCGAACGCGCAGCCGACTTCCACGACAACACGGATGTCGTGGTGTGGACGCCGGGGCGGTTGGCCGGGCGGCCGCTGTCACTGCGCGCCCTGCCGGACTTCGCGCAGTTTCTCGACGACCCGGACGAGTTCCACGACGCAATCACCGCGGCGGTGGCCAGCCTGGCTCCACGGGCACGGCTGATGACCCCCAGTCCCAAGGTCGACCAGTCGCGCGCGGTGCTGCGACAGGCCCTGGAGGCTTTCGCCCGCGGCGGCCAGGAGGGGCTGAAGGACTTCATCGACTTCCTGCGCTACCTGCCTGCCGAGGCGACCCGGATCGGCAAGGGGCAGAAGATCGCGGGCGAGCTGGCCGAGACGCTGACGGCAGCCATGATCAACGACCCGCTGTTCGGCGGCGGGGGCGAGACGGCCGATCCGGGCGTCCTGCTGACCCCCGCGCCGGGCAAGCGCGCCCGGGTGTCGGTCGTCAACCTGCTGGGCCTGCCGACACCGGAGACCAAGGAGAGCTTCGTCAACGAACTGCAGCTGGCCCTGTTCGCCTGGGTCAAGGCCAACCCGGCACCTGACGGCACGCTCGGTGGTCTGTTCGTCATGGACGAGGCGCAGAACTTCGTGTCCTCCCGGGGCACCACGCCGTTCGGCGAGACGACGGTGGCGCTGGTCTCCCAGGCGCGCAAGTACGGGCTGGGAATGCTGTTCGCCACCCAGGCCCCGAAGAACCTCGACAACCGCATCCCCGGCAACGCCACCACGCAGATCGTTGGCCTGCTCTCTGCTCCGGTGCAGATCGAGGCGGTCCGGGAGCTGGCACGGGCCCGAGGCAGCGACATCCCGGACGTCGCGCGGCTGGGCCGCGGCACGTTCTACATGGCGACCGAGGGCACCCCGTTCGTCAGGACGACGGCGCCGATGTGCCTGTCCGCGCACACCGGTCCGGCCACCGTGGACGAGGTCATCGCGAGGGCCACCCGAGAGCGGTGACCCGCCACTGGGCCTACGCTCGATCCCCGTGACTCCCGACGCTCTCGCCGCCGCCGTCCGCGGCAGCCTCACGGCTGCCGTGGCCGCCGGTGACCTCACGTTGGAGGTCCCGGCCGAGGTCAGGGTGGAGCGACCCAGGACGCGTGAGCACGGGGACTGGTCGACGAACGTGGCATTGCAGGTGGCCAAGGCTGCCGGCCGTCCGCCACGACAGGTGGCGGACCTGCTGGCCGCGCGGCTGCGCGACCTGCCCGGTGTGGCGCGGGTCGACGTCGCGGGTCCCGGGTTCCTCAACATCACCCTCGATGCCGCAGAAGCGGGGGACCTGGCAAGGGTCATCGTCGAGGCGGGCGACGACTATGGCCGCAGTGACTCTCTGGCCGGGGCCCGGATCAACCTGGAGTTCGTCTCGGCCAACCCGACCGGGCCGATCCACCTCGGGGGGACCCGATGGGCGGCGGTCGGGGACAGCCTGGGCCGGATCCTGACCGCGATGGGCGCCGACGTCACCAAGGAGTACTACTTCAACGACCACGGCGTCCAGATCGACCGTTTCGCTCGGTCCCTGCTGGCCAGTGCGCTGGGTGAGCTCCCTCCCGACGACGGCTACGCAGGTGCCTACATCGACGACATCGCCGCCGACGTCATCCGGCGGGCGGCCGAGGACGGCGATCCTGACCCCCGCGGACTGCCGCTCGAGGCGGCGCAGGAGGCCTTCCGGGTCCGCGGCGTGGATCTGATGTTCGACCAGATCAAGGTCTCGTTGCACGACTTCGGCGTCGACTTCGACGTCTACTTCCACGAGGACTCGCTGCACACCGCCGGCCGCGTCAGCCAGGCCATCGAGCGGCTGACCGCGTTGGGTCGCACCTACGAGGCCGACGGCGCGCAGTGGCTCCGCACCACCGACTTCGGCGACGACAAGGACCGGGTCCTGATCAAAGGCGACGGCAACGCCGCCTACATTGCGGGGGACCTGGCCTACTACCTCGACAAGCGGGAGCGAGGTTTCGACCGGAACATCATCATGCTGGGCGCCGACCACCACGGCTACATCGGCCGAATGATGGCGATGACGGCGGCATTCGGCGATACCCCGGGTGAGCACCTGGAGATCCTCATCGGCCAGATGGTCAACCTGGTCAAGGACGGTGTCCCGGTCCGGATGAGCAAGCGGGCCGGCACGGTGGTCACGATGGAGGACCTGGTCGACGCGGTTGGGACCGACGCGGCCCGCTACGCACTGGCGCGCTCGTCCGCGGACTCCACGCTGGATGTCGACCTGGACCTGCTGACCCGCAGCACGAACGACAACCCGGTGTTCTACGTCCAGTACGCCCACGCCCGGATCAGCGGGGTCAGCCGCAACGCTCCAGCTGCCGGTGTCCGGCTCGCCGACGGCTTCGACCCCTCCACGCTGATCGACGAGACCGAGTCGGTGCTGCTGGCGGCGCTGGGGGAGTTCCCCAGGATCGTGACCCAGGCCGGCACCCTGCGCGAGCCGCATCGGGTGGCCCGCTACCTCGAAGAGCTGGCCGGGCACTACCACAAGTGGTACGACGCCTGCCGGGTCACTCCCCGCGGCGACGACCCGGTGACCGATGTCAACCGGGCCCGGCTGTGGCTCAACGAGGCGACCCGAGTGGTGCTGGCCAACGGCCTGCGGTTGCTCGGGGTCTCGGCCCCGGAGCGGATGTAGCCGGGCGCGCCCTCGCACCGGGCGGGGTCAGGTGGCAGCGACCGCAGTCCAAGCGACGCCCTGAGCGAGGATGAAGGTCGTCATCGCCAGGACGCCCGGCAGCGGCTGCTCGACGCGGGTCAGGCGCGCCAGTGTCCACAGCGACAGCGGCAGGGACACCAGCGCGGCGACCACCAGCGCCGCGAGCATGAGGTAGCCCGCAAGGGTCACGGCCAGGCCGTAGCCGAGCAGCGTCGCCGCCACTGCGAGCCCCCTGACCACGCGCGGCGACACCCGGCTCACCAGCGTGCGCTTGCCGGCCAGCCGGTCAGCCGCCCGGTCCGGCCACTGCGTCTCCAGCAGGTTGACGAAGTCCAGCAGGGCGAACGGCACGAACAGCAGCAGATCCACCGCTTCCACCCGTCCCGTGGCCGCCGCCACGCCGAACACCGGCAGCAGCAGGCCGCCGAGGATCGCGTTGGCCACCTCGCCCAAACCCCGCCGCGACAACCGCAAGGGGCCGACCGAGTACTGCCACCCGCCGACGAGCCCGACCATCACCAGCACGGCGGCCACCGCCGGCAGCCAACCTGTGACGATCCCCACAGCGGTGACCGCCGCCGCCAGGGCGGCTGCACCCACGGCGCCCCACAGCGCCACCCGACGGTCCAGACCCAGCTCGCTCAACGCTCCGCTGCCGCCGGAGAAGGCAGTCCGGCGGGTCAGGGCATCGGTCTGGTGATCGGCGTACTCGTTGACGACGTGCACGCTGACCGCGGTCGGGACCAGCGCCGCCATGGCCGACAACACACCGGACCAGATCGGCTCGCCGTGGACCGCCGCGCTCGCGGCCACCCCGACGCCGAACACCACCATGATGAGAAGCACCTGCTCGGGGCGACTCATCCGCCACAGTGCGGTGCCCACCCCCGACCCCTTCGCCCGGCCCGTCACGCGATGACGGTAAGCGGGGAACCTCGGACGCGAGCGCGGAGTTTCCTCCGTCATGGCGACGTGGGACCTGCTGGTCATCGGTGGCGGCACGGCAGGGCTCGTCGCCGCCCATACCGGGGCGCTGCTCGGGGCCCGGGTCGCCCTCGTCGAGGAGCACCGCACCGGCGGGGAGTGCCTGTGGACCGGTTGCGTGCCAAGCAAGGCGCTGCTGGCGGCGGCCGGCGTCGTCGCGACGGTCCGGGCGAACCACGGCTATGTCTCGGCGGGCGACGTCCGGGTCGACTTCCCGGCCGTCATGTCCCGCGTGCGGCAGGCGATCGCCACCATCGAGCCCGCCGACTCGCCGCAGACGCTGCGCGAGGCCGGAGTCACGGTCCTGCCTGGGCGCGCGGAGTTCGACGGTGCGGGGTCGGTGACGGTGGCCGGGCAGCGCCACACCTTCCACCGCGCCCTGCTCGCCACAGGTTCGGCCCCACGCGTCCCCGCTATCCCCGGGCTCCGCGAGGCCGCGCCGTTGACCACCGAGACCGTGTGGGACCTCACCGAGCTGCCCGCTCGGTTGCTGGTCCTCGGCGGTGGTCCCGCCGGCTGCGAGCTGGCACAGGCGTTCGCCCGGCTCGGTTCGCAGGTGACGCTCGTCCACCGAGGGCAGCGACTGCTCGCCCGGATGGACCCTGACGCCGCGCTGCTGCTGCTCAGCTCGCTGCAGGCCGACGGCGTCAGGCTCATGCTCTCGCACGAGATCGTCAGCGTCGTCGGTCGGCCCCGGCAGCCGGGAGAGGCACGGCTGCGCGCGGCCGCCGGTAGCGACGGCGCGCAGCAGTCGGTCGCCTACGACGCGCTGCTGGTCGCAACGGGACAGCAGCCCCGCACCGTGGGCCTCGGGCTCGACCGGGCCGGTGTGGCGCTGACCGACGGCGGCGCGGTCGACGTCGACGAGCGATTGCGCACCTCCAATCCGCAGATCTGGGCGGCGGGCGACGTCACGCCGGCGCCGCAGCTCACTCATGTCGCCGGATATCACGCGGGCATCGCAGCCGTGAACGCGCTGCTCGGCTTGCGGCTCGTCCCGAACACGCGGGCCGTGCCGCAGGTCGTCTACACCGACCCCGAGGTGGCAGTCGTCGGAACCGCGACGTGGGCGCCTGCCGGGCAGCGGCCGCCTCGGATCATCGAGCACACCCACGACCACGTCGACCGGGCCGTCACCGACGGCCGAACCGACGGCTTCACCCGCCTCGCGATCGACCGCCGCGGCCGGATCACCGGGGCCACTGTCGTCGGGCCCCGGGCGGGGGAGTCCCTTGCCGAACTGGGCCTCGCCATTCGCCGCAAGGTCGGCGTCGCCACGCTGGCCGCCACCATGCACGCGTATCCGACCTACGCCTACGCGCCCTGGGAGGCAGCGGTCGACGAGGTGCGGCGCCGGTCGGGCCGGTGGGGGCTGTGGTGTGTCACCCGCCTCGTCATCCGGCTCCGTCGGCTCGGCGCCGGGGTTGTGCTACCCGCGGGGCGCGCGATCGAGTAGACAAGGCGGATGCGCGCGCACGAGGCCGGGGTCCTGCACGCCGAGGCGCTCGCACCGGGGCCGGCATGGCTGCGGCCCCCGGAGGACGTCAACGCCCTGCTGCCGAAGCTCTGGCCCGCCACGGCGCACCGTGGCGAGCCAGGTGTCCTCCAGGTCGGCGGCGTCAGCGTGACCGACCTGGCTGCCACGCACGGCACCCCCGTGTACGTGATCGACGAGCAGGACTTCCGAGCGCGCGCCCGGGCCTTCCGCGACGCCTTCGAGAGGGCGTTCGCCGACCTGTGCGGCGGGGCCGACGTCTACTACGCCGGCAAGGCGTTCATCTGCGTCGAGGTGGCCCGCTGGATCGCTGCCGAGGGCCTGCGCCTGGACACGTGCTCCGGTGGCGAGATGCTGGTCGGGCTGCGCGCCGGCGTGGACCCCGCGCGGATGGGGTTGCACGGCAACAACAAGACCGATGCCGAACTGGCGCGGGCGCTGGACGCGGGGCTGGGCCGCATCGTGGTGGACTCCGCCGAGGAGGTGTCGCGCATCGCCGAGGCCGCCGCCGCCCGCCACGTGCGGGCGCCGGTCATGGTGCGGGTGAACGTCGGCGTCGAGGCCCACACCCACGAATTCCTGGCCACGGCGCACGAGGACCAGAAGTTCGGATTGTCCCTCGCCGACGGCGTGGCGGCCGGGGTCGTGGCGGACATCCTGCGGCGCCCGGAACTGCGCCTGACGGGGCTGCACGCCCACATCGGCTCGCAGATCTTCGACACGGCGGCCTTCGACGTGACGATCCGCCGGCTCGTCGCCCTGCACGCCGAGGTCGGCCGAGAGCACGGCGTGGTGCTGCCCGAGATGGACCTCGGGGGCGGCTTCGGGGTCGCCTACATCTCCAGCCACCACCCGTTGGCACCGGAGGAGATCGCCGGCCGGCTGGCCGAGGCGGTCCGCTCGGAGTGCCGTGCCGCCCGTGTCGAGGTGCCCAGGATCAGCATCGAGCCGGGTCGGGCGATCGCCGGCCCGTCGACGTTCACGCTCTACCGGGTGGGGACTGTCAAACCGGTCCGGCTGGACGGTGGCGGGGTCCGCACGTACGTCAGCGTCGACGGCGGGATGAGCGACAACGTCCGGACCGCGATGTATGACGCCGACTACTCCTGCGCGTTGGTCTCGCGGGTCTCGGCCTCGCCGCCGGTACTGGCCCGGGTCGTGGGCAAGCACTGCGAGAGCGGCGACATCATCGTGCGCGATGAGTTCCTGCCGGCCGACGTGGGCCGGGGCGACCTGCTGGCCGTACCGGTGACGGGGGCATACTGTCGCAGTCTGTCGAGCCAGTACAACCACACCCCGCGCCCAGCAGTGGTGTCCGTGCGCGACGGCCGCGCCGCCGTGCTGGTGCGCCGCGAGAGCGAGGACGACCTGCTCGCGCTCGACGCCGGCTGAGCCGTGCCGGGTTTGTCCGGATCGACCCGGCTCCGGCTCTTGGATATCCGGCCCGGAGGGCGTACCATTTCGTCTTCTGCGGGTGGCTGGCGCCATCCGCAGGAGTCGGCTTGTCGTAACTGCCCGCAATCGCCTGGCGGCGATGGAGTGACGGGAATGGCGACGGGCGGCCATCTGGCCAGCACCATCAGTGAGCCGTGGGACAACGCGCCGATTGGGACTGGCGTTTGCTGTCACGGAGCGCCACAATCAGTGTCCCGGCACAGGGCTGGTTGACTGTGACGGTGCACGAAAGGGAGGAAAGGCTATGGCTCAGACCCTCACGATCGACGTCGTCGGGATCGAGATGGAGTGGGATGACTTCCTCCAGCTCCCTAACGACCTGCGCGCCGAGTACGTCGACGGCAGGGTCTTCATGACCCCGCCGCCCACCTACGGCCACCAGAAGATCTGCATGCTGCTGCGTGACCTCCTGACGTCCCAGCTCAAGCCACCGGCCACCGTCGCCGTCGGCGTCGGGTGGCTGCTGCCGGGAGCGGTGCGCCGCGTCCGCATCCCGGACGTCATGGTGCTCGACGGCGAGCCGGCCGACGACGTCGTCAAGACCGTGCCGCACATCGTCGTCGAGGTGCTGTCGACCAATCGCAGCGACGACCTGGTTCGCAAGTCGACGGAGTACCTCGACGCCGGCGCCGGTCAGTACTGGATCGTCGACCCTCGCGACCGCGCGATGGACGTCTTCTCGCGGGTGCCGGACGGCTGGGAGCAGCTGGCTCGGCTGACCGAGGACCGGCCCCACGCCGTGGTGACCCTGCCCGGCTCGGGTGACATCGAGCTCTCGCTGTTCGCCATCCTGGACGGGTCGGCCACCGGCCTCTGAGACACTCCCCGCGTGGATCGCGTGCGGGTGGCCCTGCTGGGCAGTGGTGTCGTCGGTTCGGAGGTTGCCCGGCTGCTGGTGGAGCAGGCCGCCGACCTCACAGCCCGGGTGGGCGCCCCGCTGGAGATCGTGGGAATCGCGGTACGGCGGCCGCTCGCCGACCGTCCGGCACACATCGACACGGCCCTGCTCACCACGGACGCCGCCGGCCTGATCCGCAAGGCCGACATCGTCGTGGAGGTCATCGGCGGCATCGAGCCGGCCCGCTCCCTGCTGCTGGAGGCCATGGATCACGGCGCCGGAGTCGTCACGGCGAACAAGGCGCTGCTGGCCGAGCACGGGCCGGAACTGTTCGCCCGGGCGGCGGATCGCGACGTCGACCTCTACTTCGAGCCGGCCGTGGCCGGCGCCATCCCCCTGATCCGCCCGCTGCGCGAGTCGCTGGCGGGCGATCGTGTGATGCGGGTGCTCGGTATCGTCAACGGCACCACCAACTTCGTCCTCGACCTCATGGACCGCACGGGTGCCGACTTCGACGACGCCGTCGCCCAGGCCCAGCAGTTGGGCTATGCCGAGGCCGACCCCAGCGCCGACGTCGAGGGGCATGACGCCGCGGCGAAGGCCGCCATCCTGGCCTCGATCGCCTTCCACACCAGGGTGCCGGGCGCCTCGGTCCATCGCGAGGGCATGACAGGGATCACGGCGGCCGACGTCACCGCGGCGCGCGAGATGGACTCGGTGATCAAGCTGCTGGCCGTGGGCGAGCGCGTGGTTGCCGACGGCCGCGATGTCGGCGTCATCGTGCGCGTGCACCCCGCGCTGATCCCGCGCAGCCACCCGCTCGCCGGCGTGCACGGTGCCTACAACGCCGTCTACGTGGAGGCTGCCGCCGCGGGCCAGTTGATGTTCTACGGCCCTGGCGCCGGCGGCACTCCCACGGCCAGTGCCGTGCTCGGCGACGTCGTGGCCATCGCCCGTCACCTGGTCGGCGGCGGCCGGGGGACGGGGGAGTCCGCCTACGCCGAGTTGCCGGTGCTGCCCATGGCGCAGGTGCGCACGCGATACCACGTCCGCCTGGACGTCATCGACCGGCCGGGTGTGCTGGCGCGGATCGCCGAGGCGTTCGCGTCGCACGGCGTCTCGATCGAGACCGTCCGGCAGCGCCCGGTGGGCGGGGCGCCCCAGCAGCGCGCCGACCTCGTCGTCGTCACCCACACCGCGACGGACTCCTCACTGGCGGCCACGATGACCGACCTGGCCGGCCTGGACGTCGTCGGCGAGGTCATGTCCGTGCTGCGGGTCGAGGGGGCCTGAGATGGCCCAGCTGTGGCGCGGGGTGATCCACGAGTACGCGGACCGGCTGCCGATGATCACCGCCCTGGGCGCGGGCGCCGAGATCGTCACGCTGGCCGAAGGCGGCACCCCGCTGGTCGAAGCGCGGGCCATCAGCGAGCACATCGGGGCCCGTGTGCTGCTCAAGGTCGAGGGCTGCAACCCGACCGGGTCCTTCAAGGACCGGGGAATGACCACGGCCATCACCGTGGCGGTCAACAGCGGCGCCAAGGCCGTCATCTGCGCGTCGACCGGCAACACCTCGGCCGCGGCCGCCGCCTACGCCACTGCGGCGGGGCTGAGCTGCGCCGTCCTGGTGCCCGACGGGCGGATCGCGATGGGCAAGCTCAGCCAGGCGGTCGCCCACGGCGCGCACCTGCTGGCAGTCGACGGCAATTTCGACGACTGCCTGACGCTGGCCCGGCGCCTGGCCGACCGCTATCCGGTCGAGCTGGTCAACTCGGTCAACCCCGCCCGCATCGAAGGGCAGAAGACCGCGGCGTTCGAGATCGTGGACGCCCTCGGGGACGCGCCCGACATCCACTGCCTGCCGGTCGGAAACGCCGGGAACATCACCGCCTATTGGTCGGGCTACGAGGAGTACGCCCTGGCCGGGCCGGCTAGCCGGGTACCACAACTGTGGGGGTTCCAGGCGGCAGGTGCCGCCCCCATCGTGCTGGGGCACGTGGTCGAGCAGCCGGACACCGTCGCCACCGCCATCCGGATCGGCAACCCCGCCTCCTGGCGCCAGGCCGTGCATGCCCGGGACCGTTCCGAGGGCCGGATCGACGCGGTCACCGACGAGCAGATCCTTGCCGCGCACCGCTGGCTGTCGGCCAGGGAGGGCGTCTTCGTCGAGCCCGCTTCGGCGGCGGGCATCGCCGGGCTGCTGGCATGCCACGAGCAGGGCGACCAGATCCCCCGGGGATCGACGATCGTCGTCACGGTGACCGGGCACGGCCTGAAGGACCCGCAGTGGGCACTGCGGGCAGCTGACGGCACCGAGGTGGTACCCACCCGGGTTGCCGTCGACGAGGTCGAGGTGGCGGGTGTCCTCGGTCTCGGCTGACCCGCGCATGTCGACCGGATCTCGCGCCACGGCCGGCGCCACCGGAACCGTCACCGTGACCGTCGCGGCCACGAGTGCCAACCTCGGGCCGGGCTTCGACTGTCTCGGACTTGCCCTGGACCTGCGTGATCGGGTCACGGTGGTCGCGAGCGCGCCCCGCGACGGCCGCCCCGCGACGACCGAGTGCACGGTCACCGGCCACGGCGCCGGCACGGTACCGACCGATGCGGACCATCTCGTGGCGGCTACGCTACGCGCCGGGCTGGCCGAGCTGTTGCCTGGCGCCACCCAGCCGGACCTGCTGCTCGACTGCAGCAACGACATCCCGCACGGCCGGGGCCTCGGTTCCTCCGCGGCCGCCATGGTCGCGGGGCTGGCAGCCGCATGGGAGCTGGCGGCCCTGCGGGCCGACCTGCAGCCGGAAGAGCGGGTGCCCTGGCTGGTGGATCGTGCCTCGGCGCTGGAGGGGCACGGCGACAACGCCGGTGCGGCGGTGCTCGGCGGCGCGATCGTGGCCTGGACGGAGGCAGAGCGGTACCGGGCGTTGCCGTTGACCGTCGACCCAACGTTGGAACTCGTCGTCGCGGTCCCGCAGGCGGTGCTGCCCACCCATCTCGCCCGGGCGATGCTGTCACCGACGGTCAGCCGTGGCGACGCGGTGTTCACTGGTGCGCACACCGTGGTGCTGGCGCACGCGCTGGCAGGTCGGCGTGACCTGTTGCTGGCGGGCACCGCGGACCGGCTGCACCAGGACGCCCGGACCGAGGCGATGCCCGAGACGCTGTCGCTGGTCAGGTCACTGCGGGCGGTCGGCATAGCGGCCGTGGTCTCCGGGGCGGGTCCCGCTGTGCTGACGTTCGGCGCCCCGGCCGCGGCTGTGGCCGATCGAGCGGGATCACACTGGTGGATCCACCGCAGCGAGTTGGGCCGCGGCGTGGAGATCGTCGACACTGCGCTGAACGGGTGAGCCCCGCCGAGTGAGATCAACCCGTTGTGTTCCACGGTGCCAGGCGGTGATACGCTGCTCTCGGCGCACGGCGGCCCATCGGTTCTCCAGCCTCGCCACTCCTGCGAATTCCGCGTCCAGCGGGTTCGCTGAAATCTCACAGCAGCACCTTCTCGTGCTGGCTGCCATCCGAAGGAAGGACCTTCGTGACCGAAACCCAAGACGCCATTGCACCGTCCGCGTCGGGTGATCTCACCACTCTGAAACTTCCCCAGCTGCAGGCGATCGCCAGCCAGTTGGGCATCTCCGGCACCGGCCGGATGCGAAAGGCGGATCTGCTGGCCGCCATCCACACCACCACCAGCGGCAGCAGCAACGCCCAAGGTGCGCAGCCACGCACTCGCCGCCGCGCCGTCGCCGCAGCCACCGCGCCGGACTCCGGGGCGGTCGCCGATCCCGTGGTCGAGCCCGCAGCCGAACCGGTCGTCCGCCCGATCACCGGCAACGAGTCCAACGGACACGCCAACGGATCCACCACGGCCCAGAAGGCGTCGAGCATCGCCCAGGTCGCCGCCGACCTGGCTGCCACCCTCCCACTGCCCGACCGGGCCGAGCCTCGCGAGGCCGGTCGCGACGACCTACCTCTCACCGACGAGGGCCGCACCGCAGGGTCGGGCCGCACCGGGGGTGAGCGCAACGGGGGCCGAAGTGACGGCCGTCCCGATCCTCGCACCGATAGTCGCGGGGAGGACGGTCGTGGTGAGAACACTCGCGGGGAGAAC
>CAZEYA010000004.1:0-19317 GCA_964516515.1 uncultured Kineosporiaceae bacterium | reverse complement strand
TCGCACCGATAGTCGCGGGGAGGACGGTCGTGGTGAGAACACTCGCGGGGAGAACACTCGTGGGGAGAACCGCGTCGACGGCCGCCAAGAGAATCGTGGCGACAACCGCTCTGACAATCGTCCGGACAACCGCAGTGACAACCGCACCGACAACCGTGGTGGCGCGCCCAATCGGGGTGGTCAGGACCGCGGCCCGCAAGGCTTCGACGACGACGATGACGACACCCCCGGCGCCCGGCGGCGGCGTGGCCGCAACCGCGATCGCAAGCGTCGAGGCCGTCCCGACGTGCCCGGCGACGTGGACGTGGACACCGTCAGCGAAGACGACGTCCTGTTGCCCGTGGCCGGCATCCTCGACGTGCTCGACAACTACGGCTTCGTCCGTACGTCCGGCTACCTGCCCGGCCCGAGTGATGTCTACGTCTCGCTGAACCAGGTCAAGAAGTACGGCCTGCGCAAGGGGGACGCGGTCACCGGTGCCGTGCGGCAGCAGCGCGAGGGTGAGGTGGTCGACCGTCGCCAGCAGCGGTTCAACGCCCTGGCCAGGGTCGACACCGTCAACGGGATGACCCTGGACGCCTCCCGTGACCGGGCGGAGTTCGGCAAACTCACCCCGCTGTACCCGCAGCAGCGGCTGCGCCTGGAGACTGACGCCTCGGTGCTCAGCACCCGGATCATCGATCTCGTCGCCCCCATCGGCAAGGGACAGCGCGGCCTCATCGTCTCCCCGCCCAAGGCTGGCAAGACGCTGATCCTGCAGGCCCTCGCGAACGCGATCACCACGAACAACCCCGAGTGCCACCTGATGGTCGTGCTCGTCGACGAGCGGCCCGAAGAAGTCACCGACATGCAGCGAACGGTCAAGGGTGAGGTCATCGCCTCGACCTTCGACCGGCCGGCCGAGGACCACACCACCGTCGCCGAACTCGCTATCGAGCGGGCCAAGCGGCTGGTGGAGATGGGGCACGACGTCGTCGTGCTGCTCGACTCCATCACCAGGCTGGGCCGCGCCTACAACCTCGCCGCGCCGGCGAGCGGGCGCATCCTCTCCGGAGGTGTCGACTCCTCCGCGCTGTACCCGCCCAAGCGGTTCTTCGGCGCGGCGCGCAACATCGAGGACGGCGGCTCGCTGACCATCCTCGCCACCGCGCTCGTCGAGACCGGCTCGAAGATGGACGAGGTGATCTTCGAGGAGTTCAAGGGCACCGGCAACATGGAACTGCGGCTCTCCCGCGGTCTCGCCGACAAGCGCATCTTCCCGGCCGTCGATGTCAATGCATCGGGTACCCGCCGCGAGGAGATCCTGATGGCCAAGGACGAACTCGCCGTGGTGTGGAAGCTGCGCCGGGTGATGGGTGCGCTGGATCCGCAGCAGGCGGTCGAACTGTTGCTGGACCGGGTCAGGGGAACGAAGACCAACGCCGAATTCCTGCTGCAGGTGCAGAAGACCACTCCGGTACCCGGCTCCCGCGACGACGACTGACGCCCACCGGGCATACTTGGGTACCGATCACGGTTCTACGCTCCGCAGCCGGTTCACGGGTCACGGCAGTCGGCCGCCCGACCCGGCAGCGATCACCAGAGGAGTCATCATGAAGTCCGACATCCACCCGCAGTATCACGAGACCACGGTCACGTGCACGTGCGGCAACACCTTCGTCACGCGGAGCACCTCGGCCAGCGGCAAGATCAACGCTGATGTGTGCAGCGCCTGCCACCCCTTCTACACCGGCAAGCAGAAGATCCTCGACACCGGTGGCCGGGTGGCCCGCTTCCAGCAGCGGTACGGCCGCGCCGCCAAGTAGCGACCCGTTTCCGACGGCGCTCCCGGCTCAGCCGGGGGCGCCGTCGCCTTTGTTGTCGACCGGCTTTCGTCAACGCATCGAGGGAGATCACGTGACAGGCCCGTTCCCCGCCGTCGACGCCCTGCTGGCTGAGCACGCCCACGTCGAACGCGCGCTGTCCGACCCGGCCGTCCACAACAACCCGGACGAGGCCAAGCGGTTGGGTCGTCGCTACTCGCAATTGGGCGCCGTCGGCGAGGCGCACCGCCGGTGGCGCGCCGCCCTCGACGATCACCAGACCGCGCAGGAATTCGCCACGCAGGACGCCGGTCTCAAGGCCGAACTGCCCGCCCTGGCGGCTGCCGAGCAGGAAGCTGCCGATGAGCTCGCGCAACTGCTGGCACCGCGGGACCCCGATGACGACCGTGACGCCATCGTCGAGATCAAGGCAGGCGAGGGGGGCGCAGAATCCGCGCTGTTCGCCGGCGACCTGCTGCGGATGTACCTGCGCTACGCCGAGCGACAGGGGTGGCGCACGGAGATCCTGGAGAGCACACCCGGCGATATGGGTGGCTACAAGGACGTCTCGATGGCGGTGTCGGCGCCCGGCAGCGGCTCCGGTGCCTATGCGGCGCTGAAGTTCGAGGGCGGGGTGCACCGGGTGCAGCGGGTGCCGGCGACCGAGTCGGCCGGTCGGATCCACACCTCCGCCGTCGGCGTGCTGGTCAACCCCGAGGCCGACGAGGTCGACATCCAGATCGACCCCAACGACCTGCGCATCGACGTCTACCGCTCCAGCGGGCCGGGCGGCCAGAGCGTCAACACCACCGACTCCGCTGTCCGGATCACCCATGTTCCCACCGGCACCGTGGTGACCTGCCAGAACGAGAAGTCGCAACTGCAGAACAAGGAGTCGGCGCTGCGCATCCTGCGTGCCCGGCTGCTGTCGGACGCCCGGGCTGCTGCCGCCTCGGCCGCCTCGGACGCCCGCCGGTCCCAGGTCCGGACCGTCGACCGCTCCGAACGGGTCCGGACCTACAACTACGGCGAGAACCGGATCAACGAGCACCGCACGGGCTACAAGGCCTACAACCTCGACGCCGTCCTCGACGGTGATCTCGGCCCCGTGCTGGCCAGCCTGGTCGCTGCCGACGCGGCCGCCAGGCTGGCTGCCGCGACCTGATGACCACTATTGTGACCGCATGACCATCACAATGACGGCCACGGAGACCAAAGCCAAGTTGCTCGCGTTGCTCGACCAGGTGGCGGGCGGGGAGGAGGTCTTGGTGACCAAGCACGGTCGGGTGATCGCCCGGATCGTGCCAGCCGGCGGTGGGCATGCCGTCCGCAACATGTTCGCTGGGGTCACCTACCCGGCGAACCCGGACGACGACCTGTTCTCCACGGGCGTCGAGTGGGAGATCGAGAAGGGGTGACAGTCCTTCTCGACACTCATGCGGCGTACTGGTGGTCCGCCGGGGACGACCGCCTCAGCTCTACCGCGAGACGGGTCATCGGCGACGCCGACGAACTGGCAGTGTCCGGGATGACCTGGTTCGAGCTGGCGTGGCTGGCACGCCGGGAACGCATCATCGTGGGCGTACCTGTCGGTACGTGGCTCTCGGAGCTGGCCGGCGCCTTCCGGACGGTGGGCGTCTCCTGGGCTGTCGCGGAGGCTGCCGCGGGCCTGCCCGCAACGTTCCCCGGCGACCCGGTTGACCGGATCATCTACGCGACCGCGCTGGTCAACGGCTGGCAGCTGGTCACCCGGGACGGGCGGATGCACGAGCAGGACCGCGCCCGCGCCATGGTCGTGTGGTGACCCTGACCGGTGCGGCCCACCGACGGATCAGACTGAGGATCGGTCCTTCTGGTTCGGCGGCGTCCATCAGCACAGAGAAAGCCGATGTGTCGACTGCCGCCATACCCTGTATGGCATGACGGCGAGGTGGCAGTAATCTCAATCAATGGGCCATCCGATCCAGGGTGACGTGACGGTGGACAGTGCGGTGCGGGCTGCGGCGGGCGTTCTGGCGACGGCCGGGATCGAGGCGGCGGGCGCCGAGGCGGAGCTGTTGCTCGCCCACGTGCTCCGCATGGACCGCCGGGATCTCGCGAAGCGGCGGGCCGTCGGGGACGAACTGCTGGAGTCCGCTGCTGCCCGCTTCCACGACCTGGTGGCCCGGCGCGCCCGGCGGGTACCGCTGCAGCACCTGACGGGAGTGGCGCACTTCCGGCGGATCAGCCTGGACGTGGGGCCCGGCGTATTCGTGCCCAGGCCGGAGACGGAGATCGCCGTGGGGCTGGCGCTGTCCGCGGTGTTGGCAGCGCCCTGGCGGCCGGTCCGGCTGGTCGATCTCTGCGCCGGGTCGGGGGTCATCGCGCTCAGCGTGGTCAAGGAGGCCGCCGCCGCCGGCGTCGAGGTATCTGCGGTGGCCGTCGAGCTCAGCCCGGCCGCGGTCGTGTGGACCCGGCGCAACGTCGAACGGCTCGGCGCGGGCCGGGTCGAGGTCCGCGAGCAGGGTGTAGCACAGTGCTGCACGGACCTCGACGGACGGGTCGACGTGGTCACCGCCAATCCGCCGTACATCCCCGACGGGGCGGTGCCGCGCGACCCGGAGGTCCGCGATCACGACCCCGCGGTCGCGCTGTTCGGCGGTGCCGACGGTCTCGATGTGGTGCGCCAGGTCGCACGTACCGCCGCCAGGCTCTGCCGTGCCGACGGCAGCGTGGTCATCGAGCACGGCGAGTACCAGGGCCCCGCGGTCGCCGGCATCCTGCAAGACGCTGGATTCCGCGACCCGGTCACGCACCGCGACCTCACGAGGCGCCCCCGCACGACTGTGGCAGTGCAAGACTGCTGATGTGACGCGTCAGCTCTTCGACTGCGCCG
Organism: uncultured Kineosporiaceae bacterium; assembly: GCA_964516515.1. Classification (GTDB taxonomy): domain Bacteria; phylum Actinomycetota; class Actinomycetes; order Actinomycetales; family JBBAYJ01; genus JANNOG01. Next base: position 14,640 of record CAZEYA010000004.1, on the reverse strand, counting down.
TGCCCGCTGAGCGCGCTCGCGGCCTCGCCGATGCCGCGGCCGCCCTGGGCGACGGGCTGCTGGTGGTCGTCCCCACCGACACCGTCTATGGCATCTCCGCCGACGCCTTCAACGCCGGTGCCGTGGCCGACCTGCTGGCGTCCAAGGGCCGCGGTCGCGCGGCGCCGCCCCCGGTGCTCATCGGCGCCCTGGAAGCGCTCGACGGCCTGGCCACCGATATCAGCGATCACGCCAGGACCCTCGCCGAGGCGTTCTGGCCGGGCGGCCTGACCCTCGTCTGCCGGTCGCAACCAACCCTGTCCTGGGACCTGGGCGATACCAGTGGAACGGTAGCGCTGCGGATGCCGCTGCACCCGGTCGCGCTCGAACTGCTGGCCGTGACCGGCCCGCTCGCCACGTCCAGCGCCAACATCACCGGCTCGCCCGCCGCGCTCGGCGTCGCCGAGGCGGTCGACCAGCTCGGGGACTCGGTCGCCATCTATCTCGACGGCGGCCCGTGCCTGGATCAGGCGGCTTCCACCATAGTCGAGACCACGGGGCCGGTGCTGCGCGTGCTGCGCGACGGCGCGGTAGGGCGTGCAGATCTGTTCGCGGTCATCGGCGAGGACGCATGGGAACGCGAGGCCGTGGCCGCGGAGCCCGGTCCGTGACCGCCTACCTGCTGGTGATGGTCGTCGCCGGTGTCATCACCTACCTGCTGACCGGCCCGATCCGCGGCCTGGCGATCCGATGGGGCGTCGTCGCGGCGATCCGCGAGCGCGACATGCACGTGGTCCCGATCCCACGCCTCGGCGGGATCGCGATCTTCCTCGGTTTCGCCGGCGCCCTGGGCCTGGCGTCGGTGATCCCCTTCACGGCCGGAACGTTCGGCGCGGGCACCACCGGACCGCTCGGCATCCTGCTCGGGGCCTTCGTTATCTGCGTCGTCGGGGTCATCGACGACGTGTGGGGACTGGACCCGTGGACCAAGCTGGCGGGCCAGATGCTCGCGGGCGTCGCCATGGCGATCCTCGGTGTCCGGCTGCTGGCGCTGCCCATCAACGGCGGCCAGCTGGCACTGTCCGGATCGTCCCTCGTCCTGCTCACCGTCATCGTGGTGGTGATCGCCGCCAACGCCGTCAACTTCGTCGACGGCCTGGACGGGCTGGCCGCCGGCATCGTCGCCATCGCGGGGACGGCCTTCTTCGCCTACTCCTACGTGGTGTCCAGGGAGGCCAACCCGTTGGACTACTCCAGCACCGCCACGCTGGTGACGGCCGCCACGGTCGGTGCCTGCCTGGGCTTCCTGCCACACAACCTGCATCCCGCCCGGATCTTCATGGGGGACTCGGGTGCCCTCATGCTCGGCCTGTTGCTGGCCGCTTCGACGATCACGGTGACTGGGGACACCGACCCGGTCGTGCTGGAGGAATTGGGCAGGACCCCGGCCTTCGTGCCCGTGCTGCTGCCGATCGCAGCCCTGCTGATCCCGGTGGCCGACGTCGTGCTGGCGGTGGTGCGCCGCACCCTGGCCGGCAAGTCGCCCTTCAGCCCTGACAGAAAGCACCTGCACCACCGCATGCTGGCGCTGGGTCATTCTCACCGCTGGGCGGTCGCCCTGCTGCACTGCTGGGCCGCGGTACTGGCATTCAGTGTGGTCGCCACCGTCTGGTGGCCGTGGAACCAGGTGCTGACGCTGGCCGCGCCCATAGCGGGCGCGCTGGTCGTGGTGACCGTGGTGCCCACCATCGTGGGCAACGCTCGCCAGGCCGATCGGCGCCGTCGCTCGACCACGGACAACGGGACGGACACCCCGTTGCCTGCTGAACCCGACCATCTCGCCCACGTGGGAGCCGAACGATGACTGACCCTGTTGTCCCGCTGTTGCGGCCCGAGTTGCCCGAGTTGCCCGAGGGGGTCAGGGTGCTGCGACGAGCACTGCGCCGGGCGGTGTGGGTCGCCGCCGCAGTGACGGCGGCTGGCACCATCCTGTTGGCCACTATCGCCGGGCTGGTCACCGGCTGGTCCGGCGTGTGGGGTGCGCTCATGGGGGCCGGTCTGGCCTTCGCCTTCCTGGCGACCACGGCGCTCACGGCGTCGCTGACCGCCGGTCGCGATGCGATGGTCGCTGGTGCGGCGCTCATGGGGTCGTGGCTGCTCAAGGTCATCCTCACGCTGGTGGTCGTCGGGCTGCTGCGCGATCTGGACTTCTTCAGTCGCCCGGCCCTGCTGCTCGGCGTGCTGATCGGGCTCGTCGTCACGCTGTGGGCGGAGTACCGGTACGTCAGTCGCGCCAGCATTCCGTACGTCGAACCGCGCTGAGGGTCCACTCACCCCTAGGTCGGCCGGGGGATCGTTGTGTTGCTAGGGTTGGCTTACCGCGGTTTACGCGACCTGATGGGTCGTGCAGCTGCCCTCGCCGACCAGACTGATCGCCGGACCGACACCGGCCCGACACTGAGGAGTCGACGCTGAGCGCGTTCGTGGCGTTGTGGCCGCTGGCGGGGGCCGAGCCCGAGGGCGGGTTCTCCCCGCCGACCATCGCGGAATTCTTCCCCCCCGCGGTGCTGTTCGTCGGCACCCCGTTCGAGCTGAACCGCATCATGCTCATCCGGCTGCTGGTAATGACGGTCCTCGTGGTGATCTTTGCCGTCTATGTCCGGCGCTCCCGTCTGGTGCCTGACCGCGGTACCGGCACGATCGAGATGGCGTTGGATCTCGTGCGCACCCAGATGGCCGAGCTGATCCTCGGCGAGCGCGACGGTCGGAAGTACCTGCCGCTGCTGGCGACCATCTTCTTCGTGGTCTTTGCGCTCAACATCACTGGCGTGATCCCGCTACTGAACATCGCCGGAACCTCCGTGATCGGCATGCCCCTAGTCCTGGCGACCATCGTCTACGTCACGTTCATCGTCGTGGGCATCCGGGCCAACGGCGCGCTGGGGTACTTTCGCAGCACCCTGGCCCCGCCCGGCATCCCCGCGGCCATCTACATCCTGTACACGCCCATCGAGGCGCTGTCGGTGTTCGTGCTGCGCCCCGCGACGCTGACCATCCGGTTGTTCGCCAACATGTTCGCCGGGCACTTCCTGCTGGTGCTGTCCTTCTCAGCCACCAACTACCTGTTCTTCGAGGCCGGTGCGCCGCTGGCTGGGTTCGGCGTCCTCACCCTGGCCCTTGGATTCGCTTTCACCCTGTTCGAGATTCTCGTGGCGTTGTTACAGGCGTACATCTTCACGCTGTTGACTGCCGTTTACATCAACTCGAGCCTGCACGTAGAGCACTGACCCGTCCAGCCCGACCCCTGACCCAGCGCTACCTCAAGAAAGGACCCGCAGTGGACACCCAGAACCTGGCCGGCCTGACCGGCAACATCGCCACGGTCGGCTACGGCCTAGCCACCCTCGGCCCCGGCATCGGCATCGGCATCCTCGTCGGCAAGACGGTCGAGGCGCAGGCCCGCCAGCCCGAGATGGCCAGCCGGCTGCAGACCACGATGATTCTCGGCATCGCCTTCACCGAGGCGCTCGCCCTCATCGGCTTCGCGGCCGGCTTCGTCTTCACGTGATGCTGAGCTCGGTCGTCCTCGCCGCCGACGAGCAGGACCCCCTGCTCCCGCCGGTCTACGACATCGTCTGGTCCGCCGTCGTCTTCGCGGTCATCTTCATCCTGTTCTGGCGCTACGTACTACCCACGTACCTCAGAACCCTCGACGCCCGTACCGCCGCCATCGAGGGCGGGATCCAGCGGGCCGAAAAAGCCCAGGCAGAGGCGGCCGAGTTGCGTCAGCAGTACGAGGCCCAGCTCGCCGCGGCACGTGAGGAGGCGGGCCGCACCCGCGAGCACGCCCGCGCGGAGGGCGCGGCCATCATCGCGTCGATGCGCGCCGACGCCCAGACCGAGGCCGCCCGGATCATGGAGACGGCGCAGCGCCAGATCGCGGCCGAGCGGCAGCAGGCGATGACCCAGCTGCGGCGTGAGGTGGGACGGTTGTCCATCACGCTGGCCGAGCGGATCGTCGGCGAGGCGATGACGGATGACCAGCGCCAGCAGCGGGTCGTCGACCGGTTCCTGGCCGACCTCGAGTCCGATGGCGGCGCGACCGGTGACGCGACGCGTACGTCGGAACCGGCCGGTACGACGCGATGATGCAGGGTGTCAGCCGCGGCTCCTTCGCGGCGGCCGAGGACCGGCTGGAGGCACTGCTCGACAGCCTGCCCGGCGCCGCCGACCGGATCAGCCTCGCCGAGGACCTGTTCGGTGTCGTCGGTCTGCTCGACAGCTCCCCGGCACTGCGGCGCGCCCTGACCGATCCGTCCCGTGACGGTGCCGACAAGGCCGCGCTCGTCACCCGGCTGCTGGAGCACAGTGTCGGTCGGGACACGACGGCCCTCGTGGCCGGCGTGGTTCGCGACCGCTGGTCACGGTCCGGTGACATCACCGACGGCCTGGAGTCGCTTGGCATCACGGCGGTCCTGGCGGCGGCGGAGGCGGGTGCTCGCCTGGACACGGTCGAGGAGGAGGTGTTCCGCTTCGAGCGCATCGTCGCGGGCGACGCCGGCCTGCGGCGAGCGCTGACCGAGACCCGTTCGCCGGTCAGCGCCCGGGCTGCGTTGATCGAGCGCCTGCTCGAACCGCGATCCGAACCGGAGACCCAGGTCCTGGTGCGCCATATCGCCACCCAGGCACGGGGCCGTCCGCCCGAGGCGCTCTTCGAGCTGGTGCTGCAGGCCGCCGCTCGCCGGCGTGAACGGCTGGTCGCCCATGTCACGAGCGCGGCGATGCTGACGCAGGCGCAGCGCGACCGGTTGACCGCCATTCTCAGCGAGCGCTGCGGGCAGGAGATCCGGCTGGCCGTCGACCTGGACCCGGCCGTCGTCGGCGGTGTCCGCGTCCGGATCGGTGACGACGTCTACGACGGCACGCTGGCCCGCCGGATCAGTGAGGCCGCGGAGCGGATCACCCGGTGAGCGTTCCGCCCGCACATACCACCAGCACGACCATGGACACCCGCGTCACCTTTTGCCGCACCCCGAGCCACAGGAGCTTCACGTGACCGAGTTGACGATCCGCCCGGACGAGATCCGCGACGCCCTCGACGCCTTCGTCCGCGACTGGAACCCCAGCGACACCACCGCCGAGGAGGTCGGTCACGTCGTGGACGCCGGTGACGGGATCGCCCATGTCTCGGGCCTGCCCGGGGTGATGGCGAACGAGCTGCTGCGGTTCAACGACGAAGCCGGCACGCTGGGAATCGCACAGAACCTCGACGTTCGCGACATCGGCGTCGTCGTGCTCGGCCCCTACGGCCACATCGCGGAGGGCCTGGAGGTCCGCCGCACCGGCGAGGTGCTGAGCATCCCCGTCGGTGACGGTTATCTGGGCCGGGTCGTCGACCCGCTCGGCAACCCGATCGACGGTCTCGGGCCGATCGAGGCCGAGACCCGCCGGGCACTGGAGATCCAGGCGGCGTCGGTGATGAGCCGGGCCGAGGTCCGCGAGCCGATGCAGACCGGCATCAAGGCGATCGACGCGATGACGCCGATCGGCCGCGGCCAGCGCCAGCTGATCATCGGCGACCGGCAGACGGGCAAGACCGCCGTCGCCGTCGACACCATCATCAACCAGCGTGACAACTGGGCCTCGGGTGACCCCAAGCGCCAGGTCCGCTGCATCTATGTCGCGATCGGACAGAAGGGTTCGACGATCTCCGGCGTCCGTGCCGCGCTGGCCGACGCAGGTGCACTGGAGTACACGACGATCGTCGCGGCGCCCGCCAACGACGCAGCCGGCTTCAAGTACCTGGCGCCCTACACCGGCTCGGCCATCGGGCAGCACTGGATGTACCAGGGCTTCCACAACCTCATCGTCTTCGACGACCTGTCGAAGCAGGCCGAGGCCTACCGCGCGGTCTCGCTGCTGCTGCGCCGCCCGCCGGGCCGCGAGGCCTACCCCGGCGATGTCTTCTACCTCCACTCGCGGCTGCTGGAGCGCTGCGCCAAGCTCTCCGACGAGCTGGGCGGCGGGTCACTCACCGGCCTGCCGATCATCGAGACGAAGGCCAACGACGTCTCGGCGTTCATCCCGACCAACGTCATCTCGATCACAGACGGCCAGTGCTTCCTGGAGTCGGACCTGTTCAACGCGAACGTCCGCCCGGCCATCAACGTCGGTATCTCCGTCTCCCGCGTCGGCGGCGCTGCCCAGACCAAGGCCATGAAGTCGGTCGCCGGGACACTGCGCACCGACCTCGCGCAGTTCCGGGCCCTGGAGGCGTTCGCCATGTTCGCCTCCGACCTCGACGCCGCCTCGCGGGCGCAGCTGAACCGGGGCGCGAGGCTGGTGGAGCTGCTCAAGCAGGGCCAGTACTCGCCGTTCCCGGTCGAGGACCAGGTCGTCTCGGTCTGGGCGGGCACCAACGGCGTGCTCGACGACTTGGAGGTCGAGGACGTCCGGCGCTTCGAGTCCGAACTGCTCGACCACCTGCGCCGCAACACCGACGTGCTGAATACCATCCGCGAGACCAAGGCGCTGGGCGAGGACACGACGGCTGAGCTCAAGCGGGTCGTGGCGGAGTTCAAGACCGGCTTCCTCGCCGGTGACGACAAGGGCATCAACACCCCGGGGCACGATGATGACGCAGCGGCCATCGAGGACGAGGACGTGACGCAGGAGCAGATCGTCCGGCGTCGCTGAGCCGTCAGGCCGACCACCCTGTCGCACCGAGCACCCAGACGAAGGAGAGCACCCGATGGCCGGGCAGTTGCGCGTGTACCGCTCGCGGATGCGGTCGGTACAGGCGACCAAGCAGATCACGCGGGCGATGGAACTCATCGCTGCCTCGCGGATCATCAAGGCGCAGCAGCGAAGTCGCGCCGCAGCGCCCTACGCGCGTGCCATCACCCGTGCCGTCAGCGCTCTCTACGCCTTCTCCGACACCGATCATCCGCTGACGACCGAGCGGCCGGAGGTGCGGCGCTCGGCGGTGCTCATCGTCACGTCCGATCGCGGTCTGGCGGGTGGCTACTCCTCGTCGGTGCTCCGAGAGTCAGAGCGGGTGATCACCGCGCTGCGCGAGGACGGCAAGGAGGTCGCGACCTACCTGTCCGGCCGAAAGGCCATCGCGTTCTACACGTTTCGCAACCGGCCGTTCGAGCAGTCGTGGTCCGGCAACTCCGACGAGCCGGCCTTCGAGACCGCGCAGGAGATCGGCCGCACCCTGGTCGACTCGTTCCTGGCCGGTGGCGACGCCGGGGGAGTGGACGAGATCATCATCGTCTTCTCGCGGTTCGTCAACATGGTCACCCAGGCGCCAGAGGTCATCCGGTTGCTGCCGGTCGAGGTCGTCGACGATGTCGCGGAGGCTGGCGGGACCGAAGGCACCGACGCGAATCAGGGCCCGCTGTCGCTGTACGACTTCGAGCCAGGCGTGGACGCCGTGCTCGACGAGCTGATGCCGCAGTACATCCAGAGCCGGGTCTACGCCTGCCTGCTCTCGGCTGCCGCCAGTGAGCTGGCCAGCCGGCAGCGGGCAATGAAATCCGCGACGGACAACGCCGAGGAACTCATCCGCGGCCTGCGTCGGCAGGCGAACGCCGCCCGCCAGGGCGAGATCACCCAAGAGATCAGCGAGATCGTCGGCGGTGCCGACGCGCTCGCAGCCAGCACCAGCTCCGACTGACGAAGGGACACCCCATGACCGCCACCGCCGTGGAGGGCACGACCACCGACGAGGCCGCCGCCACTGGCCGCGTCGCCCGGGTGATCGGCCCGGTCGTCGACATCGAGTTTCCCGCCGATGCGATGCCCTCCATCTACCAGGCGCTGACCACTGAGGTCACGCTTGGCGACGTCACTCGCAAGCTCACCTTCGAGGTCGCGCAGCACATCGGGGACAACCTGATCAGGGCGATCTCCATGCAGGCCACCGACGGTCTGGTCCGGGGCGCGCCGGTGTTCGACACCGGTGGCCCCATCACCGTGCCGGTGGGCGACATCACCAAGGGCCACGTCTTCAACGTCATCGGTGAGCCGCTGAATCTCCAGCCGGGCGAGGTCTTCGAGCCCGAGCAGCGCTGGGCGATCCACCGCGCCGCGCCGGCGTTCGACCAGCTGGAAGCCAAGACCCAGATGTTCGAGACGGGCATCAAGGTCATCGATCTGTTGACCCCGTACGTTCTCGGCGGCAAGATCGGCCTGTTCGGCGGCGCCGGGGTCGGTAAGACGGTGCTGATCCAGGAGATGATCCAACGCGTCGCCCAGGACCACGGCGGTGTGTCCGTCTTCGCCGGCGTCGGCGAGCGCACCCGCGAGGGTTCAGACCTCATCGTCGAGATGGGGGAGGCGGGCGTCTTCGACAAGACCGCCCTGGTCTTCGGCCAGATGGACGAGCCGCCCGGCACCCGGCTGCGGGTGGCGCTGGCAGCCCTGACCATGGCCGAGTACTTCCGCGACGTCCAGAACCAGGACGTGCTGCTGTTCATCGACAACATCTTCCGCTTCACCCAGGCCGGGTCGGAGGTGTCGACCCTGCTCGGCCGCATGCCCAGTGCCGTCGGCTACCAGCCAACCCTGGCCGACGAGATGGGAGTCCTGCAGGAGCGGATCACCTCGACCCGTGGTAACTCGATCACGTCCATGCAGGCGATCTACGTGCCCGCCGACGACTACACCGACCCGGCGCCGGCCACGACGTTCGCGCACCTCGATGCGACCACCGAGCTGTCGCGCTCGATCGCCTCGCGGGGGCTGTACCCGGCCGTGGACCCGCTGACATCCACCTCGAGAATCCTGGACCCCCGCTACATCGGCGAGGACCACTACCGCACCGCGACCCGGGTCAAGCAGATCCTGCAGCGGAACAAGGAACTGCAGGACATCATCGCGATCCTCGGTGTCGACGAGCTGTCCGAGGAGGACAAGGTCGTCGTAGCGCGAGCCCGCCGTATCCAGCAGTTCCTGTCACAGAACACCTACATGGCCGAGAAGTTCACCGGGAAGGTCGGGTCGACGGTCCCGCTGGCCGACACCGTCGAGGGGTTCGCCAAGATCGCCGACGGCGAGCTGGATCACGTGCCGGAGCAGGCGTTCTACAACGTCGGCGGGCTCGACGACGTCATGCAGGCCTACGACCGGATCAAGTCCGAGACGGGGTCCTGATGCCGCTGCAGGTCGAGTTGGTGGCGGCCGATCGCCGGGTGTGGTCGGGGGATGCCACCATGGTCACCGCCCGCACCCTCGAGGGGTCCATCGGCATTCTCACCGGGCACTCCCCACTGCTGGCACTGCTGGCGGACGGCCCCGTGTCGATCGCGGCCGCTTCGGGCAGCACCGTTGTCGCCGATGTGGATTCGGGGTTCCTGTCGGTGGACCACGATCTGGTCACGCTGGTCGCTCAGCACGTCACGGTGACGGCGGGCGCCGAGAGTTTCTGAGGGGGCGGGGCCGGCGGCACCGCTGGTGCTCAGACCGCCTTGTCGACCTCCGGCGGGCGGCTCTGCCGACCACCTCCCGGCGCCCAGAGCACGTCGCCGGTCTCGGCGTTGGCGACCCTGGCCAGCACGAACAGCAGGTCCGAGAGGCGATTGAGGTACCGGGCGGTCAGCGGGTTCACCCCGCCGGGCCCGTCCGTCGGCGCCTGCTCGTCGGTGCCGTACTGCTCGATCGCCGCCCAGGTGGACCGCTCGGCCCGCCGAGTGATGGTCCGTGCGGTGTGCAGCCGCGCGGATGCCACCGTCCCGCCGGGCAGGATGAATGATCGCAGCGTGGGCAGGTCGGCGTTGTAGAAGTCGATGGCACCCTCGACGTCGATCACGTAGGCCTCGGTCACCCGCAGCGGCGGGTACTCGGGGTCGGGCCGCAAGGGCGTGCACAGGTCCGCACCCACGTCGAACAGGTCGTTCTGGATCCGCACCAGCAGCGCGGCCACCTGGTCGCGCAGCTCCTCCCGGGGGCGACCGGCGATCGCCTCACCGATCGCGCAGTTAGCCTCGTCCACGTCCGCGAAGGCGAAGAGCCGCGGATCGTTCTTCGAAGTGCGGGAGGAGTCACCGAGGGACGTGCTGCCGTCGTCCCCGGTCTTGGTGTAAATGCGCGACAGGACGACCATGGCGGCAAGCGTAAGCGGGCCCGGCCGGAAGGATCACCCGGCCGGGCCTTTGGTGTCGCTCGACTTGCCGTTGCGCTGCGGTCAGCTGACGAGAACCTTCTGGTCGAGGGCCTCGACGGCGGGGGTCGGCGGCACCTCCTCGCGCAGCCCGTATCGCTGCCACCAGCGGGCCAGCGGTCCCGGCGCCCACCAGTTGGCGCGGCCCAGGAGCCGCATCGTCGCCGGTACCAGCAGGCCCCGGATGATGGTCGCGTCCAGCAGCAGGGCGAAGGCGAGTCCCAGCCCGATCATCTGGATGAACGTCACGTCGCCCAGCATGAACCCACCGACCACCAGGCCGAGCAGCAACGCCGCGGCGGTGACGATGCCTCCGGTTCGCTGCAGACCGCGCCTCACCGCCTGCTCGTTGTCACCTGTCGCGTCCCACTCCTCCCGGATCCGCGATAGGAGGAACACTTCGTAGTCCATGCTCAGGCCGAAGGCGATGGCCACGATGATGATGAGCTGACTGGTCTCCAGGAACCCGGTCTCGGTGAAGTTCAGCAACCCGGACAGGTTGCCGTCGCCGAAAGCCCAGACCAGGACGCCGAACGTGGCGGCGATGGTCACGATGTTGAGCATCGCGGCCTTGATCGGCAGCAGGATCGACCCGAACGCCCAGAACAACAGCAGCAACTCGGCCACGATGACGAACGCCACCGCCCAGGGGAGCCGCTGCTCGATGATGTCCAGCCGGTCGACGAACAGGGCGCTCTCACCGGTCACGAGGACCTCGCCGCCCTCGATCGTCAGGTCCCGGATGTCGGCGACCAACTGCCGAGAGTCGCCCGAATAGGGGTCGGCGTCCGGTAGCGGGACCGACAGCGAGACAGCTGGTTCGCTGCGCGCTTCCTCACGGGCCTCGGTACCGGCGAGGTCCGCCAGCTGCCCGGTCAGCGTGGTCACAGCCGCGTCGCTCAGCGCGCGGCCGTCGTCGGCGCGGGCGATGACCGAGATGGTGTTCCCGGCGATGGCGGGCAGCTCGGCCTGAATCAGCTCGGCCGCCTGCCGGCTTTCCGCGCGTTCCGGCAGGACACGGGTGTCGACGCCCCCAAGCTTCAGCCCGCTGACGGGGGAGATGAGGATGCCCAGCAGGGCCAGCACACCGACGATGACGATGACCGGACGACGCATGACAGCGCTTGCCAACCGGGCCCAGGCATCGGACTCCATGCTCTGCCCGGCCCGCATGCCGCGCCGGAACGGCACGTGCCACCGGTCGATGCCCCGACCCAGCAGGCTCAGCAGTGCCGGCAGCACGGTCAGCGCCGCGAGCATCGCGAGCACCACGGCACTGATCGAGCCGATGCCCAGAGAGCGGACGAACATGAAGGGGAAGAACAGCATGGCCGCCAGGGACAGCGCCACGGTGAGCCCGGAGACCAGCACGGTCCGGCCGGCAGTGGCCATGGTGGCGATCAGTGCGTCGCCCGGGTCGCGTCCCGGGGTCAGCTCCTCGCGGAACCGGGCCACAACGAACAGGCCGTAGTCGATGGCGAGGCCGAGGCCGAGGGCGGTCACCACGTTCACGCTGAAGATGCTGATGTCGGTGAGCTCGCCGATGAGGGACAGCACGCCGAAGCTGCCGACGATGGCGATGCCGCCGATCGCCAGGGGGAGTGAGCCCGCCACCACGCCACCAAGGAAGATCACCAGCAGCACGACCACGATCGGCACCATCACCCCCTCGGCCAGTAAGAGGTCGGCGCTCACCTGAGCGCCAATGTCGACGTTGGCGGGGGCAGCGCCCCCCCGCAGGGTCTGCACCGGCGACGGTGCGATCAGGGCGTCGGCCACTTCCTCGGAGTAGGCGACCGAGCGCGCGTAGTCGTCCTCGCCCGCGATGCGCACGAGTGCAACCACGGTGGTGCCGTCCGCGGACACCAGCCCTGTCGCGACGGGCTCCGGTGCGGCGAGCGGGTTGACGACTTCCTCGATGGCGTCACCGTGGGTGGCCTGTGCAGCGTCCAGGGTAGTTGTGACGGCGCTGACGAAGCCCGGGTCGGCGACGGTAGCGCCGGGAGAGGTGTACGTGACGAGGACGTCGTAGTCCGTGCGGCCGAATGCCTCGGTGTCGGCCACCAGGGCTCGGGAGGACTCCGACCGGGGGTCGTCGAAGCCGCCGTCGACGGCCTTGCCGAACAGGCCGCCGTTGAGGCCGAACGCGCTGAACGCCATCAGGCCGAGGAACACCAACGAGCTGACGAGGACCGCGATGCGACGTCTATGGATGAGGTGGGCGAGTCTGGTCAACATGCGAAGCCTCCGTGTGAGTCGTTCACTGTGTGAACGCTGTTCTCTTTCGACGAGGTGAACTATGCTGACTGACGTGAACGGTGTCAACAGTGATGAGCAGGTCTCTCTTGAGCCGGGGGTTCTCCCCCGTAGGGAGCGGGTGCGGGCTGCAACTGAGGCCGAGATCCTGGATACGGCTCGACAGTTGCTGGCCGACGGTGGGCCGTCCGCGGTCACCCTGCGGGAGGTCGGGCGGCGGATGGGCATCACCGCTTCGGCGCTGTACCGGTACTTCGACGGCCGAGCGGCACTGCTCGACGCGCTGATCGCCTCGTTCTTCGTCGAGTTGACGGCCGCGGTCAGCGCACCGGGGGTGCGATCCGTCCCAGACACCGCCATGGCCGGCAACAAGCGGATCCTGCATGACCTGATGGCCGCCAGCCATGCCTTCCGCAACTGGTCCTTGGCGCACCCGGCCGAGTTCGGCCTGATGTTCGGCCCGGCCGACCCAGAGTGGACCAACGACGACTGCATCCTGACCGCGAAGGCCGGCGAGGGTTTCGCCGGAGTCTTCGCGGGGATGTTTGCTCGCGGCGTCGACGTGTCGAAGGCGCACGACGGCATGCTGTTCGGGGGCTTGCCGCCGGCGCTGGCGGAGTTGTTCTCGCGGGCGTGGGTGCGGCTGCTGGGCACGGTCTCCGTCGAGGTCTTCCAGCAGACCGCCTTCATGTCCGCCGACCCTGATCGCATCTTCGAGCTGGAGATGTCCATGTGCGGCGACCTCATCAGTCGCGAGCTGCAGGACCTGCAGGGCGGCCGGTCAACAGGCCTGGTACGGGCGTCACACTGAGCCCATGCCGAGCTGGGCCAACTACTCCTACGCCTTCGGGCCGCTGGTCGGCCTGATCGGTCTGGGCATCATCGTGGTGCTGATGCGCTGGACGTTCAGTCGCGGTCGTTCGCTGGTCGAGCGGCGGTCGCCGGCCGGCCCACCGTCGGACTACGGTCTGCTGGAGACCGTGGCCAGCCCGCCCACCTTCATCCAGGCCGAGATGCTGCGGCAGCGGCTGGTGGAGCACAACATCAGGGCGACGCTCGCACCGACCACCCAGGGGCCCCGCGTCATGGTCTTCCCGGCCGACGCCGCCATTGCCCGCGCGGTGCTCCGCAGCGGTGATCCAGCATCCGGGTAGGTCAGAAGAGGCGGTCGGAGGGATCGTCGCGGCCGCAGAGTCCCACGTAGTCCACCACCACGCAGCCGATGCCGCGGTCACCGGCCAGCGTTCTCGCCTGGGGCTTGATCTCCTGGGCGGCCAGCACGCCGCGCACTGGTGCCAGCAGCGGGTCTCGGTTGAGCAGGTGCAGGTACCGCGTCAGCTGTTCCACGCCGTCGATGTCCCCCCGCCGCTTGACCTCGACCGCGACATGGCCACCCGCGGTATCGCGGAACAGGATGTCCACCGGCCCGATCGCGGTCGGATGCTCCCGGCGCACCAGGTCCAGTCCGCCGCCCACGGCGGACGGGTGCTCGGCGAGCAGCCGCTGCAGGTGGGCCTCGACGCCGTCCTTGACCAGCCCGGGGTCGACCCCGAGGTCGATACTGACGTCACTGTCGATCTCGTAGATCCTGATCTCCAGGACGTCGTCGGTCTTGCCGGCCGTGACCGTCCAGCGCTCGACGGCACCATCGGCCGCCGGCGCCCGAAGAGGTGTCACCACGAGCTTGCAGGGCGAGCTGAGCCAGTTCAGCGGCTTGTACGAGCCGCCCTCGGAGTGAACCAGAACCGAGCCGTCCGCCTTGATCATGAGGAGCCGGCGAGCCTCGGCCAGTCTGGCGTCCAGGCGTCCGGTGTAGACGACGGAGCACCTGGCCACGACGATGCGCACGGCCTGCGAGCCTAGCGCGCGGCAGGCCGGGCCCCGAACGGGTCGCACGGGCGGACAGGTGGGCGACACTGGTCCGCATGGGACGTTCCCGGCCTCGCCGTCGCACCGGCACGGGCCGGGCGCCGGCCCCGCGGCTGGCCATCTCGGCCGAGGAGCGTGGTGACATCTCCCGCCTGCTCGCTGTCGGCGAGGTCGCTGAGCAGCATCCGGACGGTGACTGGATAGTGCGACGGATCACCGGGTCGGCGTCGACCAGGCCGTACCGTTGTCCGGGCTGCGACCAGCTGATCCCACCGGCCACCCCACACGTCGTGGCCTGGGCTGCCGACGCCCCGCTGCTCGGCGGGGCGGCCGTCGACAGCCGACGGCACTGGCACACCACCTGCTGGGAC
>CAZEYA010000003.1:14425-49989 GCA_964516515.1 uncultured Kineosporiaceae bacterium | reverse complement strand
ATAACAGGGCGGCAACCCTGCGGGTCCGACGGCGGGCTGTGGATGAGCGACGCGCGGAGACTAGACTCATTGAGAGGTGTTAGGTGGTGCGCGCAACCGCCGACCCCGACGGCAGCAGCAACCGCACCTTCGCGGCCGATGTCCTCCTCGTCGTCGAGGTGGTCAGCTCCACCACGGCATCAGCTGACCGTCGCGAGAAGACCGTCGAGATCGCTCTCGCGGGCATCCCGTCCTACTGGCGTGTCGAACTCGATCCGGAGATCAGCGTGACGGTTCACCGCCTGGTCGGTGACGCTTACGAGGTTGCCGGCACGTTCGCGCGCGGAGCTGTCGTCACCGACCCGGCAATGCCGCGGGCCGCGGTCGAGGTGACTCCGCTGCTCGGCTAATTCACCTGAGAGTGCGCCCGGACGACTGCCACGACGGTCACGAGGTAGGCGTTCTGGCAGCCGGGTCGGGCTCGCGTCGATCGTTCACGCCACACGGCTCGTCACGAAGTACTTCCGCGGGATGTCGGAAGGGGGGCTGGCAGCGGCTCTCGCCTCGCGCGCGACGATGAGTGCATGACCGACACCCTCGACCGCCGCGCCGCCGAGCTGGAGGCAGCCGCCCCACTCGGCGGGCTCCGGGACAGATTCGACCTGCCTGACGGCGTCATCTATCTGGACGGCAACTCCCTGGGCCCACTGCCTCGGGGCGTCGCGGCGGCCGTGGCCGACGTCGTGGCGCGCCAGTGGGGCCACGACCTGATCGCGTCGTGGAACGAGCACGGCTGGTGGCAGGCGCCGACCCGGGTGGGCGACCAGCTGGGTCCCATCATCGGCGCCGCTCCTGGTCAGACCGTTGTCGGCGACTCGACGTCGGTGAACCTGTACAAGGCCATGGGGGCCGCCGCAGCGATGCGGCCCGGACGGCGGCTGGCCGTCACCGACCCGGACATCTTTCCCACCAACCGCTATGTGCTGGACGGTGTCGCCCGCACCTGGGGCCTGGAGGTGGTGGCGGTGAGCCCACCGGCCATGCCGGGGCTGCTGGCCGAACGAGGGGACGAGGTGGCGCTGGTCTCGCTGTCGCAGGTGGACTACCGCACCGGCGAGCTGTGGGATCTCGGCCTGGTGACCTCGGCCACCCATCGGGCCGGCGCCCTGCTGCTGGCCGACCTGTGCCACAGCGCGGGTGTGGTGGTTGCGGACCTGGACGCTCACGGCGTCGACTTCGCGGTCGGCTGCGGGTACAAGTACCTCAACGGCGGCCCTGGCGCGCCGTCTTTCCTGTACGTAGCCCGGCGTCACCTGAGCGCGACGACGGCACCCGACGGCTTCGTCAACCCCATCGCCGGCTGGCACGGCCACGCCCAGCCGTTCGCGATGTCGCCGTCGTACGAGCCGGCCGCCGACGCGACCCGGGCCCGGTCGGGCTCGCCGCCCCTGCTGTCCGTGCTGGCCCTCGAGGCCGCGGTCGGCGCGGTCTACGGCACCGACGGTGACGCCGTGGCGATCGCCGACATCCGGACCCGCTCGCTGTCGCTGACCGGCTGGTTCATCCGGTGCGTGGCTGTGCTGTTGCCGGAGATCACCGTGGTGACGCCACTGGACCCGGTGCGGCGCGGCTCCCAGGTGTCGCTGCGGCACTCGAACTCCTACGGCCTGATCCGCGCGTTGCTGGAGCGCGGGGTGATCGGGGACTTCCGCGAGCCCGGCATCGCGAGATTCGGCATCTCCCCGCTGTTCCTGAGCCACGCCGACCTGCTGTCCGCGGTCCGGATCATGCGTGAGGTGCTGGACGGCGGCGCCGACACCGACCCGAGATGGCGCCGGCGCCTGACCGTCACCTGAGGCTCAGCCCGTCCGGGACTGCGCGAACGCCGCCATCGAGGCGACCTGGAGCGGGTCGAGGCTGGGGCTGACCGCCCCCAGCGCGGCCTCGACATCGGCGAGGGTGATCTGGGCCGATTCCATGGAACGGCGCATCGCCGTCAGTGCGGCCTCGCGGACGAGGGCGGCGCAGTCGGCCGCCGAGTACCCCTCGGTGCGCCGCCCGATCTCGGCAAGGTCGACATCGGCCGCAAGCGGGCTGTGTTTCGCAGCCGAGGCGAGGATCAGCCCCCGGGCTTCGGCGTCCGGCGGCGGCACGAACACCAGCCGTTCCAGTCGGCCCGGCCGCAGCACCGCGGCATCGATGAGGTCGGGCCGGTTGGTCGCGCCGATCACCGACACCCCTGCCATTTGATCGATCCCGTCCAGTTCGGTGAGCAGCGCCGCCACGACCCGGTCGGTCACTCCGGAATCGGAGGACTGGCCGCGCTGCGGCGCCAGTGCGTCGATCTCGTCGAGGAACACCAGCGCGGGCGCGGACTGCCGGGCGCGGCGGAACACCTCGCGCAGGCCGCGCTCGGACTCCCCCACCCACTTGCTCAGCACCTCGGCGCCCTTGACCGGCAGCACCGTCACCTGACCGGTGCCGGCCAGCGCCCGGACCAGGTAGGTCTTGCCGCAGCCCGGAGGGCCGTAGAGCAGCACGCCGCGCGGTGGGTCGACGCCGAGCCGCGAGAAGGTGTCCGGATGGGTCAACGGCCACAGCACGGTCTCGGTCAGGGCTGCCTTGACCTCGGCCATGTCACCGACGTCGTCGAGGTCGAGGTCCGGCACCTCCAGTGAGCCGCCCTCGGCGCCGGTCGGGCGCACCACGGCCAGCGCGCCGTCGAAGTCGGCCATCGTCACCGACGGCGCCGCGACCGAAGACCCGGCAACCTCCGCCCCCACGCCCTGCGCACCTGTCGGTCGCTGCCGTCCCGCGGCCCGCACCCCCGCCTCATGCACCAGGCTGACCAGGTCGGCGAGTACGAAGCCGGGGCTGCGTGCGGCAACCGCGGCCAGGTCGACGTCACCGGCCAGCGGGACTGCCGAGGTGAGCGCCGCCAATGCCTGATGGCGCTGCGCGCGCGTGTACAGGGAGAGGACGACCTCGCGTTCCAGCAGGCCCGGCGCCCGTAGCCGCGGGTCGCAGGCATCGGGATGGCTGGTGGTGGCCACGACCGCGACGCGGGCGTCGGTTACCCGGGCGGTGATCTCGGCGAGCAGCATCCCCTCGGCACCGCTGGGCCGGGCGGTGCCGACGACGGCGTCGATGTCCTCGATGAGCAGCACGGCGGGAGTAAGGGTTGCCGCTCGCTCGCCAGCGGCTCGCAGTCTCGCTACGACGGCGTCGGCACTGAGTCCGGCCAGTTCGGGCGCCCAGAGGTGGACCACGCGAGCACCGACGGCAGCGGCCGCGGCGCGCACCAGGCTCACCTTGCCCGATCCGGCAGGACCGCTGACCAGGGCGCCGAGGCGTCGGCCGGATCCCAGCCGGGCCAGCAGCTCGTGGTGATGGAAGTCCAGATCCAGCCACTCCCGCAGGGCGGCGTGTGGCTGGTCGAGACCGGGCGGCGGCTGCGGACTGTCCGCTGCCTCGGTCACCGCGGCCCCGGTCGCCGCGGCCCCAGTCACGGCGGCGGCTGCCCGATTCTCGGCGCCCAACCTCGACCCCAAGCCGGGCGTGGCGCTGGTCGCCGTCTCGCGCCCGGTCTGCAACGCGACTGTCGTCGCCATCGTCACAGAGGCCGGTCCGGCCGGTTCGACGGTCGCCACGCGCGCGGTGATCAGGTCCGGAGCGGCGAGGCCGATCTCGTCACCTCGCGAGACCACCCGGCCCAGCAGGGCCAGACGCACCACGTCCAGCGGCACCGAGCGCAGCAGCCCGGCACCACCGGTGTCGGCCAGCACCACGCGGTTCGCCGGCGGCGCCACGGCGGGTCCGACGTCGACGTCGCTGCCCTCAGCGATACCGAGCGTGGCGAGGGTCGCCACGTCGAGGAGCACCAGGAACGGGTGGGTGCCGGGCGGGGCCGGCGCGACGACCGCCGCGGTCTCACCGGAGCCGGGCGGGGCGGCGCGCAGCCTGACGGGATCCCAATGGGACAGCCCGAGCGCGGCCATGGTCGCGCCGGACAGCAGCACCACGCCCCGGCGGTCCCCGGCCCCGGCGTCGGATATCTGGGCTCGTAGCCGCAGCGTCGCGTCGGTCACGGCAGCGACCGTAGCGGGCACGCCGGACAGCCGACCGCATCGCGGGCGGATGCTGGTGGTTTGCACGCGTCGCCCGTGATGTCGCAGCTGCGTGACACGGAGTCGTGGCCGCCGGCGAGGGAGGGCGTCCGACCGCCAGACGCTCACCGACCTCCTGCTGGTCGCCTGCCGACGGCCCGGACATCCGATGCGTGTCCTTCGTCGAGCTCTCCGACTCCCTCGATACCCAGGACGCCGAGACCCAGGCTCACCTGCAGGCCCTGCCGGCCTCGCGCGGGTGACCCGCGGCGGGTCACCAGCCGCGCTGCGCCAGCCGGTGCGGTGCGGGGATGTCGTCGACGTTGATGCCGACCATGGCCTCTCCCAGCCCGCGCGACACCTTGGCGATGACGTCGGGGTCGTCGTGGAACGTGGTGGCCTTGACGATGGCGGCGGCCCGCGCCGCCGGGTCGCCGGACTTGAAGATGCCGGAGCCGACGAAGACGCCGTCCGCGCCCAGCTGCATCATCATCGCGGCGTCCGCAGGGGTGGCGATGCCGCCCGCGGTGAACAGCACGACCGGCAACCGGCCCGCCTCGGCGATCTCGGCCACCAGCTCGTACGGTGCTTGCAGCTCCTTGGCCGCGACGTAGAGCTCGTCCGGTCTCATCGAGGACAGCCGGCGGATCTCATCGCCAATGGTGCGCATGTGGGTGGTGGCGTTGGAGACGTCACCGGTGCCCGCCTCGCCCTTGGAGCGGATCATGGCGGCACCCTCGGTGAGCCGACGCAGCGCCTCGCCCAGATTCGTCGCCCCACAGACGAAGGGGACGGTGAACGCCCACTTGTCGATGTGGTGGGTGTAGTCGGCGGGGGTGAGCACCTCGGACTCGTCGATGTAGTCCACGCCGAGGCTCTGCAGCACCCGGGCCTCGACGAAGTGACCGATGCGGGCCTTGGCCATGACCGGGATGGACACCGCGGCGATGATCGAATCGATCATGTCGGGGTCGGACATCCGGGCCACGCCACCCTGCGCGCGGATGTCAGCGGGCACCCGCTCCAGGGCCATCACGGCCACGGCGCCGGCGTCCTCGGCGATCCGGGCCTGCTCCGCGGTGACCACGTCCATGATCACGCCGCCCTTGAGCATCTCGGCCATTCCCCGCTTGACCCGCAGCGTTCCGGTGCCCCCGGTAGCTTGTTGCGACTCGTTCGACATGGGATTCATGGTAGGAGGCCGGAGCGACCGGCCGCGTCCGCGCGGTCCAGTGTCCGGCGATAGGCCTGCTCCCACTGTGTGGCCAGCCGCGGCCAGGCGAACTGCTTCACCCGCTGCCAGGCAGCCGCACCGAGCCGGTGCCGCTGGTCGTCGTCGGCGAGGGCGGCGCCGACGGCGATTGCCAGCGCCGCGGCGTCACCCGTGGCGAACGTGATCCCGGCCAGCGGCTCGGTCGGCGTCGGCTGCAGCAGGTCGGCGAAGGCGGGCAGCGCGGCGGCGACGACACACGAGCCGCGCGCCATCGCCTCGGCGACGACGAGGCCGAAGCTCTCACCTCCGCGGTGTGGCGCCACCACCACATCGGCGGCGTCCAGCAGTGCCGTTCGGCGCTGGTCGTCCACCCAGCCGAGCAGCTCGACCCCCGCCGGAGCGGTCGCGCCCGTCATCCCCCGCGGCCGACCGGGACCGGCCAGCACCAGCCGGGCCTGCGGATGGCGCGCCCGGATCGCCGGCCAGGCCGCCAGGAGGACGTCGATGCCCTTGCGAGGCTCGGACAGCCGACCGACCGCCACCACGACAGGGGTGGCGCCGGGTTCGGCCGTCCGCGGCGGCCGGGCGGCGGGCACGTCGACGCCGTTGCCGATGACCACTGCGTCGAGACCCAGATGATCACGAATGGTGGTCAGCGCATGTCGGCTGACCGCGGTCAGCAACGCTGCACGCCGGAGCCGCCGACGGAGCAGGGGTGCGGCCAGGTGCAGCGCCAGGGTGTCGGCGCGAGCGTGGACCGTGGCGACGACCGGCCGGCGCGAATGCAGCAGCACCGCCTGCGGCAGTCCCGGTGCCAGCGGTTCGTGGAGGTGGATGACGTCGTGCTCCGCGGTCCAGGCCGCGACGGCCCGGTGCCAGGTGAACAGGGCCAGTCGGGCCACGGACCCGTTGGCCGGTACGGCGATCGAGCGGCCCGCCGAGGTCGACCAACTGACATCGCCATCCGCCTCGCCGACTGGCATCGGTCGGCCGGGTGCAAGCACCCCGACGGTGTGCCCCAGCGCCCTCAGGTGATGCGCCGACCCGAGCACCTGCGCCTGCACGCCGCCGGGCACGCTGAGGTCATAGGCGCTGATCAGACCGATCCGAAGCGGGCCTCCGGGAGCGTTCACCCCGTGTGCGACACCTCCGCAAGATCGGAGCGGAACACCCGCTGCAGCATGTGCCAGTCCTGCGGGTGGGCCCTGATCCCGCTCGACCAGGCGTCGGCATAGCCCTGAACTGCTGCGCGCAGCCCCGTTGCCCGCTCCCCCACGATCGGCACCTCCGGCCAGAACTCGATGACCAAGCCCCAACCGTTCGAGATGTCGGCGCGAGGCTCGTAGTGGATGACGACGGGGTGCAGCGCCGCCCCGGTACGCGCGGCGAGCACGGCGGGGCCGGAGGCGACCATGGCCGCCTCGCCCAGCAGGGTCACCGCCACACCCCGGCCGGTCAGATCCCGGTCGGCGAGCAGCGGCGCGAACCCGCCGACACCCAACCGCTCAGCCAGGATCGGCATCGGCGGAGGTCCCCCGGTCAGCGGCAGGATCTCCATCCCCAGGCCGGTGCGGAACGCGACGAACTTGTCGAAGACGTCCGCGGGCTCCAGTCGTTCGGCGACCGTGACCAGCGGGGCCAGCTCCCGGCACGACCACGCCCCCGCGTGGTCCCAGTTACCCAGGTGCGCCAGCGCCGCGACGACGCCCCGACCCGAGGCGAGCGTGGTCGCCACCGGCTCCAGCCCGGTGGTGCGCACCGAGCCGGTGACCCGCTCGGGCGACCACGTGGGCAGCCGGAAGGCGTCGATCCAGTACCGGACGTAAGAGCGCATGCCGGCCCGGACCGCTGCCTCCAGGGCGTCGACGGCGACTGCGCGGCGCAGATTGGACCGCAGGCGCTGTACGCCGCGTCGGTTGCGCGCGGTCACCCGGTCGGCGATGAGATCGCCCAGGCGGTACGCGCGCCGCTCGGGCAGGTGGCGCAACAGCGACCAGGCGGCGCCGTAGCCGTGGGCAGTGGCCCACGCCCCGACGTTCATCAGCGGGTTGCTCGCTGGATCATCGGCGAGCAGGGTGGACCGGGGCGCTCAGCTGCCGGCGCACCGCCAGCACGCGCTGTCCCACGGTCGCCGCGATGCCCAGCAGCAGGATCACCAATGCCAGATGCAGCACCCAGACCGGCGCTCCGAGCCCCACAGCCAGCACTGCCGCAAGCGTCAGCCCCAGCCGGTCGGCGCGCGCGGCGATCCCGTCCGGGGCGCTGGCACCGAGTCCCTCGGCCCGGGCCCGGGCGTACGGCACCAGCCCGATGGCTGCCAGCGCCGCGACCGCCAGGCCGAACCCGCGCTCGTCGGACTCGGTGTGGAACCAGACCACCAGTGCAGCGAACACGGCTGCATCCGCCACCCGGTCCAGGGTGGAGTCCAGGAACGCCCCCCAGGGGGCAGCCCGACCGGACAGCCGTGCCATGGTGCCGTCCAGGACGTCGGCCAGGGCGAACACCGCCACCGAGATCGCACCCGCCGTCAGCTGACCGCACGCGATGAGGGTCGCGGCGCAGACGACGGCGACGGTTCCGGCGATGGTGACCATGTCGGCGCTGATCCGCCAGGACAGCAGACGCAAGGCCAACGGCTGCAGCCCCTGCCGCAGCGCGGGCCCCACATGATGCTCGAGCATGCTCGCCTATGCCTGTGCCGTCACGCCTGGCACGCTCGGCCACGCCGCGGCCAGCAGCCCGCGGGTGTCGGCGAGCAGCTCCGGCACGGCTTTGGTCCGGGCGATGATCGGCAGGAAGTTGGAGTCGCCGCCCCAACGTGGCACGACATGCTGGTGCAGGTGTGCGCTGATGCCCGCGCCGGCGACACCGCCCTGGTTGATCCCGATGTTGAAGCCGTGCGCCCCCGATGCGGCGCGCGCGGCCACCATCGCCTGCTGGGTCAGGGTCGCGACGTCGGCGAGTTCGTCGGCGTCCAGGTCGGTGTAGTCGGCGACGTGCCGATAGGGGCAGACCAGGACATGACCGGGGTTGTAGGGGTAGAGGTTGAGCACCGCGAAGGCGTGCTCGCCACGGGCGACGATCAGCGCCTCCTCGTCGGGACGTGACGGCGCCAGACAGAACGGGCAGGCGCCCGCGGTCCCGTCCTCGGGCTTGTTCTCGCCGCTGAGGTACGCCATGCGGTGGGGCGTCCACAGCCGCTGGAAGGCATCGGGGACGCCCACCATGTTCCCGGCGTCGTCGAGCGCGGGGCCGGGTTCACTCACCGCGCGATCGTAGACGGCATCAGACCTGGCGCCGCTGACCGACTGCATCGACGATCCGCGAGACCGCCTCGTCGACCGGCACCGCGTTGTCCTGAGTACCGTCGCGATAACGGAACGAGACGGCGTCGGCTGCGATGTCCTCGTCCCCGGCGATGAGCTGGAACGGCACCTTCGCCTTCGTGTGATTGCGGATCTTCTTGGGCATCCGGTCGTCGGAGGTGTCGACCTCGACCCGGATCCCGGCGCTGCGCAACTGCGCCGCGACGCCATGCAGGTACTCCTCGTGGGCCTGCGCGACCGGAATGCCCACCACCTGGAGCGGGGCCAGCCACGGCGGGAAGGCGCCGGCGTAGTGCTCGGTGAGGACGGCGAAGAACCGTTCGATCGAGCCGAACAGCGCTCGGTGGATCATGACCGGGCGCTGCCGGCTGCCGTCGGCGGCCTGGTACTCGAGGTCGAACCGCTCAGGCAGGGTGAAGTCCAGCTGGATCGTCGACATCTGCCAGGTGCGGCCGATCGCGTCGCGGGCCTGCACGGAGATCTTCGGGCCGTAGAAGGCGGCACCACCGGGGTCGGGGACCAGGTCCAGCCGCGAATCGGCCGCCACCTGGGTCAGCGTGTCCGTGGCCACCTGCCACATCTCGTCATCGCCCACGGACTTGTCCGGGTCCCGGGTGGACAGTTCGAGGTAGAAGTCCTCCAGACCGTAGTCGCGCAGCAGGTTGAGCACGAAGGTCAGCAGCGAGGTCAGCTCGCCGTGCAGCTGCTCGCGGGTGCAGTAGATGTGGGCGTCGTCCTGCGTGAAGCCGCGGGCGCGGGTCAAGCCGTGGATGACGCCCGACTTCTCGTATCGGTAGACCGTGCCGAACTCGAAGAGCCGCATCGGCAGCTCACGGTAGGAACGGCCCCGCGACCGGTAGATCAGGTTGTGCATCGGGCAGTTCATCGGCTTGAGGTAGTACTCCTGACCGGCTTTGCGGATGGCACCGTCCGCGCTGCGCTCCTCGTCCAGGTGCATCGGCGGATACATCCCGTCGGCATACCACTGCAGGTGCCCCGAGGTCTCGAAGAGTGCGGCCTTCGTGATGTGGGGGGAGTACACGAACTCATATCCCGCCTCCTCGTGCCGCTTGCGCGAGTAGTCCTCCATCTCACGGCGGACGATGCCGCCGCGGGGGTGGAACACCGCGAGGCCGGAGCCGATCTCGTCCGGGAAGCTGAACAGGTCCAGCTCGACCCCGAGGCGCCGGTGATCGCGCCGCTCGGCCTCGGCGAGGCGGGCGAGGTGGGCGCGCAACTCGTCCTTGGTCGGCCAGGCGGTGCCGTAGATGCGTTGCAGCTGGGGGTTCTTCTCGCTGCCGCGCCAGTAGGCGGCCGCCGACCGCATCAGCTTCCAGCCGTTGCCGAGCAGCCGGGTGGTAGGCACGTGCGGACCGCGGCACAGGTCCTTCCAGGCGACGCTGCCGTCGCGCCTGACGTTGTCGTAGATCGTCAGCTCGCCCGCGCCGACCTCGGTCGAGGCGCCCTCGGCAGCGGCCGCGACATCGCCACCCTTGAGGTCGATCAGTTCGAGTTTGTAGGGCTCCGCGGCCAGTTCCGCGCGCGCCTCGTCCTCGGTGACCACGCGGCGGCGAAATGTCTGGCCCTCCTTGACGATCCTGGCCATCGCCTTCTCCAGCTCCGCCAGGTCGTCCGGGGTGAACGGCAGGTCGACGTCGAAGTCGTAGTAGAAGCCGTCGGTGATCGGCGGGCCGATGCCGAGCCGGGCACCGGGGACCCGTCCCTGGACGGCTTGGGCCAGGACGTGGGCTGCCGAGTGCCGCAGCACGCTGAGCCCGTCGGGAGAATCCGCGAGTACGGGTTCGACTACCTCGCCACCGGCGAGCATGTGATCGAGATCGCGCAGCGTGCCGTCGACCCGGGCGACCAGCAACAAGGGTGTCACCAATCCCGCGCCGTCGAGGGCCTCGCGCGCGCTGGTCCCCGCCACAGCCACGGTGGCACTCGGCGACCTCGTCGGGCTGTCGCCCGGGTGAGCCTCTCGTTCGGTGTCGGTCACGTCGCACCACGCTAGGGCACGTGCCGGACACAGCGGCCTCCATCCTGCCATCCGGCTGTCCGATCTTGACGTACGGCTCCGCACCCGGTTGTATCACCAGCCCGCACGTCACCGATCTGCAGGCCGGACGCAACGAAGGGACAGCCAGGTGAGCGATCTCGGCGACGGCACCCCGGCCAACCCGTGGCAGCTCAAGACGCCGCCCCTGACGTCGGAGTACACGATGCACCGCGACGTCCGCGACGGCAGGGACGTCATCGTGTGCACGGTGGGCCGAACGGTGCTGCTCTATGACGCCCGGTGCCTGGACGACCTCCACGCCATGCTCACCGGGCACGGCGGCTGGATGGAACTGGGGTCCGCAGACGAACAGAAGGCCGCCAAGGACGGCACCGTCGAGGCGTGGGGCCGGTCCCATGGCAATCCGGTGGGGGGCTGGTACGGCCTCCAGAAGGGCCTCCGTGGCCGCTTCGGGATGTACGTCGCGCCGCTGCTGGAGCGCCTGGGACTGGCCGAGGTGGAACACCACGCCCGCGGCAACCGTATGCGGGCCATCACATGAGGGGATCCCATGACCATCGCCGCCAATGAGCGGGTCGACGCGCTGGGCCTGCGGACGTTCCTGGCAGGGCGGCGCAACTACGTGTTGCTGACCACGCGCGCGGACGGCCGCCCGCAGCTCTCACCCGTCACCGGTGCCCAGGGTGGCGACGGCCGACTGCTGATCTCCAGCTACCCGGCCCGGGCGAAGACCCGCAACCTGCAGCGCGACCCGAGCTGCGCCGTCCTCGTCCTCAGTGATGACTTCGGCGACGCCTGGGTGCACATCGACGGCACCGCGCAGGTGCTGACCGGCGAGGCGGGCGTCGAGGCGCTGGTGGCCTACTACCGCGCCGCCGCCGGTGAGCACCCCGACTGGGACGAATACCGCCAGGCGATGCGCGAGCGCGACAAGGTGTGCCTGGCCATCACGATTACCGGATGGGGCCCGATCGCGACCGGCGGCATCCCAGCGGAGTACGCCTCGGCCTGACACGCCAACCCGCGTGGTCCGCCGCCCGATCATGCCCGGCGGGTGATGAGGCGGTGAAGCGCGAGGAGGCTGATCGCGCCCGTGATCGGGACGCCCCACAGCGGGATGAGCGCCATCGGGGTCTCCAGCAGCGTCCGCATCAGGGGATCCGCGAGCAGCGTGAACGTCAGGCCGGTGCCGACGGCCACGACGAAGTCACCGAAGCTGAACACGTGGAAGGCCAGGTAGGCCCGGACGCGGTTGCGTGCGGCCAGCCGGGCCGCGACGACAACCACGATCGGCGCCAAGAGTCCCGCGATCAGGTCACCCCAGGCTGCGTTGGTCACGAACTGCGCCGGCAGCAGCCCCGCCGCGCCCACCAGGAAGAAGGCGATCGCCGCCGGCACCCGCCAGGCGTTGAACAGCGTCAGGTAGGACAGATCCACCTCGTAGACCAGCCGGCGCATGACCGGTGACCGGCTCAACACGAGGAGTGGAATCGCCGTCCCAGCTGCGATGAAGGCGGGAAGCGCGAAGAGGGGGACCACCGACAGTGCCCCGGCCGCAGAGAGGGCTCCGACGGCAGCCCCCCAGACCGCGAGGGCCGAAAGCCAGCGGGTGACGACGGTGCGGGTCGCCGGGATGGCGGGAGCGGTGGTGACGTACCTCAGGGACATGAGAACCTCCGGTCAGTTGTCTTCTTGGACTTACTGCGTCAGGGTGACCCAGTGAGTTTGATATGTCAACTCACTAGCCTATGCTCGGATTCATGACGGACGGCTCGACTCCCCGCGAGTGCTCGATCGCCAGCGCGATGGCGGTCATCGGCGAGCGGTGGACGCCCCTGGTCCTGCGAGAACTGGTCTTCGGTGTGCACCGCTTCGGCGACATCGCCACGGCCACCGGGGCACCTCGTGATCTGCTGGCCAAGCGCTTGAAGTCCCTTGAGGCCCACGGGCTGATCGAGCGGCGCCGATATCAGGAACGCCCCCCACGCTTCGAATACCACCTCAGCCGGAGCGGGGCGGACGCCGGCGACGTCCTGCTCGCCCTCATGGCCTTCGGCGACGAGCACCTGCGCCCAGAGCCACCGGTGCGTTGGCACCACGGCTCAGCCGAAGCGGCTCACGAGCTGACGCCGATTCTCGTCTGCAGTCAGTGCGGCGAACCCGCCCGCTCGGGTCTGCACAGCCCCACCGGGCCCGGCGCACCGACGACGACAGCGACAGCGACGACGACGACAGCGACGACGACAGCGACGACGACGACAGCGGACGTGAGCCCTGGAGCACCATGATGTGCGGATGAGAGTGACCGTGCTGGGCGCCGGCTCCTGGGGAACGACGGTGGCGGCGCTGATGGCGCGTCGCAACGAGGGCTTGATCTGGGCGAGGCGCCCGGGCGTCAGCGACGAGATCAACACCGAGCACACCCACAAGCGCTACCTGGCCGGCTTCGCCCTGCCGACGCAACTGAGGGCCACCCCCGATCTCGAGGTCGCGGCCCGGCATTCGGAGGTACTGGTGGTCGCCGTGCCCTCGGACGCGTTCCGAGATGTCCTCGTGGCGGCCCGGCCACACCTGCACCCGTGGATTCCTGTGGTCAGCCTGACCAAGGGCCTGGAACGCGGCACCCTGATGCGGATGACCGAGGTGATCAAGGATGTGCTGCCAGGGCATCCGGCGGCCGCGCTGACCGGGCCCAACCTGGCCAAGGAGATCATGGCGGGGCTCGCGGCGGCGACCGTCGTCGCAACTGAGGACCTGTCGGTCGCGGCCGCGCTGCAGGACGTCTTCCGCCGCGGCCTGTTCCGCGTCTACACCAACCACGATGTCGTGGGCTGCGAGATCGGTGGGGCCATGAAGAACGTCGTCGCCATCGCGACCGGGATCGCGCAGGGTCTCAGCGTCGGTGACAACACCCGAGCCGCCGTGATGGCCCGCGGCCTCGCCGAACTGACCCAACTGGGCGTCGCGATGGGCGCCGAAGCCGCCACCTTCGCCGGGCTGGCAGGGCTCGGCGATCTGGTCGCCACCTGCATCAGCCCGCAGAGCCGCAACCGCTACCTGGGCGAACAACTGGGCCTCGGGCGCAGCGTCGCGGACATCCTGGCCGAGATGGGTCAGGTCGCCGAGGGCGTCAAGACCGTCCACTCCGCCGTCGAGCTGGCGGACCGCTTCGGCCTGGGCATGCCGATCACCCGTGCGATCCACCGCGTGGTCACCGGCCAGACCGGCGCCCCGGTCGCTTACGCGGGCCTGATGGGGGCACCGGCCGGGCACGAGGCCGAGCCGGGCTGAGGATCCTCAGAACGCCGCGATCTCAGCCAGCGCCTCCGCAGCCCCCGTGACCATGTCGTCCCACAGCTCCTTGCCCCGCTCGGCGGTGGCGCCCGTCGGGTCGCCGATCACACCACCGGTCCCGAAATCGTCGGAGGTCCACCCGAAAGACACCGGCCCACCGAATCTCACGTATCGGTTGCCGGCCAGGCGCTCGGGCACAGACCGTCGGGCGAGGGTCATGTCCACGAGGTCGGGGCGCAGGTGCAGCATCAACGAGGTCTCCTCCAGACCGCCGTGCACACCCATCCCCAGCTCCGACCCCGGGCTCGGACCGCCCTGGTCCGCGGGTACGCCGGGGTGCATCAGAAAAGTCTGCAACCCAGTGGCGATCCGGATGTCCCGGCAGGCGACCTGCAGCAGGGCGCTGTTGCCGCCGTGGCCGTTGAGGAACACCAGCCGCCGCGCGGGAGTGGCGGCCAATGAGTGCGCGATGTCTGCCAGCACGGCCAGCAGGGTGGCCGCCGACAGCCAGACGGTACCGGGTGCCCAGGCGTGCTCGTTGGACTTGGTGTAGGCCAGTGGCGGCAGCAGCCACAGGTCCAGGTCCTCCCCCACCTCGGCGACCACTGCCTGTGCCAGGCTGTCCGCCCCCACTAGATCGGTGGCCAGCGGCAGGTGCGGGCCGTGCTGCTCCACCGCCCCGACCGGCTGCACCAGCACCGAGTCCGGGCTCAGCAGCTCGACCACGGCCGTGCCGCTGAGTTCGGCGAAGCGACGGGCGGCTGTGGCGGTCGGCACGAGCCGACCGTAGCCGTGCCAGATGAAGACCTCGTTTCCGTCGTGGGTCGCGATGGCGCCATCGGGCCCAGGTCGCTAGACATGGGCGGTGCTGGTGGTCCGCAACGCCCTGGCGGTCGTGCGCCAACCGGGCTCGCCCGACGAGGAGCCCGGTGACCTGTGGTGCGATTCGGGTCAGGTCGTTCCACCCCTCACGGCCATCGGCGCGGACACCGAGGTGCTGGACGCCATGGGGTGCATCGTCACGCCGGGTCTGGTCAACGCCCATCACCACCTGCTGCAGACCGCGTTCCGGACGCTGCCTGGCACGCGTGGGGTGCCGATGGCGCAGTGGTTGCCGACCATGGCCGCCGCCTATCGGGCGGCCGGGATCGACGAGGAGCTGACGCACGCCGCGGCGGCGGCCGCACTGACCGAGTCCCTGCTGAGCGGGGTCACGACCGTTGCCGACCACCAGCTGGTATGGCCACCGGCAGGCGATGATGCGGCGCTGGCCGCAGCAGTGGACGCCGCGTCACGAGCCGTCGGCACCCGGCTGGTCTTCGTGCGAGGCAGCGCGGGCGACGACCCCCAGGCCGCGGCGGCGGGAGCCGAGGCGGTCGCCGGCCGACTGCTCGGACCCGCCGGGCGCTCCCCCGCAGGGGTCAGCGGGGACGGCCGCACCCAGGTGGCCGTGGGCCCGGCCGGGGTGCACAGCGACTCCGCCGAGACGTTCCGACTGCTCGGCCAGGTGGCCGAACGACTAGGCCTGCGCCGTCGGACGCAAGCCAACGAGCAGGTCGACGTCGCGGTCGCGGCCACCCGCTACGGCCGGCGGCCGGTGGAGCTGCTCGCCGAGTGGGGCTGGCTGGCACCCGACGTCACCCTCGCCCATCTGTGCGCGGTGACCGAGGCCGAGATCGAGCGACTGGCGGCAGGCGGCGTCAGCGGAACCCATGCGCCGGGCTGCGACCTCCCGATGGGGTGGGGGGTGGCGCCCGTGGCGGCGCTGCGCGAGGCGGGTGTCGTCATGGGGCTGGGGACCAGCGGCGGTGGCAGCAACGACGCCGGGCACCTGTTGGCCGATGCCCGCCTCGCCATGCAGGTCGCTGCACTGGCCCCGATCCGGCCACGGCCGCTCGCCGCCCGTGAGGTCCTGGCGATGGCCACCTCCGGTTCCGCGCTCGGTCTGGGCCGACCGGAGCTCGGTCACCTGCGGCCGGGCGCCGCCGCGGACCTGTGCGTCTGGGACGTCTCGGGCGTGGCCGACGCCGGCGTGGCGGATCCGGTGGCGGGACTGCTGTGGGCGGATCCGGGCCGCCGGCCGCGGCATGTCGTGGTCGCCGGCCGCGTCGTGGTCCGCGACGGCGTGCCGGTCGCCGTGACCGCGCAGCACGCCGGGGACGAGCTGCGCCGGGTACTGCAGGTGCGTGGCGGCGCAGCACGCCCGTAACCAGTCCGCAATGCCGCCGCGCGACGATGCCCGCATGAGCGACGTGCTGGTGGTGGGAGCGGGTCACAACGGTCTGACGTGCGCGGCCTATCTGGCCCGTGCGGGCCTGGCCGTCACCGTGCTGGAGGCGCGTGACACCACGGGCGGCTGCGCGTCGACAGTGACCACGCTGGAAGGCGCCCGGGTCAACATCTGCAACTGCGACCACACGATGATCCGGGCGACGCCGATCGCCGAGGAGCTGGACCTGTCGAGGCATGGCCTGCGGTACCTCGACGTCGACCCATCGTCGCTGAACATGACGTGGGACGAGCGGCGGCCTTGGCTGGCCTTCGCCGACATCGACCGCACGTTGGAATCGTTGACGCTGACTCATCCCGATCAGGTGCCCGGCTACCGGCGGTACCTGGAGGCGGCCATTCCGGTGGCCAGGCTGCTCGTCGAACTGACCTCGGCGGCCCCCACCCCGCGGGCCGTGCTGTCCCGGCTCGGCAGGCGCTCGGCACTCGTCCTGCCGCGTCTGCTGGCGTGGAGCCGCCGCAGCGTGGCCGACGTGCTCGGCGGTTTCTTCAGTGACCCCAGCCTGCTGGGGCCGGCTTTCACGGCCGGGCCGGTGGTGTGGGGGGTTCACCCGCGCACGCCGGGCACGGGCCTCGGCGCGCTGGGTTACGCCATGCGGCACCTGGTGGGGGTGGGGCGGCCGGTGGGCGGCAGCGGTGCCTTCCCCGACGCCCTGGCCTCAGTGGTCCGCGCCCACGGTGGCACCATCCGCACCGGAGCCCGGGTGCGGCGGATCGAACTCGAGGGCGGCCGGGTCCGTGGCGTCAGCCTCGACGGCGGGGAACTCCTCGCGGCGCCGACGGTCGTGGCAGCCACAGACCCGCACGCCGCGCTCGTCTCCTGGTTGGCGGACCCGCCCAGCACCGCCCTCGCGATGTCGCAGCGCTGGTCGGCCAAACCGCGACACGACGGGTACGAGTCCAAGATCGACGCCGTCGTGGGCGAGCTGCCGGTCTACCGCGACGTCGACCAGCGCGTCCTGGACGCGCTAGGTGTCAGGGAGCCGCTGATCCCCACGGCGGTGATCTCGACGTCGACAGCGGCGATGGTCGCCGCCCACGGCCGGTTGTCCGCCGGCGAGGTGGCCGAGCGGCCGATGTTCCTGGCCAACGTGCCGTCGGTGCTCGACCCCTCGATGCAGCTGCGAACCGGCGATGGCGCCGTCGAGCACGTCTTCAGCTTGGAGGCGCTGTGGACGCCGTACACCGTGCGAGGTGGCTGGGCCGCTTCGGGCGAGCCGGCCCGGTGGCTGGAGGTCTACGCCGACCTGGTCCAGCCAGGCTTCAGGGACGCTATCCGGCGGTGGCGGGTGGTGACCCCCGCCGACTACGAGAGCGACTTCGGCCTCGCCCGCGGTTACGCGCCCTCGTTCGCGGGGGGGCCGCTGGCTGCCCTGATCGGCCGGGACCGCGAGCTGACCCGCTACGAGACTCCCATCAAGGGGTTGTTCCTCAGCGGCGCGGGCACCTTTCCCGGCGCTGGGGTGTGGGGGGCGTCGGGCCGCAACGCGGCCGCAGTCGTGTTGCGGAGTCTGCGGTAGGTCAGAGCACCGGCTCCGGTTGTCACATCACTGGACCAGCGACTGCTGCGCCGGTCACGGCGGTGGCCAGCACCAGCACAGCTGCGACGACGGGCAAGACCGCGACGAGCACTCCCGCGAATCGCCGACCGGTCAACGCGATTCCGACGCCGATGGGACCCACGACCAGGCATCCGACGGCAGCGCCGGCCGGCACGGCGATGCGCTGCCGGGCACCGTCGCTTGCCTCGAGTGCCCCCGTGGCCTCCGGAGGGAGGGCCGAGATCGCGGACGCGGCTGATTGAACGATCAGTTGTGCGGCGATCGTCCCGAGCACCACCAGCGCGAGCACGACAAGGACGGTGGCCTGGACGCCGAGGCGATGTCGCGCCGCGACAGCCGACACCGCGAGAACCGCAAGACCCGACG
This sequence comes from uncultured Kineosporiaceae bacterium, assembly GCA_964516515.1. Classification (GTDB taxonomy): domain Bacteria; phylum Actinomycetota; class Actinomycetes; order Actinomycetales; family JBBAYJ01; genus JANNOG01. Next base: position 31,834 of record CAZEYA010000003.1, on the reverse strand, counting down.
ACACCCCGAGGGCGAGGAACACCAGGGCGAGCGCGAGGGGATAGAACTCTCCGGAATTCAGGAAGCCCGGGTCGCCGACCGGGTCGAACGCGACGAGGAAACCGGGCAGGGACACCGTCACGCAGGTGCCAATCGATGTCATGAGCATGGTCAACGGCAAGAGGACGGGCGGTGCAGAGAGCCGAGTGGCGGCTGGCCCAGCAGGCTGTTGGGACATCGTGACCTCCAAGGGGTGAGGCTTCACAACACCGCGTTCGTCGACGTCGACGACACCGCTTTCCTACCCGGTCAGCATGCCGCTTCTACTCATCATGGACAGTGTCCTGCGAGGGGTGGCAGCTTGCCGGGGTTGAGCAGGCCCTCGGGGTCGAACCGGGCGGCGGCGGCGCGAATCAGGTCGAGTTCGCGGGTCAACTCCCAGGTGTGAGGGCTGTCCACGGCGACGCCCATCGCGCGCAACCGGTCGATGCCCTCGAGCAGCGCCTGCTCGGTGGTGAACCGGCACATCAGCATGCCGCCGAAGGTCACCCCGCTGGGCGTGCCGAACGCGTCGAGGTGCAGCAGCGAGTCGGGCATGGCGGCCCGCACCGCGTCGGGGTCCGCCGTCAGCACGTCCCCGCCGACCTGCAGGTGGCACAGCTCGGGTCGGGCCTTGCGGATCCGGTAGGTGGTGTGATTGAACGACAGTGAGGTCAGCAACGCCGGGCCCTTGGGGCGCAGCGCAGCGACCACTCCCCCGGCCGCCTCGATCAGGGCCGTCGCGGACGACACCGTCGAGACGTCGAGGACGGCCCGCAGGCTGTGCCGCCCGGCCGGCATCGCCTCATCGATCGGGTAGGTGGCGACGATCCCGGGCTCGTCCACCGACACCAGGCGTGGCACCGGGTCGAGACCGGTGAGCTCACGGGCGGCTGCCACCGCTTCACTCTCGGCAGAGCGTGGAAACGACGCGAGCAGTGCTGTCCAGTCCCGGTGCGGCCGCAACGCCACGGTGGCCGTGGCCAATACGCCGGTGGTGCCATAGGCGTGGATCATGGGCCGGGTGGCGGCGCCGGTCACCGGCAGGGCGAGGGCCTCGTCGGTGCAGGGGACGACGTCGAGCGCGTGGACGAAGCCGTCCCAGGTGGCGCCGTTCTCGACCGACCCCGTGCCACCGGCGCCACCGGCGACGAAGCCGCCCAGCGCGCTGCCGACGGTCGACGGGATCAGCGCCATCTCCTGCCCCGAGCGCCGCGCGGCCGATTCCAGCGCGACGAACGTTGCCCCCGCCTCGGCGTGGATCCACCCGTCACCGACGGCCAGGACCCGGTCGGCCCGGCTGGTATCGATGACCAGCCCGTCGCACAACGGGATGCCCTGGCCGTAGTTACCGGTGCCCTTGCCCCGAGCAGTCACCGGCACCCGGTACTCGTAAGCCAAGGCCACCGCGGTCGCGATTCCCGCGGCGTCCGCAGGGTAGGCCACGATCTCGGCCGTGCCGGCAGGCAGCCGCACGGCCAGGATCGGCGACATGTGAGCCCAGTCGGTCGACGCTACCCGGCGGTCGCTCATGTCCACGGACACGGCCTCGGCCCCGAGCGCGCCCGCCAGTGCGCGCTCGAGGCCGTTGACGTCACGTCCCCACCCGACCGGGGACGTGACGTCGCTCATGGGAGGCCGATGGATGTGTCGATGAACTCGTTGGTGGCGATGTCAGCCGGCGCGAGGTTCTCCTTGAGGGTCTTGCCGGTCGCCTCGTAAATGGGGGATGCGATATCGATGATCGACTGGACCCGCTCCTCGTCGAAGTTTCCCAGGGTGTCATCGCTGCCGTTACCGACGATGCCGAGCTCCAGTTGCTTCTCGACCGAGAAGTCCGCCACCCCTTGGGAGTAGACCCAGCCGGTGTTGTACTCCTCGACCAACGCCAGGATCAGCTCGTTGGCCGTCGAGGGGTCCGTGACGTAGTCGATCTGGGCCTGCTGGACGATCGGCACCAGGACCTCAAGGCATGGCCGCAACGTCTCCAGGTCGTCGCTGCGGATCGCCAGCGGCGCCGCGTAGACCGGGTAGCCGGTGTCGTGGATCAGTTGGTAGGCCACCTCCTTGCCCCACTCCGCGATCTCGTTGAGGTAGATATAAGGCTCGGCGGTCGCGAAGCCCTGCTGTGCCAGGCCCCCCTCGGAGGCGACGAAAGTGGTCGGTGTGCCGTCGTAGCTACCGTCGACCTGCTCCGGTTTGAGGGTGCCGTTGCCAGTCAGGTAGTCCATGTAGGCCGCACCCTGGAAGTACAGGACCCGGGTGTCGGTCTGGCCGAGGTCTGCGATCTCGGCGACATCGGGGAAGGTCTCCGGGTCCCACATGATGATCTGCGGGTTGATGTCCAGCGGTGCCACGACCGCCAGCGTGGGCAGGTCGGCAGAGACCGAGACCGCCTCGTCGGTCGAGACGTACGCCAGCGTGATGTCGTCGTCGGAGTACATCTGGGCCGACGGCGCCTGGAAGCCGATCGCGGGGCCGCCTGCCCGCACCTGCAGCTGCACGCCCGTCTCGGCGCCGCCCGGCCCGACGAGCGCTCCGGTGACCGTCTTGAGGTCGGCGTCGATCTCGGGGTCCGGACCCACCATCTGGTAGAGCGCACCGTGCTCGGCCTCAGGGTTCCAGTCCGTCTGGATCGTGATCGTGTCAGGGCAGACTCCGGCCAGTGACGCCCCCTCGGCGGCCGGCTCCGAGGACGCCGCGGAGTCCGAGGCCCCATCCGACGGCTCGGCCGCCACGGCCGAGGTGCTGGGCTCAGCCGTGGAGTCATCGGAGCCGCACGCGGCGACGCCGATCAAGGCCAGGGCTGCGACCGTCGAAGCGGCGGCGCGGGCACGATGGGAACGGCGCATGGGGTTCTCCTTCAGTGAGCGGGGTGGGCGCGGCTGCGCTGCCGCGAGGATGGGACTGGGATGAGTAGTGGTCAGGTGCGATCGGGTCTGCCGCTGTCGTGCCATCGGCCCACCACTCGATCGTTGAGCAGACCGAAAGCCCAGAAGACGGCGACGCCCAGCAGCGCTGCCATCCCGGCTGCGCCGAACAACAGTTCCCCCTGCAGCCGAGCGCGGTAGACGTCGATGAGGATGCCGATTCCCGGTTGCCCCTGCCGGAAGAAGAAGTCGCCGACCACCGCCCCGACGACCGCCAGACCGGCAGCGATCCGCAATCCCGCGAAGGCCGCCGGCATGGCGGCGGGGAGCTGGAGCTTGATCAGCCGGGTCCAACGGCTGGCACCGTGCAGGGTGAACAGGTCGTGCTGCCCAGCCTCCGCCGACTTCAGTCCGAACAGCGTGTTGGCGATGATCGGGAACAGCGCGATGAGGACGCACACCGTGACCCGCGCCCGGAAGCCGTAGTCCAGCCAGACCGCGATCAGGGGGACCAGCGCGAGGATCGGGATGGATTGCAGGATGACGGCGTACGGGAACAACGAACGCTCGGCCCACCGCGCCTGGCTCATCAGGACGGCGAGGACGAAGCCGATGAGCATGGCGATGAGCAGACCGGTCAGTGCCACCTGAGCCGACAGGCCAAGGGCGGCCACCAGATCGCGCCGGTTGCCGGCATCAAGGAATGAGACCCGGATCACCTCGTGAGGCGGCGGAAGCTGGAACCGCTGCCGCGGCGGCAGCGAGTAGGAGACGGGGTAGATCACCGCGACGACCACGGCCAGCACGGCCAGCGGTGGGAGGACGCCGTGCCACCCGCGGCCCCGCCGCTGCACCGGCGGCTGCGCCGGCTCGCGAAGGACAGGGGGCTCACCGCCCGGTGCCATGACCGTCAGGACGGCAGGGTCCAGTGACGCGCGGCTCACGAGTGGCCCGTCCGCAGCGCCATGGAGATCTCACCGGACAGGGCGGCGAACTGTGGGGTGAACCGCAGGGCCGGCTCCCGCGGGTAACCGAACGGCACTCGGTGGTCGGCCACGATGCGGCCGGGGCGCCCGCTCATCACCAGCACCCGGGTCGAGAGGAACACCGCCTCGCTGACCGAGTGCGTGATGAACAGGGCCGCGAACCTCTTGGCCTCGAACAGGCGCAGCAGTTCGTCGTTGAGCCGTTCCCGGGTGATCTCGTCGAGTGCCCCGAACGGCTCGTCGAACAGGAAGAGGTCGGGTTCCAGCGACAGCGACCGGGCCAGCGAGGTCCTCATCCGCATCCCACCGGACAGCGCTCTGGGCAGATGCCGCTCGAAGCCGGTGAGCCCGACGAGGTCGATGGCCGCCTTGGCGGCGGCCACCCGCTCCCGGCGCGGGACGCCGTGCAGTTCGCCGAGCAGTTCGACGTTGCGCTGCACGGTTCGCCACGGCAGCAACGTGGCGTCCTGGAACACGTAGCCGATCCGACGCGCCGGTACCGACACCGCGCCGGCCGTCGCCGAGGTGAGCCCTGACGCGATGCGCAGCAGCGTGCTTTTGCCGCAGCCCGACGGTCCCACGACGGTGACGAAGTCACCGGGCGCGACATCGAAGCTGACGTCGCGTAGCGCCTGGGTGCCGTCGGGAAAGGTCTTGGCGACGCCCGAGAAGCGAAGGGAGGCGAGGGGGGAGGGTGTCACGAGTTGCCGAGGTGCCATGACGGTCGCCATCCCTCACCTCCTTCGGACTGTGATGACCGGATGGCCAACCATGGCCATGCTCTGTTTCAGGCACGTAGCCGGACGGTGCCGATGTTGTGAATCCGGGCATCGGCGATCACACCGCCGGTCCGGGGTGACCCAGCGGGAAGGTGCGCCGCATACTCGTTGCCACCACCAGGCGGCCGCGCGAGAACACCATGCGCTCCGGCGGAGCGACCGCGAGGGCTTCGGTGAGCCCGGCGGCGCGGATGGCCAGCAGGTCCGCCGGTGACCCGGGTGCCACAGTCACCGGTGGTAGGCCGATTGCTGCTCTGGCGGCCGAGGTGACGGCGGTGAACGCTTCTTGGGGCAGCAGCGCTCCAGCCACCACCAGCAGCGATGCCGTTTCCAGGGCGTCACCGCGGCCCATCGGGTTGAACGGGTCGCGGATGTTGTCACCACCGGCGGCCACCGTCGCACCGGCGTTCAGCAGGGCGCGGACGGCGGTCAGCCCTCGTGGCGTGGCCACCGGGCGGTCGCGTCCCTGCAGGAACAGGTTGGTCTGTGGCAGCGTCACCACGGCGACCCCGGCTGCGGCGACCGCGCGGGCGGTGCGGTCGACCTCTGCTAACGGTTGCACCCCCAGGCTGACGCAATGCCCCGCAACCACGCCCCGGTCGAAACGTTCGGCCGCCACAGCTGCCGCCAGGTCGGCGAGACCGTGCGAGCGGGGGTCGGTGTTCTCGTCGGTGTGCAGGTCCAGTGGAACCCCGGCGTGCACGGCGGCCGCCAGGCACACCCGCAGACAGCCGAGCGGGTCCGGGTCGAGGTGGGGGCAACCGCCGGCGACGTCCGCCCCTGCCGCGAGCGCGGCCCGCAGCAGGTCGGCGTTGGCGGCGCCCTGCGAGCCGCTCACCGGTGAGGCGGTCAGCGCGACCACTTGGATCGTCATCAGGTGCCGCAGGGATTCGCGGACCTCGATCATCGCCTCGACGTGCCGCAGGCCGGTCAACTCCCCCACGTCCGCGTGCGTCCGGATCGCCGTGGTGCCATTGGCCAGAGCAGTCAAGGCCGCGGTCCGCGCCCGTGTCACCAGGTCGTCGTGAGTGATGGTGGGAAGCACCGCGATCATGGCGTCGATGGCACCGGCCAGGTCACCCGTGACGTTCGGGTGGCGCTCGCCGAGCAGGGCCTTGTCGAGGTGGGCGTGCGGTTCGGCCGGTGCCGGCAGCAGCAGGTAGCCGGTCAGGTCGTGCTCGGCCGCGGGGACCGTCTCGGCCCGCGCGGCGGGGCCGACCGAGACGATCACCCCGGTGCGCGGATCCAGCACGACGTCGACGAGGTCCCCGGCGATGGTGCGCGCCCGGCGCAGTGTGATCATGGCGCGGCCCGCTAGTGGAGGCCCCTGGCGATGACCGCCATCGCCTGGGCCACCCGCAGCGGGGACACCTCACCTCCGGGGGCGGCACCGCCGGAGAGGTTGACGCCCCGCAGCAGCCCGGTCTCCAGCAGCCCACGGGACAGGTCGAGCGCGGCGGCGATCCCCGCCCGGAACGGGTCACGGGCCGCGAGGATGCCGTCGAGGTACCCGGGCGGCAGGTCCAGGCCGGTGAACGACCGCAGCACGGCCGCCGAGCCGGCGTCGAGCACGATCGGCACGCACGCCACGTACGGGATCCGGGCGCCGCGCTCGACAGCAGCCGTGACGAACCCGGCCACGGGAGCCGGGCCCGAGGAGTGGTTGACGAAGCACGCTCCGGCACCCGCACGCACCTTCTCGGCCAGGCGCTCCGGGCGGGCGGTGACCGGGGGCGCCGCCGGGTTCTCGGCGACCGAGACCGGCAACCCGGCGGCTGCGACCAGCGCCACCAGCCGCGTCGAATCGAGGTCGAAGACGGGTTTGGTGTCGGGCCGGCCGCCGATGCTGGTGTGGTCCCCGGTGACGCAGTGAACCCCGGCCACGCCGACCTCGGCCAGACCCGCGATCTCGCCTTCGAGGGCGACCCGATTTCGGTCGCGGCAGTTCAGTCCTGCCCAGACCCGCAGCCCCTGGGCCTGCACCCACTCCGAGCGCAGGGCGGGCGGAAACTGGACTCGCTCGCCGCCGTGGTCCCCCAGAAGCACGGCGTCGACCCTGCCCGTCAACGCCGACGCGCACTCCCGCAGCGACGCCTTATCCAACGCAACCGCCGGCAGGTCGGCGATGACCAGTGGCCGTCGCATCCCCGCGAACGGGTCCGCAGACGGCGGAGCGAGCGCGGATTCGGGCCACCGCGGCACCGGCCCGTCGACGAAGACGCACCGCTCGGCACCCGTCTCGCAGCCACCGTCCGGCTTCACGCCGCCGCACGGGCCGTAGACCATGTGCTTGGGGCAACCCGGTGCCCCGGGCGCCCTGTCCACGGTGGTCTCGGTGGTCGCGGTGGTCACGGCGGTCGCGGTGGTCAGGGCGGTCGCGGTGGTCAGGGCGGTCGCGGTGGTCACCGCGGTCTTGGTGGTCACGGCGGCCTTGGTGGTCACGGCGGTCGCGGCGGTCACGGCCCGGTGAGGGTGATGCCGAGGCGAGGCATGACCTCCTCGGCGATCAGGTGCAACTGCTCGTTCAGCTGCTCCCTGGTCAGGCCCGGCAGATCGGGGAACAGCACGATCTGCTCCAGACAGAGCAGCTCGCGGTACATCCCCAGGGTGTCCACCACGTCGTCGATGGAGCCGATCGCCATCACCTGCGCCGCCATCGACTCCTCCAGGCTGGGCTGGTAGGTGAACGGCTTGAGCTCCTCCCCCGCCATGCCGTAGCCGCGGAAGCGGCCGTACGGGGACAGGAAGCGGCAGAACTCGTCGTGGCCGTCGCGGGCCGACGCCATGGCGGCCTCGCGGGTGGGTTTGACATGGATGTGGATGTTGAGGGTGCGGTCCTGCCCGGGTCGCAGGTCACGGCCCAGGTCGGCGGCGATCGTGCCATAGGTGTCCCATAACCGCCTGGTCACCGACGGCGAGCACAGCGCGAGCACCCCGCGGTACCCCTGCTCGGCGGCGTAGGTGACGGTACGGCCGGGGCTGATCGGCATGTAGACAGGGATGGGGCGGATGGGACGCGGGACCAGGGTCAGGTGGGTGACAGTGCTGCCGCGGTCGGGGATCCCCGGCGGCGGCAGCGTGAAGTGCTTGCCGGCGAAGGAGAACCGCTCGTTCGTCCACGCGCTGGTGATGACCTCCATCGCCTCGGCGAAGATCTCGCGGTTGAGGTCATCGGCGAGCCGGCTCATCTCGTTGTCCCCGGAGGCCACGACGCTGCCCAGGGACTGCGCCTCCCGGGGCACCGTGCCGCGCCCGACGCCGAACTCCATCCGGCCACCGGTGAGGATGTCCGCCATCGCGAAGTCCTCGGCCAGCCGCAGCGGGTGCCACTGCGGGACGACATTGAACATCTGCCCGAAGTGCAGTCTCTCGGTCTGCCCGGCCAGGTGGACACCGAACTGGATGAGGTTGGGGACGACCTCGTACCCCTCGTACTGGAAGTGGTGCTCGGTCAGCCACATGGTGTGGTAGCCGAGCCGGTCGGCGGTCTTCGCCCACGCGATGAGGTTGCCGTACCCGGCGACGACATCGTCGTTGCCGTAGCGCCGGTCGGTGGGCTCGGGCCCACGCAGTCCCGCGTCCGTCATCGGAACCCCGCCGTAGTAGTGCACGTCGACCCGCATCGGGCCAGCATGGCCGGGCTCTGTTACCGGGGGGTGTCGCGGCTGTCGCGGGTGGATGGCGTTTACCCGGTGTCGCCACTGCCAGGCTCACAGTTGACGATGGGTGGAACGTGCATCGAGGTCGATGATCTGTGGCGGCAGCTCGAGGAGGAGGCGTCCGTCGGTTCGTGAGTGCCAGGTCCGCGGGCAGGCACCCGCCACGATCATGACGCGGCCGTGACCTTATCGGGGCGCTTGGCGTCGACACCGGCCTCCTTGCGCTGTTGCGCGGTGATCGGCGCCGGCGCCCCGGTCAGTGGGTCGTAGCCACCACCGGACTTCGGGAAGGCGATCACCTCGCGCAGTGACGCCGCCCCGGCGAGCAGCATGACGATCCGGTCCCAACCGAAGGCGATACCGCCGTGCGGCGGGGCGCCGAATCTGAACGCCTCCAGCAGGAACCCGAACTTCTCGGCCGCCTGTTCAGGGGAGATTCCCATCAGGGCGAACACCCGCTGCTGCACGTCGCGGCGGTGGATCCGGATCGAGCCACCGCCGATCTCGTTGCCGTTGCAGACGATGTCGTAGGCATACGCCAGGGCGGCGCCGGGGTCGGTGTCGAAGGTGTCGGCGAACTCCGGTTTCGGTGAGGTGAAGGCGTGGTGGACCGCCGTCCAGTCGCCCTCCCCGCCCCAGGACACGGCCAGTGCCTCGGCGAGGCGGGCGACGGTGAGGTGCTGGCAGACCAGACCGACCAGCGCCCACCGCAGCGCGCTCCGGGACAGCTTCGCCCGCGGTTCGGCGGCGCGGCTGGTGTCCTGACCCCAGACGTGGCCGCAGCCGGTGCACTTGTAGCGGCGGATCGTGAGCCGCAGCGTCGTAGGCCGCCAGCCCAACGGCTCGTGCGCCAGGCGCCTCGTGACGGTGTCCCGCGCTCGGCCCTCGCAGCCGCACTGGCGGCACCACCGGTCCAGCCCGTCCGGGTCATCGGCGACCCGGCAGGCGAGCACTGCCCGGTCCGGCTCCAGGTTCTGGTTGACGACGACGAGACCGAGCTCGTCCAGGCGGCAGAACGTCGTCACGTCAGGGGTCGCGAAGGTAGCGTCAGGCACGTCGGGGTCTTCCGGATGGGGAGCGTGAGAACTTCCATCCTCGGGAGGCCTCGACCTCTACCCAGGCACCGACGCGCCGACCGCTCCTCGCCCCAGCCGACCGTCAACTACACCCTCAACTGGGAAGAGCCTCTTTAGGGCTTGTTCACTTTGGCGCGCCAAAGGCGCGCCAAGCTGCCGACGACCGCCCCGGCGGCCAAAGCCATAACGAGAGTCCACCACTGGGGGTTTCCAGACGAGGCCAAGCCCACAACTATGAGAATCACGAGACCCGCTAGCAAGACGAGAAATTTGAAACTCCTCGGCATTCGGTCTACCGAAAGTTCGTAAAGAAAAGCGAGAGAGCCCACAGCAATCGACGTGAGCCATAACGCTAAATCAAGAGTATTCATTGCCCGCTCCTCAGCATGTACCGCGCCACGGATAACTCCCACCGACAGGGACGTAGAGGTAAGTGAATCGAAGGCATTGATTGGAGCGTCGCATTGCGTCAGCGGCGACCAAAGCCACTGCGCCACATGCGAGCTTGAACGCGGTCTTTATAGCACCCGGAAAAACCTCAGAAATCACGAGGCATGCCCCCGCCTGGAACGCTTGCTCCCTTGTCTCATCTCTATTGAAGTACACAACAGCTCCATACAGTTTCCATTTCAGGGTGGGATCAGCCGTTATTGGATAGGTAGCGCCGACTCCCGGACGGACGGTCTGTGTGAGCGCCGTACCATGGACCTCGAAGGACGTATCCACTGCTTTGCCGCGTGCATCCACAGCCCAAGGGGCATCCAATGTAGCGATGACGACCTGAATCCCGTCGGCCACGAACCCAACGTCGACAGAGCCGTCGGCGCGCTCCAAGAGTTCGGCACCGTCGGGAATCTCCAGCAAATAGTCTATTCTCGTGGGTGCGTCGGGCGTCTCCAGCACTGACATCACTCGGACCCCGTCGTCGATAGCGTCAACAACGAAGCTGGTGTCCTGCGACTCGTCTACGTATACCGCGTCACCCTCGACGACCTCGGGGGCACCAACTGACGTCGCGGTGGGTAGACCAATGCCAATATCAATGCCCGTTTCCGCATGGGACAACACCACTGGTTGCCCGGCCTCTATCGGGACTGATACGGCTTCGATACTTGTAGTGTCATTCTCCATACCCGCCGCTATCTCGACAGCTTCACCTGCCACTTCCGCCGCATCGACGGCTGCGTGAACCGGCGCTGCGGCGATCGCCGGTGGCGACCATACCGCGACCGCGACCGCGCTCGTGGCGACCAGTGAGATAGCGCGTGCGAGAAACTTCGTGGATGTTCTCATGAGCAGTTCCCTCCCTTATCTCGCTCCCTGAATGGACGAGACCAAATTCCTAGCCCCGTCATGATCACCTTCCGTGGGGATGACCTATCCGTGCGGGATCGACGTTACCCCCCCCCCGGGGCGGCAGCACAAGACATATCGGACACTTATCGAGGCGGTAGCCACAGCGCGGACCCGCCACGCATGGCGCAGCGGCACTCGAACGGGTACTTCGGGTGCAGCCACCGGCGACAGGGGTGGTGCAGCACGGTCTGACCTGGCCTTAGACCCAAGTGCGTGAAGACCCAGTTACCGGGGACGCCGACGGGACATCAACGCTCTCGAGTTATGACCCGCTCGACCCGGACATCGCGGCAGTAGGCGGACTCGTGCCGACGCGATCAAGGTCGTCGGGCGTGCTGTGGGCACGACGATTCCGACCGCGCGCGCCTGAGTCAACCCGTGCTGTAGACGCAATGATCGACATCGAGGGCCTGAAGCGCCGTATGCAGACCCCCTCGCTGATCATGACTTTACAGCGGCCTGGGCAGCGCGCCGAGCGTCGACACCGGCCTCCTTGCGCTGTTGCGCGGTGATCGGCGCCGGCGCCCCGGTCAGTGGGTCGTAGCCACCACCGGACTTCGGGAAGGCGATCACCTCGCGCAGTGACGCCGCCCCGGCGAGCAGCATGACGATCCGGTCCCAACCGAAGGCGATACCGCCGTGCGGCGGGGCGCCGAATCTGAACGCCTCCAGCAGGAACCCGAACTTCTCGGCCGCCTGTTCAGGGGAGATTCCCATCAGGGCGAACACCCGCTGCTGCACGTCGCGGCGGTGGATCCGGATCGAGCCACCGCCGATCTCGTTGCCGTTGCAGACGATGTCGTAGGCATACGCCAGGGCGGCGCCGGGGTCGGTGTCGAAGGTGTCGGCGAACTCCGGTTTCGGTGAGGTGAAGGCGTGGTGGACCGCCGTCCAGTCGCCCTCCCCCACGGCGACGTCGTCGCTTGTGGCTGTCGATTCGAACATGGGCGCGTCGACCACCCAGACGAAGGACCAGGCGCGGCCGCCGGCGCTGCGGTCAGCCGCGTCGAACAGGCCCAGCCGGTGTGCGATCTCGGCCCGGGCGGCGCCCAGCAGGGCGCGCGAGGGCGCTACCTCCCCGGCCGCGAAGAACACGCAGTCACCCTCGGCGGCGCCGACCTGCGCAGCGAGGCCCTCGCGCTCGGTTTCCGACAGGTTCTTGGCCACCGGCCCGGACAGCTCGCCGCCGGCGCCGATCAGCACGTAGGCCAGTCCACGGGCGCCGCGCTGCTTGGCCCACTCCTGCCAGGCGTCGAGGGTCTTGCGCGGCTGGCTCGCGCCGCCCGCCATCACCACGGCCCCCACGTAGGACGCCTGGAAGACGCGGAACGGCGTGGCGGCGAAGTAGTCGGTGCAGTCGACGAGCTCGAGGTCGAACCGCAGGTCGGGCTTGTCGGTGCCGTAGCGCGCCATCGCGTCGGCGTAGGTGATCCGAGGGATGGGCAGCGTGACCTCGTGGCCGATCAACCGCCACAGCTGCGCCACCAGCTCCTCACCGAGTGCCATGACATCGTCCTGCTCAACGAAGCTCATCTCGATGTCCAACTGCGTGAACTCCGGCTGCCGGTCGGCGCGGAAGTCCTCGTCGCGGTAGCACCGCGCGATCTGGAAGTAGCGCTCCATTCCGGCGACCATCAGCAGTTGCTTGAACAGTTGCGGGCTCTGCGGCAGCGCGTACCAGGAACCGGGGGCCAGGCGGGCGGGCACCACGAAGTCGCGGGCGCCCTCCGGCGTCGACCGCGTCAGCGTCGGCGTCTCGATCTCGACGAAGTCCTTGCCCAGCAGCACGGTGCGGGCGACGCGGTTGACGTCGCTGCGCAGCCGCAACGCGGCAGCCGGGCCACTGCGGCGCAGGTCCAGGTAGCGGTAGCGCAGCCGGGCCTCCTCGCCGACCTCGCTGTGCTGGTCCAGTTGAAAGGGCAACGGGTCCGACGCGCTGAGGATCTCCAGGCCGGTGATCTCGACCTCTACCTCGCCGGTGGCCAGCGACGGGTTCGCACTGCCGGCGGGGCGGGCGCGTACGGCTCCGGAGACCCGCAGGCAGTACTCGGCGCGGATGTCGTGGGCCGCCGCGGACTCCAGCACCTCATCACGAATGACCACCTGGACGACCCCCGAGGCGTCGCGCAGATCGAGGAACGCCACACCGCCGTGATCGCGCCGCCGGGCGACCCAGCCGCACAGCGTCACGTTCACCCCCACGTCCGAACGGGTCAGTTGGCCGGCGTCATGGCTGCGTAGCACGGAGGTCCTCTCGAGGCATGGGTCGGTGAGCAGGGTGGGTCGACCAATGCGACCCAGCCTCTCGCACGCTAGCCCAGCCGTGGGCCCGCGCCGCCGCCGCAGCCAGGATGCCGACGACCGCGCCGCTGTTGTGAATCCGACCGTCGAGTACCGCGGCGACCGCCTCGTCGAGGTCCACCCACGCCAGGGTGATCCCGGCCTCCTCCTCGCTGCGCAGGTGCCGCTCGGCCTCGGGCACCGCGCTCAGCCCCCTGGCCAGGTACACCCGCTGCGCCTCGTCGGAGCCGCCCGGCGAGCTCAGGTAGTCCACCAGGACCTCATAGCGCTGCGCGACCAGGTCGGTCTCCTCGGCGAGCTCGCGGGCGGCAGCGGCGGCCGGGTCCTCACCCGGAGAGTCCAGCAGCCCGGCGGGCAGCTCCCACAGCCGCATCCGCACCGGGTGCCGGTACTGATTGATCAGCAGCATCCGCTCCTCGTCGTCGACGGCCACGACGAGGACCGCGCCGGGGTGCGCGACGTACTCGCGCCGCCGCTCGCCGTCGCCGAGATCGACCATGTCGGCGACCACGTCCCATTTGACCCCGCGGAAGGCGAGGTCAGTCGTGCTGACCGGAGCCGACGCCGGCAGGTCGGTCAGCCCTTTCATGCCACGGCGACCGGTGCCGGAATCGCGCTGAGGTCCAGCCGGCCCGCCGCCTGCTCGTCCAGCGCCGCACGGATCAGCGCCGTGAAGAGCGGGTGGGCCCGCGTGGGGCGTGACTTGAACTCCGGGTGCGCCTGCGTGCCGACGTAGAACGGGTGCTCGTCGGTGCCCAATTCGACGAACTCCACCAACTCCCGGTCCGGGCTGACCCCGGACAGTCGCAGGCCGGCCGCAGAGACCGCCTCGCGATAGGCGTTGTTGACCTCGTAGCGGTGCCGGTGCCGCTCGGTGCAGCGGGTTCGCCCATACAACCGGGCCACCAGGCTGCCCTCGTTCAGCACCGCCGGGTATGACCCCAGCCGCATGGTGCCGCCCAGGTCACCGTCGCCGGCGACAATGTGGCGCTGCTCCGCCATGGTGGCGATCACCGGATGCGACGTGGCGGGGTCGAACTCGCTGCTGTTGGCCCCTTCCAGTCCCGCGGCGTGGCGGGCGTACTCGATGACCATGCACTGCAGGCCCAGGCACAGTCCCAGCGTCGGTACCCGGTTCGTCCGCGACCAGTGCAGCGCCCCGACCTTGCCCTCGATCCCCCGGATACCGAATCCCCCGGGTACGCAGACGGCATCGACCCCGGCGAGTGAGCGGGCGGCACCATCGTGCGTCTCGCACTCGTCGGAGGCCACCCACCGGATCCGCACCGCCGCATCGTTGGCGAAGCCACCGGCCCGCAGCGCCTCGATCACCGACAGGTAGGCGTCGGGCAGCCCGACGTACTTGCCGACCAGGGCGACCTCGACGGTGTCGGCGGGCCGCTGCACGCGACGCAGCAACTCGTCCCAGCGGGCCCAGTCGACGTCGCGGAACGGCAACCCGAGCCGACGGACCGCGTACGCGTCCAGGCCCTCGGCGTGCAGCACCTTGGGGATGGAGTAGATCGAGGAGGCGTCGACGGCGGCGACCACGGCCTCCAGGGCGACATCACAGGAGTTGGCGATCTTCTGTTTCACCGAGAGCGGAATCTCACGGTCGGAGCGGCAGACGATCGCGTCGGGCTGGATGCCGATGCTGCGCAGCGCTGCCACGGAATGCTGCGTCGGCTTGGTCTTGAGCTCACCGCTGGGCGCGATGAAAGGCACCAGCGAGACGTGGACGAACAGGACGTTGTCCCGGCCGACGTCTTGGCGGACCTGGCGGGCGGCCTCCAGGAACGGCAGCGACTCGATGTCGCCGACCGTGCCGCCGACCTCGGTGATGATGACGTCCACACCGGGACCGGCCTTGGCCCGCATCCGGGCCTTGATCTCGTCGGTGATGTGCGGGATGACCTGGACGGTGTCACCGAGGTACTCGCCGCGCCGCTCCTTGGCGATGACGGCGGAGTACACCTGCCCGGTCGTGATGTTGGCCGAGGCGTCCAGGTCGGAATCGAGGAACCGCTCGTAGTGGCCGATGTCGAGATCGGTCTCGGCGCCGTCCTCCGTGACGTAGACCTCGCCGTGCTGGAACGGGTTCATCGTCCCCGGGTCGACATTGAGGTACGGATCGAGCTTCTGCATCACTACCCGGATGCCTCGCCCGCGCAGCAGATGGCCGAGGCTGGAGGCGGTCAGGCCCTTGCCGAGCGAGGACGCGACCCCCCCGGTGACGAAGATGTGCTGGGTCACGTTGGGCATGCCATGAGGGCGATCGACCACGGATTTCTACGGTAGCACCAGCCCGGTCAGACCACGGGCCGACGCGCGCGCACCTCCGCGTACACCAGGGCCAGCGACTGCGCCACCTCGTCCTCGGTGGGGAAGGACCCGGCACGGCGCATGGCCCGCTGCGCCAGCCGGCGGGCCCGATCGGGGTCCGCCAACAGCGCCGCCACCTCGGCGGCCAGCGCCTCGACATCGTCGGCGTCGACCAGGACGGCGGTGTCCGCGACCAGTTCGGCGATGCCTGCCAGGCGCCCGGCGACCACGGGCAGCCCGACCCGCATCGCCTGCTGCACGGCGATCGGCCGCGACTCCCAACGAGACGTGAGCACGAAGACGTCACAGGCCCGCATCAGGGTCGTCACGTCGGCTCGGTCGCCGAGCAGGTGCACCCGCAGCGAACGCTCCGCGACCGCGACGCGCAGCGCGGCCACCACACCGGGCGGGCCCTCCCCGACGGCGAGCACCTCCGGTGCGGGGTACAAGCCGTTCCACCGGTCGGCGACGGTCAGCAACTGACCCGACCGCTCAGGCACCACACGCCCGACGACCAGGATCCACGGCACCTCGGGGTTCAGCCCGAGTTCGGTGGCGTAGCCCAGTCGCAACGAGCGTCGCTCGGCCACCGAGCTGCCCACCTCACCGGTGGCGATGGGGGCGAGTCGGGCGTCGTGGGCACCCAGGTGCTTGGCCCGCGACAACAGCTCCGAGCTGGTGGCCAGCGTGACGTCGACCCCGCGCGCGATCACTCGTTCCGCCGCCCGCACGCTCAGCCCTCGCCCGGCCACCGGAAGCGCCAGGTCGTACCAGGTCGAGACCATGCCCAGTCGGCGGCGGCCGGTACGCAGCGCCAGCGTCGCCAGCGCGCTGGAGCGGAAGCCGTGGGAATGGACGAGGTCGACACCACCGATGGCCGTGATGGCCCGGCGCAGCTGGGAAGCCGCCGCCAGGTCGGTCGTGGTCCTCGACTTCAGTGGCAGCGGAAGGGATGTGGTGGGGACACCGAGGTCGGCGTACTCCGCCGTCAGGTGCTCGGCCATGGCGACGTGGATCGACAGTCCGGAGGCGGCCAAGCGGGGCAGCACGCTGTGCAGGTGCTCGCAAGCGGCGGGAACGGCCGAGGCCACGATCTGCAGCGAGACGGGCGGCGACGTGGATGGTACGTCGGCGGTCGGTGCCATCCATCGCCTCCTCGTGATCGGCTAGCCGTTACCGCCAGCGCCGCTCGTCCGTTCGGTGCCGGGCGCGGGCGGTAACTCAGCACCCGCGCCTGAGAGGAAACCGTAGTGGCCGACCGGCTGCTGCGGCAGTCGGTAGGCCGCTCGAATGACGGCGACCCGGCCGAGCCCCGTCCCGGCGTGGTCCACCGTCGCCACGGCCGAGGCCAGCGGGCCCTGCCGGATGCCGACCACGAGGGACGAGTTGCCTGCCCTCGCCTCGGAGCCGTATTCGGCGGCGATGGCCGCGGTCGCGGGGACGGTGCTGCGCCATATCGACAGTAGCTCTGACCAGCCGGCGGCCGCATCGCCGGAGACCGGGCCCGAGGTGACGAAGACGGTGACCACGAGGCTGGGAGTGGGCGCGGGAGTGGGCGCGGGAGTGAGCACGGGAGTGGGCGCGGGAGTGAGCACGGCCGGGCCGGGTGCCTCGACCACGGTCAGGATGCCGGCGCCCTGCAGGGCCGCCAGGACCGTGCTGCTCCCTCCGGAGCTGCCGTCCGCGTCACCTCCCCCGATCGCGAGGGCGAGGGCGGTGTTCAAGGAGTCGTCACCGCGGCCGCCGGTCAGCTGCCCGGCGAGTCCGGACCGCAGCGTCGCCAGTGCCGGGTCGATCCAGCCGTCGTCGAGCACGACCACGGACGTCACGGTGGCGCCCGCCGTTCGGAGATCTGCCGCCACCAGGTCCGAGGCGGGCCCGGCTGCGGGACCCAGCCCCACGACGGAGACACGGGCCGACAGGCTGTCGCCAACCAGCAGCGGCACGGCGTCGGCGATGACCGCGTCGGCCGCAGCGAGGCGCCGGCCCGCCACGGCGTCAGCGCCGCCGGGCTCCACCGAGGACTCCATCGTCGCGGCATC
>CAZEYA010000003.1:12879-14325 GCA_964516515.1 uncultured Kineosporiaceae bacterium | reverse complement strand
CCGCCACGGCGTCAGCGCCGCCGGGCTCCACCGAGGACTCCATCGTCGCGGCATCGGCCGGCACACTCGTGGCGGTGGTCAGCGCCGCGCCCGCGATGACGCCCGCGGCAGCCGCCGCCAGGCTGAGCCCCAGGGCCGCGATCCGGGCCGCCGCGCTCACGGCCGGGCCCCGACCAGACCGTCGAGCCCCACCAGGTCAGCGACGGTGGCGGCCGCAGCCGAGATCACGGCCACGACATCGGCGCCCGAGCCGACCACGCTCAGCGCCCCTGCCAACGACGCCGTGCCCAGGACGATCAGAGTCGACGCCTGGACCCATCGCATCGGTGGCCGCAGCAACCGCCGCGCGGTGGCCGCATCGACCAGCCGGTGTCCCCATGCCGCTCTGGTCAGGCTCGTGCCCGCCATGCCCAGCGCCTTCTGTTCGGCAAACTCCAGCACGCCACGACGGTCACCGGCGAGGACGACCACGGCCGTGTTGAGCGACACCGACAGCACGATGGCAGCGTCATCGTGGTGCAGCCCCGTGCGCCAGAGCGCATGCGGCACTCCCAGCCGGCGCAGCCTGCTGCGGGCCTCGGTGACGTCGGCATCCGAGCTTCGGGGACCGGCCAGGTGGACCACGGCGGCCCCGCGGCCGAGCAGTTCCTCTGACAGCTCCCTGCCCTCGCCGATGATGACGTCGGGCCGCAGACCCCCGGACATCGCGGCCCGAGCGCCCTCGGCGACCGCGATGACCAGCGCGCCAGAGCCGCGCGCGAATCGGGCGATCGATCGCACGTCCTCGCGGGCGCGAGGCCCCCCCAGCACCACCACTGCCGGCCCGCGCCCGATCTTCCCCGAGCGCCGTCTGGCGCGTCGGTTCCCCTCCCGCAGCAGGGTCGCGAGCAAAGGCGGGAACTGTTCGACGGTGTGCGCCACTGACATCTCCACCGGCGCCGGCGAGAGCAGCAGGTGTCGCTCCTCCTCGAAGACCACCGGCAGGCAGGCACCGAACGCAGCGAGTTGTGCCGTCAACCCGGCCCTGCCCTTGCGGGCGGCCCCGGCCACCGAGGCGGCGTCGTGCGCCTTGCCCGCGGCCAACTGGCGGCCACCCCGCATGACCTTGCCGTCGTGGGTCACGGTGATGACGTCGCCATTGTCGACCAGGGCGAGGAGGGCCGAGCCCAGGTCGTCGATCAGCCGGACGCCCGCGCGGTGCAGTTCCACCGGCCCCATGCCGGGCACCCGCCCAGTGGTGGACGAGGACGCGTTGAGCACGGCGGAGGGGCGCCGTGCAATGAGCGCCCTGGCGGTGTCCAGGTCGATGTCGATCATGTCGATCACCGCGATGTCGCCCTGGCGCAGCTGCGCCATGATCCGTTCGCCGCGGCGGTCCAGCCGGGCAGGACCCGTGACATTGCCACCCGTCACATCGCCACCCGTGACGTCGGCGCTGGTGACGTC
>CAZEYA010000003.1:0-12779 GCA_964516515.1 uncultured Kineosporiaceae bacterium | reverse complement strand
GCGTCCGCCTGCCGCGTGGCGGTCCCGGCAGCCGCATCGCCCGCGGCGGGCTTCGGCCGGTCCGGGGGCACGGTGGACGCAGCGTCAGCCGCAACCGCCATCGGAACACTGGGGATGGGACCTGACAGCCTGCTCAGCTGCGGCGCGGGCGTCGGCAGCGCGAACGGCACGGGAGGTGGCATCGAAGCCACCTCCACCTCGTCGGATGACGGGCCCGGGCGGCGTGGTGGTGGTGGCAAGTTGGTTGTCGTGCGGCTCGTCACTGAAATATGCTGACAGGGCAACGGACAGTCACGAGGTAGGCGCGCGCGCTCCGCTCGCCGAACCCTGGTCCAGATGCCGTTCACCGTCGCGCTGCTGAGCAGCAGTGGCCAGCAGCTCTGCTGCATGCGCCGTTGCCGTCTGCGACGTGGCGTCGCCGGCCAGCATCCTGGCGATCTCGCGGACACGATCCTCGCCCGTGACGGACAGCACGGTCGAGACCGTGTCCGAGCCGTCGTCGGCCTTCTGGACGGTGAGATGCCGGTCGCCGTAGGCCGCGACCTGCGCCAAGTGGGTCACGACGATGACCTGGCAGTCCGCGGCCAACCGGGCCAGCCGGCGCCCGATGCCCAACGCCGCGGCACCCCCGACCCCCGCGTCCACTTCGTCGAAGACGAAGGTCGACGCGGTGCCGACGGCACCCACCACCACCTCCACGCCGAGCATGACCCGGGACAGTTCGCCACCGCTGGCCGCCCGGGCGATCGGCTGCGGGTCGGCGGCGCTGTGTGCCGCCAGGCGCATCTCCACGTCGTCAAAGCCGTCCGGCCCCGGTTGCGTGCCGCTGGAGACGGCCACCACGAGTCGGGCATGGGGCAGCGCGAGCGAGGCCAGCTCGGTCGTCACCGCTGCCGACAGGGCCTCCGCTGCCTGCCGCCGCGAGGCCGACAGCTGGGCCCCCACCTCCCCGACCGTTCCCCGCAGGGCTTGGACGGCCCCAGCGAGGACGTCGCGGCGGCCGTCCTCGCTGAGCTCAGCCAGCCGGTCCCGGGCGCGCTGCGCCCAGGCCAGTGCGGCGTCGACGTCGCCGTGGACCCGCACCAGTCGGGTCACGTCCCGGCGCCGGCTCTCGACCTCGGCCAGTCTCTCGGGGTCGGCGTCGAGCCCCGTGGCGTAGGCGCTGGCATCCGTGGCAAGGTCGGAGGCCAGGTAGAGAAGTTCGGCCACGCGCGCCGCCAACGCCTCGGCCTGGGGGTCATGGCCGCGGACGCCGTCCAATGCGGCTCGCGAGCGCCCGAGCAGCGACACGGCGCCGTCGTCTCCGCCGATCGTCTCCCGCGCGATGTCGGCCGCCTGGCGGAGCTCCTCGACATGGGCCAGCCGGGCCCACTCCTCGTCGAGCCGCTGGTCCTCACCGGGCTCGGGTGAGACGGCGTCGATCGCCGCCAGTCCCGTGATCAGCTGGTCGCGTTCAGCGGCCCGCGCGGCGGCGCCGGTATCGAAGGCGTCCAGTTCCGCGACGGCCTCGCGCCACAGCCGTTGCGCCGCGCGATAGCGCTCCAGCAGTTCGCCCTCGGCACCGGCCATCGTGGCGGCGTAGCGGTCGACGACGCCGCGCTGCCGAGCGGGACTGCGAAGGAGGAGCTGGTCGGACTGGCCGTGCACGGTCACCAGGTCGGCTGCCAAGTCGGCGAGCACGGCCGCGGGCACGGGACGACCACCGGCGAAGGCCCGGGCGCGGCCGGTGGCGGGCACGGTCCGCGACAGCAGCAGCACGTCACCGTCCAGGGTGCCGCCGGCCTCCGCGACCATCGTCGCCACCGCCCCGGCGGGATCGACGAGCACGGTGGCATCTACCGTCGCCGCCGCGGCCCCACGTCGGACCAGCGAAGCGTCGGGGCGGTTGCCGAGCAACAGACCCAGCGCCGTGACCACCATCGTCTTGCCGGCCCCGGTCTCGCCGGTCAGCACCGTCAGTCCAGGACCGAACGGAAGCACGGCCTCGGAGATGACCCCGAGGCCCTGGATCCGCAGCTCCTCGATCATGCCGGGCCCTCCCCCATCACGCCCCCGGTCGGGCCACGCCAGCCACTGACCGGGAGCCGGAACCGATTGACCAGGCGCTCGGTGAATGCCGCCCGGTTGAGCCGAGCCAACCTGACGGGATGAACACCGCGCCGAACCTCGATGCGGGAGGCGGGCGGCAGTACGAACATGCGGCGGCCGTCCGCCCACAGCACCCCCTCGGTGCTGAGCGTGGCGAAGGTCTCGATGGCGACGATCGAGCTGACGCCCACCACCAGTGGACGAGCGAACAGCGCGTGCGCGCTGATCGGCGTGACGAGCAGGGCCTCGACCTCCGGCCAGACCACGGGTCCGCCCGCGCTGAAGGAGTACGCCGTGGACCCGGTCGGCGTCGCGACGACGACACCGTCGCACCCGAAGCGGGTCAGCGGCCTGCGGTCGACCTCGACGACCACGTCGAGCATGCGCTCGCGCGCGGCCTTCTCGATGCTGACCTCGTTCAGCGCCCACCCCTCGTGGATCGGCCGGCCCTGGCACCAGACCCGGAAATCGGCCGTCATCCGTTCCTCGACCGCATAGTCGCCGGCGACCAGCCGCGTCACGGTCTGGCTGAGCAACTCCGGGTCGGATTCGGCGAGGAAGCCGACATGACCGAGGTTGACGCCCAACAAGGGCACCTCGCTGCCCCGGACCAGCTCGGCCGCCCGCAGGATCGTGCCGTCACCACCCAGCACGACGACGGCATCGATGCCCGCCGCGACGACGGCGGCGACGTCGGGCGCGCCGTGCAGGACCTCCACCGCCGCGCGTTCGGCCGGGGCGCTGGCGGCATCGGCCAGGATCTTCCATTCAGCGACGGGCACGACGACCGTGGCGCCGGCGGCCAACAGGCGGGTCGTCATCTCGTTGCCCGCCGCTACCGCGTTCGGCCGACCGACGTGGGTCAGGACGAGGATCCGCCGCGGCGGTGCCGGGAGGGCGGCGCTCATGCGCGCTGTGCCAGCCGGCCGGCGGGGCCCGCGGCCACGGCCGCGGCCACGGCGTCGTCCCACTGCTCGCTCGCGGTTCCGGGACGGTCGGCGAGCCAGGTGAAGTACTCGACGTTGCCCGCGGGGCCGGGGAGTGGGCTGGCCACGACGGCCTGCAACGACAGAGCGTGCTCCGCCGCCTGCGCGATCACGTGGATCACGGCGTCGGCACGCAGCACGGGATCAGTGACGACGCCCCCCTTGCCCACCAGGCCGCGCCCCACCTCGAATTGGGGCTTGACCATGCACAGCACGTCGCCGCCGGCCACCAGGACGCGGTGAAAGGCGGGCAGCACCAGCACGAGGGAGATGAAGGAGAGGTCCGCCACGATCAGGTCGACGGGGGCACCGATGAGGTCGAGGGTGAGGTCGCGAGCGTTGGTCCGGTCGTGCACGGCGACCCGGGGGTCACTGCGCAAGGACCAGGCCAGCTGGCCGTAGCCGACATCCACGGCCACCACCTGGGCGGCTCCCCGGTCCAGCAGCACTTCGGTGAAGCCACCCGTGCTGGCCCCTGCATCCAGGCACCGACGGCCAGGGATCAACGGGCCGTGCCCGGCGCTCGCGTCCAACAGATCCAGGGCTCCGGCCAGCTTCAGCGCTCCCCGGCTGACCCACTCCCGGCCGCCCGCCGAGGCCACCGTGATCGCGTCGGCGACGTCCACCTGACTGGCGGGCTTGGTGGCCCCGACGCCGCGGACGGCGACCTGGCCGGACTCGATGAGTTCGGCCGCATGGGCGCGGCTGCGAGCAAGGCCGCGCCGGACGAGCTCGGCGTCGAGGCGGCGCCTCATGCCGGCGCCCCCTCCCGCAGATCGACGAGTCGGGTATCGCGCTCGCTCTGGTTCCACGCATCGCCACCGGCATGGCCACCGGCTCCAGCGCCGCCATCGGCATGGTCACCGGCTCCGCCACCGCCACCGAGTGAGGCGTCGAGCCGAGCGTCCAGTACGGCCGCCACGGCCTCCAGCCGCACCACCTCCGCCAGCACACCAGCCAGATCTGCCGGACCGGTGGCGGTGTCCTCGGTCATGAGACCCGACGGTACCCGCCGCTGCGCCGCCACGCTGCGAGGCAGTACGTCCGTCCACACCGCTGACGGCCGCGCCCGTAGGTCTGTGGACGGCCGGGCCGGGTGCCGCTGCCGAGGTCAGCGCGCCTGGCCGGCCGCCGCACGGGTGGCACGGTCGAGATCGCGCACGACCGGGTGATAGCTCAGCGCTCGCCGTGCGGTGACCCGCGCATCGGCGGCCAACTCATCCACGGCCGACCACGCGGCCCAGAGCAGGGCGCGCGCGACGTCCAGCCCGCCATCGCCGCCGTCGCCGGACGCGGTGCATGTCACCACGGCGCCGTCCGGCCGGAGACGGACCTCCGCCCGGGCCCTTCGACAGCTTGCCCTGCCTGCCTCCTCGACGAGGCCCGGCGGGTGGTCGCTGGTCAGGGCGGCCAGACCGTTGCCGAGGAAGGTCGGGCGTTGTCCGGGCGCGGCGGCGGCGGCATCGGCAACGCCGTGCACCCCGGTCAGCACGAGCATCGACGGGCAGCCGACAGCAACCGCGCCGGCGATGTCGGTATCCAGCCGGTCACCGACGACGAACACATCCGCCATGTCCGCGACGCCCGCATCGCGGGCGGCGAGGGCGAACATCGCCGTGGCCGGCTTGCCTGCCACCGCGTCAGGCGGACGGCCGGCTGCGGTGGACACGGCCACGACCAAGGCACCGTTGCCCGGCGCCGGGCCGCTGTCCGTCGGCAGCGTGGAATCCAGGTTGGTCGCCAGCCACCAGACCCCGGCTCGCACCAGATAGGCCGCTGCGGCGAGATCCTGCCACGTCAGTTCCGGCGTGAAGCCCTGTACGAGGGCCGCGGGGAGCGGCCGTCCGGAGCCGTGGTGACGTGCCTGGGCAACCTCGAACCCGGCATCCGTCAGCGGGCCGGTCAGGCCAGGGCCGCCGACGACTGAGACCGGGCCCTGCTCGATCGCTCCCGCCTCCCGACGCGACGCGAGAAGGTCGGCGGCCACCCCGGAGGAGGTGATGACCTCGTTCGGGTCCGCAGCCACGCCGAGGCGGCGCAACCGCTCGGCGACCTGTCGGCGCGTCCGGAAGGCGTTGTTGGTGATGTAGCGGATCGGGACATCGTGCTCGCAAGCGGTCTCGATACTCGCCACTGCGCCGGGCGTAGCGGTGTCGCCGGTATAGACGACACCGTCGAGATCGAGCAGCACGACACCTGGCCAGAGCCCGGCGTCACGCCCGGGCCGGACCGGATCGAGTCGCTCGGCCGCCGCCGTACCCGGTGCCATACCCGCACCAACGGTGCGTGTCATGAGCGCTCACCGGCGTCGGCCCCACCGTTGCGCCGCGCGGCACGGGTGGCGCGGACCTCTCGCAACCGCTGTTCGTAGTCGCTGCGACCGGGCCGCATGACAGCGGCCAGCGCGAGATGTGGTTCGGCATCGTCGACGCGGCCGAGCCGGAACAGCGACAGGCCCAGCCCGAAGTGCGCGTAGTCGGAGTCCGGAGCGGCATCGACGAGGTCCGTGAATGCGGATCGAGCAGTCTCGTAGTGGCCTGCGTCGTAATGCGCTCGGGCCAGCGCCTCCAGCACCGAGGCCGAGGTGGGGTCCTCCCGCCGGACGCGCTCCAGGAGGGTTGCCGCCGCCGCAGCGTTTCCCTGCGCCAGCAGGCCCATGGCGCGCTGCAGCCACTCGTAGGCGCCGCCTGCCGGGGTGTCTGCACCCATCTCGACGCCCGAGTCCGTCGGGTCGGCGTAGTCGGCGTCAGGAGAGTCTTCTGGCATTGCCTGCCTCCTCGGGGGTCGTGGTCGGTGGTCGGGCGAGGGAACGTCGTACCCGCGATACGCCGTGGCGCCCTCGCCCGTAGGATCCGGCAGTGGGTCTGGGAACGCTTGACGTCAGGCCTTTTCGCCTGTTGCACCCCAGTCCCGGGCGCGCGCAGCGACGGCACGAGACAGCAGGATGGCAGGCCCGTGGTCGTGACCTCGTCACGGCACCCGCCTTGTACCTCGTGACGTTGACGACCGGCACGAAGAGCATCCGGGCCATCGCCATCAGTCTGATGGTTGGTGACTCGCTGCGAAGTGCCGGGCTGCTGCCGCACGAGGCCGTTCACCCCCCGGCGGTCAACCGGCGCCTGAAAAGCCTGCGGGCGGCGCGCGTCGACCGCGAACCGGTGTTGCTGACCCATCCGGGTGGCGGGCTCGCGGTGGCGGCCGCCGCGCGTGACCCTCAACCCCTGCTGTACCTGACCTATGCCGACCTCACGGTCGAGGTGGCCCGCATCGGCGAGGCGGACGCGGAGATCGTCATGGCCGACCTGGGACGTCGATCCTGTCTCGTCGCCGATGGGCATCACCGGCTCGCGGCTGCCATGGCCCATCGCGCGCAATGCGTGGCCCGCAGGCAGGCACAGGAGTCGCAACGCAGGCAGGACGAGCCGACTGGGCAGGATCTCCTGCTGGACGCGCCTGACAATGACTGCGGCCTCGTCACCGCGCTGGTGGTCGACAGTGACGACACGCCTTTGACGATCAACCCCATCCACCGAGTGCTTCATCGCCGTGGCCCGCAACCGCTGCAACTCGATGAGGTCGTCGCCGCGCTGCGGGCGACCCAGCCCTCCCTGCAGTCGACATCGGTGCACCCCGACCAGGCCGAGCCGTCGCCGAGCGGGGTGGTCCTGTCGCGGTCCAGTGAGTTGGTCGTCCGGGATCGGGCGGCGAGCACCACGCTGTGGTGCCCACCCGTCCCGGCAGCCGGACTTCCCACGAGCGCCCACGTGGTCGAGGCGGCCGCGGCCGGGTTGCCCGGCACCACGATGCGTCGGCTGCGGGAGAGCGACCGGGTTCTCGCCGCCACGCAGCGGCGCGGCACCGTGGCCGTGTTGTTCCAGGCGTTGACACACAACGAGATATTCGACGCCATCTCCCACGGCGACCTCCTGCCAGTCAAGGCGACGTCCTTCGAACCGAAGCTGCCTGCCGGTGTGCTGATCAGGCCGATCGACCACTGCTGATCAGGCCGGGTCTCGGGTTGAGGTGTCCATCCCACCTGTGTCCAACCCACCTGTGTCCGCGTCACCGGTGCCCGCCTCATCGAGCACCTGGTCGTTCTCGAGGTCGAGGACCTCACCTATCTCGTCGGCCCCCGCATCGCCCACGTCGGTACGCAACTGCGCGAGCCGCTCCTCGGCGTCGGTGGCTGCCTCGGGATGGGCTGCGGCCCTGGCGAACCACGCATCGGCCTCTCCCGGTCGACCCACACTGACGAGGGCGTCCGCGAACGCGTACCAGAGCCGCTCCTGCCACGCCGCAGTCGACCCGGCCGTGAGTAGCGGGCCACGTAGCGTCTCGACCGCGGCCTCCAGCTGTCCGAGGTCACCTCGAGCGCCGGCGGCAACGATGATCATCTCGACCCTGCCGGCCACCTCCAGCTGCTGCACCTCCACGCTTGCCGCGATATCGAGGGCACGCTGCGGCCGGCCCACCGCCCGTTCGCAGTCGGCGATGATCGGCAGCAGGTCGAGTGCTCCCGACATGCGCTGAGCCGCTCGCAGATCACGAAGCGCCACCTCGTACTGGCCGATCTCGTATGCGATCAGCCCGACGGCCTCTCGCACCGGCGCCAACCGTGTTCCGAGCCGTCGCGCGATGTCGGCATGCCGGCCCGCCAGCTCGGCGTCACCGCCGTCGATCGCCCTGACCGCCGCGACCAGCCGCCGAGCCACCTCGGGCCCCCGCTCCCCGAGTCCGTTGACGATGTCCTTGTAGGTCCCTCGGTCCATCTCCTCCCCGGTGATGCTCGCGGGAATGGGCGGCCCAGAAGCCCGGGCGGGGTCAGCAGTCGGGCGCCCCTGCGGGCCCGGACCACCCGGTGACCTGCCAATGGGCCCACCACGGCTCCGACCGGCGGGCGGGGGTCGTGGCGTGGATCGGCGGTCGTCTGGCGTGTGAGCCACTGTCGTACCTCCTCAAAACGCAACAGAGCCACCCCGAAGGATGGCTCTGTCGCAACAATTGTCCGGCGGTGACCTACTCTCCCACCCAGCTTCCCAGGCAGTACCATCGGCGCAGAAGGGCTTAGCTTCCGGGTTCGGAATGGGACCGGGCGTTTCCCCTTCGCCATGACCGCCGAAACTCTATTGAGATGTGATTCCCGCACCTCGGGAACCGCACAGTGAACGCGAGCAGATGTGGAACAAGTTATCGGCATATTAGTACCGGTCAGCTCCATGCGTTTCCGCACTTCCACTTCCGGCCTATCAACCCAGTAGTCTAGCTGGGAGCCTCTCGGGCAGAGCCCATGGAGATCTCATCTTGAAGCAGGCTTCCCGCTTAGATGCTTTCAGCGGTTATCCCTTCCGAACGTAGCTAACCAGCGGTGCTCTTGGCAGAACAACTGGCACACCAGAGGTTCGTCCGTCCCGGTCCTCTCGTACTAGGGACAGCCCTTCTCAAATCTCCTGCGCGCGCAGCGGATAGGGACCGAACTGTCTCACGACGTTCTAAACCCAGCTCGCGTGCCGCTTTAATGGGCGAACAGCCCAACCCTTGGGACCTACTCCAGCCCCAGGATGCGACGAGCCGACATCGAGGTGCCAAACCATGCCGTCGATATGGACTCTTGGGCAAGATCAGCCTGTTATCCCCGGGGTACCTTTTATCCGATGAGCGACCGCGTTTCCATTCACCACGGCCGGGTCACTAGTTCCGACTTTCGTCCCTGCTCGACATGTCTGTCTCGCAGTCAAGCTCCCTTGTGCACTTACACTCAACACCTGATTGCCAACCAGGCTGAGGGAACCTTTGAGCGCCTCCGTTACATTTTAGGAGGCAACCGCCCCAGTTAAACTACCCACCAGGCACTGTCCCTGATCCGGATTACGGATCGAGGTTAGACATCCAGAACGACCAGAGTGGTATTTCAACGTTGACTCCACAGATACTGGCGTACCCGCTTCAAAGTCTCCCACCTATCCTACACAAGCCGTTCCGAACACCAATACCAAGCTATAGTAAAGGTCCCGGGGTCTTTCCGTCCTGCTGCGCGTAACGAGCATCTTTACTCGTAATGCAATTTCACCGAGTCTGCGGTTGAGACAGTAGAGAAGTCGTTACGCCATTCGTGCAGGTCGGAACTTACCCGACAAGGAATTTCGCTACCTTAGGATGGTTATAGTTACCACCGCCGTTTACTGGCGCTTAAGTTCTGAGCTTCGTCTTGCGACTAACCCGTCCCCTTAACGTTCCAGCACCGGGCAGGCGTCAGTCCGTATACTGCGTCTTGCGACTTCGCACGGACCTGTGTTTTTAGTAAACAGTCGCTTCTCCCTGGTCTCTGCGGCCATTGGGGCTCTCACCCCTCCGGCCCCCCTTCTCCCGAAGTTACGGGGGCATTTTGCCGAGTTCCTTAACCACAGTTCACTCGATCGCCTTGGTATTCTCTACCTGACCACCTGAGTCGGTTTGGGGTACGGGCGGCTAGAACCTAACGCCGAGGCTTTTCTTGGCAGTACGGGATCACCCATCTTCCCGCTGATGCGGTCACCATCAGATTTCAGGCTTCACGAAGTGCGGATTTGCCTACACCTCACCCTACGTCCTTGGACGTGGACAACCATCGCCACGCGGTGGCTACCCCTCTGCGTCACCCCTGTTAATGCGCTTACCTACTACTGACGTGGTTCGTCTCAGGTTCAAGACTTAGCATTGCCCGGTTCGGTACTGGACGGTTCTTCGCCGGTACGGGAATATCAACCCGTTGTCCATCGACTACGCCTGTCGGCCTCGCCTTAGGTCCCGACTTACCCAGGGCGGATTAACCTGGCCCTGGAACCCTTGGTCATTCGGCGGACGGGTTTCTCACCCGTCATTCGTTACTCATGCCTGCATTCTCACTCGTGTGCCGTCCACGGCTGGGTTACCCCGCCGCTTCACTCGGCACACGACGCTCCCCTACCCATCCACACGCCTGGACCGTAGTCAGGCAATGTGTGAATGCCACAGCTTCGGCGGTGTGCTTGAGCCCCGCTACATTGTCGGCGCAGAATCACTTGACCAGTGAGCTATTACGCACTCTTTAAAGGGTGGCTGCTTCTAAGCCAACCTCCTGGTTGTCTGTGCAACTCCACATCCTTTCCCACTTAGCACACGCTTAGGGGCCTTAGCTGGTGGTCTGGGCTGTTTCCCTCTCGACTACGGAGCTTATCCCCCGCAGTCTCACTGCCACGCTCTCACTTACCGGCATTCGGAGTTTGGCTGACGTCAGTAACCTTGTGGGGCCCATCGGCCATCCAGTAGCTCTACCTCCGGTAAGAAACACGTGACGCTGCACCTAGATGCATTTCGGGGAGAACCAGCTATCACGGAGTTTGATTGGCCTTTCACCCCTACCCACAGCTCATCCCCCAGGTTTTCAACCCTGGTGGGTTCGGTCCTCCACGCGGTCTTACCCGCGCTTCAACCTGGCCATGGGTAGATCACTCCGCTTCGGGTCTAGGACACGCGACTCGATCGCCCTATTCGGACTCGCTTTCGCTACGGCTCCCCCACACGGGTTAACCTCGCCACGTATCGCTAACTCGCAGGCTCATTCTTCAAAAGGCACGCCGTCACCCTTACAGGCTCCGACGGGTTGTAAGCACACGGTTTCAGGTACTATTTCACTCCCCTCCCGGGGTACTTTTCACCTTTCCCTCACGGTACTTGTCCGCTATCGGTCACCAGGAAGTATTTAGGCTTACGAGATGGTCCTCGCAGATTCACACGGGATTTCTCGGGCCCCGTGCTACTTGGGATGACTCTCGGGCAGTGCAATCATTTCGTCTACGGGGGTTTCACCCTCTGTGCCGGACCTTCCCAAGTCCTTCGACTATGACTGCACGTAAACCCTGGATGAGCGGCAGCCCATCCTGAGGGGTCCCACGACCCCGACCACGCAACGCCTGCCGGCTATCACACGTGATCGGTTTAGCCTGTTCCGTTTTCGCTCGCCACTACTGACGGAATCGCATTTGCTTTCTCTTCCTGTGGGTACTGAGATGTTTCACTTCCCCACGTTCCCTCCGTACACCCTATGTGTTCAGGTGTAGGTGACTGGACATGACTCCAGCCGGGTTGCCCCATTCGGAAATCCTCGGATCACAGTTCGATTGCCAACTACCCGAGGCTTATCGCAGGCTTCTACGTCCTTCATCGGCTCCTGGTGCCAAGGCATCCACCGTGTGCCCTTAAAAACTTGGCCACAAAGATGCTCGCGTTCACTGTGCAGTTCTCAAGATCCGGGCGATCCCCGCACCGTGTTCCACGCCTGCACCCGGTCGGGTGTGGTTCGCGGCGGTCCGGGCCCGCTGAGGATTCGGCGTCAGCCGGTCCCTCAGGACCCAACAGCGTGCCAGGCCCATACCCGTCTCAGATGCGTTCCTTCCCGAAGGAGTACTAGCAGCCCGAGAGCCGGCATGAGCCAAATCGACGATCCACCCATGAGCAGACCCATCGGGGCGTATGCCCGATGCGGTCCCTGGACGCACGATGTGCGCCAGTCGCTCCTTAGAAAGGAGGTGATCCAGCCGCACCTTCCGGTACGGCTACCTTGTTACGACTTCGTCCCAATCGCCAGTCCCACCTTCGACGGCTCCCTCCTTGCGGTTGGGCCACCGGCTTCGGGTGTTACCGACTTTCGTGACGTGACGGGCGGTGTGTACAAGGCCCGGGAACGTATTCACCGCAGCGTTGCTGATCTGCGATTACTAGCGACTCCGACTTCATGAGGTCGAGTTGCAGACCTCAATCCGAACTGAGACCGACTTTTTGGGATTCGCTCCACCTTGCGGTATTGCAGCCCTTTGTATCGGCCATTGTAGCATGCGTGAAGCCCAAGACATAAGGGGCATGATGATTTGACGTCATCCCCACCTTCCTCCGAGTTGACCCCGGCAGTCTCCTATGAGTCCCCGGCCGAACCGCTGGCAACATAGAACGAGGGTTGCGCTCGTTGCGGGACTTAACCCAACATCTCACGACACGAGCTGACGACAACCATGCACCACCTGTATACCGCCCTTGCGGACCTGCTATCTCTAGCAGTTTTCGGTATATGTCAAGCCTTGGTAAGGTTCTTCGCGTTGCCTCGAATTAATCCGCATGCTCCGCCGCTTGTGCGGGCCCCCGTCAATTCCTTTGAGTTTTAGCCTTGCGGCCGTACTCCCCAGGCGGGGCGCTTAATGCGTTAGCTGCGGCGCGGAACTCGTGGAAAGAGCCCCACACCTAGCGCCCAACGTTTACGGCGTGGACTACCAGGGTATCTAATCCTGTTCGCTCCCCACGCTTTCGCTCCTCAGTGTCAGTTGTGGCCCAGAGACCCGCCTTCGCCACTGGTGTTCCTCCTGATATCTGCGCATTCCACCGCTACACCAGGAATTCCAGTCTCCTCTACCACACTCTAGTCTGCCCGTACCCACTGCAAGTCCGGGGTTGAGCCCCGAATTTTCACAGCAGACGCGACAAACCACCTACGAGCTCTTTACGCCCAATAATTCCGGACAACGCTTGCACCCTACGTATTACCGCGGCTGCTGGCACGTAGTTAGCCGGTGCTTCTTCTGCAGGTACCGTCACTTTCGCTTCTTCCCTGCTGAAAGAGGTTTACAACCCGAAGGCCTTCGTCCCTCACGCGGCGTTGCTGCGTCAGGCTTTCGCCCATTGCGCAATATTCCCCACTGC
>CAZEYA010000002.1:0-69453 GCA_964516515.1 uncultured Kineosporiaceae bacterium | reverse complement strand
ATGGTGACCCTCCTGGTCGGACGACGCCTCAGGACGGTTGTCGGCCCACCAGAGATCCAAGCCCGTCAGCTGGGCCCGCTGCCATGACTCCACGGACTGTTCCGCGAGGCTTCGTGTCCGCGACACGCAAGAACATGATCCTCTTTGCCGAGAGTTCACCGAGCGGGGGATACGTCGCAATTGCGCAGGGCCTATGTGACGCGTTCGATGAGGGCTCCGGCGACGGCGGCGAGCGCGTCGCGGACCGGGCCGGGCGGCAGCGGATCGAGGGCGGCCACGGCATCGTCGGCCGCCTCGCGGGCGGCAGCGCGGGCCAGGGCCATCGCCGGGTGGACGCGCAGGATGGCAATCGCCTCCGCGAGGTCTGCGTCGGTCGCCAACCCGGCGGCGAGCAGTTCGACGAGGCGATCACCCGAGGTCCCGCCCTCGCCGGCTGCGACCATCGCCCGGGCCACGAGCACCGGCAGCGTCGCGACACCTTCCCGCAGGTCGATGCCCGGAGTCTTGCCGGAGGCCACCGACTCCGAGGTCAGGTCGATGATGTCGTCGGCCAGTTGGAACGCCACCCCGACGCGCTCGCCGTAGGCCCGCAGCACGTCGCAGGTCGCCTGGTCGGCGCCGGCGAACATGCCGCCGAACATGCAGGCGGTGGCGATCAGCGAGCCGGTCTTGTCTGCGAGCACCTGGAGGTAATGGTCGACGCCGTCCTCTCCCGGAGCCGGCCCGTCGGTCTCGTGCAACTGTCCCAGGCACAGTCGCTCGAACGTCTCCGACTGGATGATCACCGCCTCCGGACCGAGCCCGGCGCACACCCGAGACGCCCGCGCGAACAGCAGGTCCCCCGACAGGATCGCGACCGTGTTGCCCCAGACGACATGGGCGGCCGGCACCCCACGCCGGACGTCGGCGGAGTCCATCACGTCGTCGTGGTAGAGCGTTGCCAGGTGGGTGAGCTCGACGACGACCGCGGCATCGACGACCGCCGGCGTCGGGTCGCCGAGTTGGGCCGCCAGCAGGCACAGCAGCGGCCGGGTCCGCTTTCCGCCGGCCTGCAGCAGGTGCCGGGTGGTCGCGGCGGCCAGCCGATCGGTCGTCGAGACCGCAGCCGAGAGCCGCTGCTCCACCTGCAGCAGACCGTCGGCGAGCACCGCCGCCAGGTGCGCGTCGGAGATGCCCACCGAGCTCAGCAGCGCGAGGGCGGCCGGCACGGCAGCCTCGGCACGGGGAGCCGGGACGGCAGCGCCGGTCGGCGAGGCCGGGCCGCCGGGCGTCATCGAGCGAGGAACAGGCTGACGTCCTGCGTGAGACTCAGGACGAAGGACGGGGCGACGCCCAGGACGATGGTGCCGACAGCCGCCACGGCCAGCACCCCGGCCATCCCGATACCGGGGACGGCCACGGTACCGGTGCCTTCGGTCGGTTCGCTGAAGAACATCAGGGCGATGATCCGGGCGTAGAAGAACACCGCGACCGCGCTGGCCAGTACGCCCACCACCGCCAGGAACTCGGCCCCGCCCTCGACGGCTGCGCTGAACACCGCGAACTTGCCGGTGAAGCCGCTGGTCAGCGGAATCCCCGCCAGCGCCAGCAGGAACAGCGCGAACACGCCAGCGAAGATCGGCGAGCGGCGGCCGACACCGGTCCACGACGTCAACGAGGACGCCTCGCCGGCGCTGTCGCGGACCAGGCTGACCGCGGCGAACGCCCCGATAGTGGTCAGGGCGTAGGCGGCGAGGTAGAAGAGCGTGCCGGACAGGCCCGCCACCGACACCGCCAGCACCCCGGTGAGGATGAAGCCGCCGTGCGCGATGGAGGAGTACGCCAACATCCGCTTGACGTCGCGCTGCACCACCGCCACCGCCGAGCCCAGCACCATCGTGATGATCGCGACGACCCACAGCACCGGCTGCCAGTCCCACCGGTCGGCGGGCACGGCGACATAGAGCACCCGCAGCAGGGCCGCGAATGCCGCGACCTTGGTGGCGGCCGCCATGAACGCCGTGACGGGGGTCGGCGCGCCCTGGTACACATCGGGCGTCCAGGAGTGGAACGGCACGGCGCTGACCTTGAACAGCAGCCCGATGACCAGCAGGCCCAGGCCCAGCACCAGCAGCACATCGGGCCCGGTCCCCGCCAGCACCGCGTCGTTGATGTCCGGCAGCGAGATCGACCCCGCGTAGCCGTACAGCAGGGCGGCGCCGTAGAGGAAGAACGCCGAGGAGAACGACCCCAGCAGGAAGTACTTCAGGCTGGCTTCCTGACTGAGCAGCCGACGGCGCCGGGCCATGCCGCACAGCAGGTACAGCGGCAGGCTGAACACCTCCAGCGCGACGAACAGCGTCAGCAGGTCGTTCGCCGCCGGGAAGACCAGCATGCCGAGCATGACGAACAGGTACAGCGGGTAGATCTCCGTCTGTTGCAGCCCGGCGCGCCGGGCGGCGTCCTCCGCGGCCGACCCTGGCACGGCCGAGGCCTGCGGTGCGAAGGAGTCCTCCCCGCCTGGCATCCGGTCGGCCAGCAGCAGGGCGCCGAGGATGCCGATGACCAGCAACAATGCCTGGGTGAAACGGGAGACCCCGTCGACGGCGATCGCCCCGCCGGCGGTGACGACGTCGACGTCACCGACAGTCAGCAGCAGCACCAAGGCGGTGACCAACGCCGCCAGAGTGAGCGCGAGCTGGGGCAGCCGTCGGGTGCCGCGCGGCAGGAACGCCTCCAGCAGGACCGAGACCACGGCGGCACCGGCCACGACGAGCATCGGCGAGATCGCCGCGTAGGCGATGTCCGGAGGTGCGATGTCGCCGGGATTGAGAGTCATCGGGAAAATCACGGCTCGGTCCCTTCGGCCACCGGGTACACCGGGGCGGGATCGGTCATGCCGACCTGCTCCATGGTGCGCTCGGCGGGTGGGTTGAGGATGTCGAGCACCGGCTTCGGGTAGAGGCCGAGGGCGATGATGATGGCGATGACGGGCGCGATGACGAACGCCTCACGCGGCCGCAGGTCCTTGAAACCCTTGACCTCCTCGCGCGTGGGCCCGGTCATCATGCGCTCGTAGAGCCACAGCACGTAGACCGCAGCGAGGATGATGCCGATCGTGGCGACCACCGCCGCGGCCTGGTAGCGCTGGAAGGTCCCGACCAGCACGAGGAACTCCGAGACGAAGCTCGACAGGCCCGGCAGCGCCAGGCTTGACAGCCCGGCGATGAGGAACACCCCGGCCAGCAGCGGTGCCACCTTCTGGGTGCCGCCGAAGTGGGCGATCACGCTGGAGCCGCGGCGGGTGGCCAGCATGCCGGCGACCAGGAACATCGCGGCCGTGGAGAACCCGTGGTTGACCTGGTACAGCGCCGCCCCGGCCTGGCTGGTCGAGGTCATCGCGAAGATGCCGAGCACGATGAAGCCGAAGTGCGAGATCGACGTGTAGGCGATGAGCCGCAGCACATCGGTCTGGGCAATGGCCAGGAAGGCGCCGTAGAGGATCGAGACCAGGGCGAGCGCGATGACCACCGGCGCCGCCCACGCCGACGCCTCGGGGAACAGCGGCAGGCAGATCACCAGCATGCCGAAGGTGCCGACCTTGTCCAGCACGCCCACCAGCAGCACGGCGGCGGTCGGCGGCGCCTGCGCGGCGGCGTCGGGCAGCCAGGTGTGTACCGGCCACAGCGGCGCCTTGATGGCGAAGGCGATGAACAGGCCGAGGAACAGCAAGCGGCCCACGCCCTCGCTGACGTCCAGACCCGCGAGGCCGTCCAGCAGGAACCCGGTCTCACCACCCGGGCCGTAGAAGTAGATCGTGATGACCGCCACGAGCATGATCAGGCCGCCGGCCAGCGAGTACAGCAGGAACTGCAGTGCCGCCGAACGGGCCTTCTCGCCGCCGTAGCGCCCGATGAGGAAGTACATCGGGATGAGCATCACCTCGAAGAACACGTAGAACAGGAACAGGTCGCGGGCACAGAACACCGCGATGACCAACGCCTCCACGGCCAGGATCAGCGACAGGAAGGTCGGGTCGGCCACCCTGCCATGGCCGAGTTCGGTCCATGCCGCCAGCAGGCAGACCGGCACCAGCACCGCGGTCAGCGCGATCATGGACAGCGCGATGCCGTCGACCCCGACCGCCCACGACACACCGAACTGGGGGATCCAGCCCGCCTGCTGCTCGAATTGGTAGTCACCGGCGGCGGAGACGTCGAATTGCCAGGCCACTGCAAACACCATGGCGAAGGTGGCGAGCGAGAACAGCAGTGCCGTCGAGCGGGCGACGTGACCGAGCGAGCGTGGGAAGAGCGCGACCACCAGCGAACCCAGGGCGGGCAGCGCGATGATGAAGGCGAGCCAGGGGAAGTCCATGAGGTCTCTTTCTGCCGCGCTACAGCGCGACGATGACGAGAGCGCCGAGGATCAGCACGATGCCGCCGACCATGGACAGGGCATAGGAGCGAACGAAGCCGGTCTGGAGTCGCCCGAGGCCTGAGCCGAGACCGGACACCGTCCGGCCGATCCAGCGCACGACGCCGGCGATCCCGTCGTCCTCGATCTCGCGCAGGCCGCGGACCAATGCGGTCCCCGGGCCGATGGCCACCAGCTGGTTGACGTCGTCCTGGTAGAGGTCGCGCCGGGCGGCCGCGCCGAGCAGGTGCGTCGGCGGCGCGGTCTGCGGCACCGCCTGCACCGCGTAGTTGCGGGCGGCCACGGCTAGCCCGATGACCACGACGAGCAGGGTCGCGCCGATGATCACCGGGACCGGCAGCACAGTGGGTTCGGCGCTGTGCGCGCCGATGACCGGCTCCAGCCACTGCTCGAACGTCCCGCCGAGGACGAGCACGGCCCCGAGGCCGACCGACCCGATCGCGAGGACGACCATGGGCAGCGTCATCAGCCACGGGGACTCGTGCGGGTGCATCTCCTCGGTCCAGCGCTTGCGGCCGTGGAAGGTCATGAAGAACAACCGGCTCATATAGAAGGCCGTGAGGCCCGCGCCCAGCAGCGCCACGGTGCCGAGCACCCAGGGCTGCCACCCCTCGCCCTCGTAGGCCACCTCGATGATGCCGTCCTTGGACCAGAAGCCGGAGAACGGTGGGATGCCGAGGATCGACAGCCAGCCGAGACCGAAGGTCACCCAGGTCACCCGCATCGCGGTGTTGAGATGCCCGAAGCGGCGCATATCGACCTGGTTGTCCATGCCGTGCATGACCGATCCGGCGCCGAGGAACATTCCGGCTTTGAAGAAGCCGTGGGTCAGCAGGTGGGCGATGGCGAACACGTACCCGGCCGGGCCGAGGCCGGCGGCGAGCATCATGTAGCCGATCTGCGACATGGTCGACGCCGCCAGCACCTTCTTGATGTCGTCCTTGGCCGACCCGACGATCGCTCCGAACACCAGCGTGACAGCGCCGACGACGGCCACGCTCAGCGCTGCCGCGGGCGCACCCTCGTAGATCGGCGCGGACCGGACGACCAGGTACACCCCGGCCGTGACCATCGTGGCGGCGTGGATCAGAGCCGAGACCGGGGTGGGGCCGGCCATCGCGTCACCCAGCCAGCTCTGCAGCGGGAACTGCGCCGACTTGCCGCAGGCGCCGAGCAGCAGCGCGAGGCCGATGACGGTGAGCCAGGTCTCGCTCGCACCTTCGGCGCCGGCGAAGACCCCCGAGAACGACACGGTGCCGAACGCCGCGAA
Source organism: uncultured Kineosporiaceae bacterium (assembly GCA_964516515.1). Taxonomy (GTDB): domain Bacteria; phylum Actinomycetota; class Actinomycetes; order Actinomycetales; family JBBAYJ01; genus JANNOG01. The sequence goes on along the minus strand of CAZEYA010000002.1, from coordinate 63,767 downwards.
CATCGCCATGATCGCGATGGAGAGGCCGAAGTCACCGATGCGGTTGACGACGAACGCCTTCTTGGCGGCCTTGGCATACTCGGGGTTGTAGTTCCAGAACCCGATGAGCAGGTAGGACGCCAGGCCGACGCCCTCCCAGCCGACGTAGAGCAGCAGGTAGGAGTCCGCGAGCACCAGCAGCAGCATCGAGGCGACGAACAGGTTGAGGTAGGCGAAGAATCGCCGGCGGGACGGGTCGTTCGCCATGTACGCCACGGAGTAGACGTGGATCAAAGTCCCGACAGTGGTGATCAGCAGCACGAACGCGATCGAGAGCGGGTCGACCAGCAGGCCGGCGGACAGCTGGAACGACCCGGCCGGCACCCAGGAGAACGCAGAGGAGGCCACGGACCTCTCCTCGGCCTCCCGAGTGATCATCGCGACCAGCAGGGCGACGCCGAACACCCCCGAGGTGGCGCTGGCCAGCACACCCAGCCAGTGCCCGATTCGGTCCAGCGCCTTGCCGCCCAGCAGCAGGATCGCCGACATCGCGGCGGGGACGGCGACGATCAGCCACGCCAGGTCGGACAGGGTGAGGTCGGTGACGCTCATGCCGGGCCTCTCAGTACTTCAGCAGGTTGGCGTCGTCGACCGACGCCGACCGGCGGGTCCGGAAGATCGCCATGATGATGGCCAGGCCCACGACGACCTCGGCGGCGGCGACGAGCATGACGAACAGCGCGACGACCTGGCCGTCCAGCGAGCCGTTCTGCCGGGCGAAGACGACGAAGGCCAGGTTGGCGGCGTTGAGCATCAGTTCGACGCCCATGAACACGACGATGGCGTTGCGGCGCAGCATCACCACGGCGCCGCCGATGGTGAACAGGATCATCGAGAGGTAGAGCCAGTTCATACCGTCCACTGGTCACTCACCTCCGGGGGTGCGCACCGGCGGCGCACTGCCACGAAGCACCGTGCCGCGCCGGGTCGGGTCGATGTCCGCGGTGATCTCGGGCACGTCGTCGACGAGGTCGGTGTTGGGGCGCTCCTGGCCGCGGGCGGCGACGACCCGCGACACCGAGATCTCGCTCGGCGTGCCGTCGGGCAGCAGCGCGGGGGTGTCGACGGAGTTGTGCCGCGCGTACACCCCGGGGCTGGGCAGCGGGGTGAAGCGCTTGCCCTCGCGCAGCCGCCGCTCGGAGATGCTGCGCTGGGTGGGTTTGTCGGTCAGCCGCTCGCGGTGGGCCAGCACCATGGCGCCCAGGGCGGCGGTGACCAGCAGCGCTCCGGTCAGTTCGAACGACCAGACGTACTTGCTGAAGATCAGCGCGGCGAGGCCCTTGAGGTGTCCGTTGTTCGCGGCGTTGGCGGTGTCGAGTCCCTGTGCAGGCGGGAAGGACGCCTGGCCGACGGCGGCGATCAGCAGCACGGCGAAGCCCAGCGCGGCCAGCACGCCGATGAGCCGCTGCCCGCGCAGTGTCTCGACCAGCGAGTCCGAGGCGTCGACGCCGATCAGCATAAGCACGAACAGGAACAGCATCATGATCGCGCCGGTGTAGACGAACACCTGGACCACGCCGAGGAACGGCGCGCCCAGCGCCACGTAGACCCCACCGAGGCTGATCATGACGACCGCCATGGACATCGCGGCGTGGACCGCCTTCTGCGCAAACAGCAGGCCGAGCGCCGCCAGGACCATCAGTGGCCCCAGGATCCAGAACAGCCACGCCTCACCGAGGCTCACGGCACGACCACCCCCCGGACGACCTGCTCGTCCCCGACCTGCTCGTCCCTGACCTGCTCGTCCCTGACCTGCTCGTCCCCGGCGTGCTCGTCGGCTGTCCGCTCGCGGGCGGCCACCCAATCGCGCTGCGCCTGGGTCGAGCCGGTGATCTCGTTGCGGTAGTAGTTCTTCTCCGTAGTGCCCTCGACCATCGGGTGAGGCGCCGGGAGCATGCCGGTCTCGACGGGGCCGAGCAGCTGGTGCTTCTCATAGATCGTCGCCGCCCGGTTGTCCTCGGCGAGCTCGAACTCGTTGGTCATGGTCAGCGCCCGGGTGGGGCACGCCTCGATGCACAGCCCACAGAAGATGCAGCGCAGATAGTTGATCTGGTAGACGCGGCCGTAGCGCTCGCCAGGCGAGTACTGCTCGTCAAGGGTGTTCTGGGCCCCCTCGACGTAGATCGCGTCCGCCGGGCAGGCCCAGGCGCACAGTTCGCAGCCGATGCACTTCTCCAGGCCGTCGGGCCAGCGGTTGAGCTGGTGGCGGCCGTGGAAGCGCGCCTGGGTCGTGGCCGGCTTGTCGGGGTAGGACGTCGTCACGGTCTTGCGGAACAGCGTCGAGAACGTCACGCCGAAGCCCGCCACCGGCCCGAAGAAGTCCGACGCGGCATTGCCGCGGCGCTCTTGCGAGCGGTCGTCACTCATCAGTGGGCCCTCTCGTGCCGGCGGTGATGGCTCCTGAGGCCACGGGTGGCGACGCGTCGCCGGGCTCCGTCCGGTCCTCGGGGCTGATCGGCTCCAGGCTGCCGCGGGACCGGATGATCTGCTGCCCCGGCATCGGCGGCACCGGGAAGCCGTCGGCGAACGGGTCGATGTCGGCTTGCTCGGCGGGCTCCTCGCGCCGACCACCACCGACGAACATCGACACCACCACCGCGATGACGCCGACGACGATCGTGGCGATGATCAGTTGGCGCTGACTGACGAACCCCTCGCCGATCACTCCCCTCGCCAGCGTCAGCACCACGATCCATCCGATGGCGGCGGGGATGAGGATCTTCCAGCCCAGCCCCATGAACTGGTCGTAGCGCATCCGGGGCAGCACCCCACGGACCCAGATGAAGACGAACATGAAGAGCCAGAGCTTGAGGAAGAACCACAGCAGCGGCCACCAGCCGGTGTTCAGCGCGCCGTCGGACAGCGTGCCCAAGGGCCACGGCGCCTGCCAGCCGCCGAGGAACAGCGTGACTGCCAGCGCCGAGATCGACAGCATCGCGACGTACTCGGCGAGGAAGAACAGCGCGAACTTCAGCGAGGAGTACTCGGTGTGGAAACCGCCGACGAGCTCGCCCTCACCTTCGGCCAGGTCGAACGGCGCCCGGTTGGTCTCACCGAACATCGCGATGAAGAAGATGACGAACGAGGGGAAGAGCGGCGCGATCAGCCAGAAGTCGCCCTGCGCCGCGACGATCTGCGACGTCGACATGGAGCCGACGTAGATGAACACGGGCACCAGCGACAGCGCCATCGCCAGCTCGTAGGAGACAACCTGCGCCGTTGACCGCAGCCCGCCGAGCAGGGGGTAGGTCGAGCCAGAGGACCACCCGGCCAGCACGATGCCGTAGACGCCGACGCTGGCCGCCGCGAGAACGAACAGCACCGCGACGGGGACGTCAGTGACCTGCAGCGGGGTGGAGATCAGGTCCCATGACCCGTTGAGCCCGTCGGACCAGCTCTCATCGACATACCACGGAATCCGGACCTCGGGACCGAGCGGGATGATCGCGAACGCCAAGAACGCCGGCGCCACGCTGATCGTGGGCGCCAGGATGTAGACCAGCTTGTCGGCCGCGGTGGGGACGATGTCCTCCTTCAGCGCCAGCTTGACGCCATCGGCCAACGACTGCAGCAGGCCGAACGGGCCGTGCCGGTTGGGGCCCGGCCGCTGCTGCATCCGACCGAGGATGCGGCGCTCGGCCCAGATCGCGACCAGCGTGTTGAGCACCAGGAAGACGAAGACGCCGAGCACCTTGACCACGGCGAGCAACGGTGAGTCGTTGCTGAAGTCCTGCGCCGGACCTTCGATCGAGGGCGGCACGGCGGCCGCCAGTGCGCTCAGCATCACGCGTGTCCTCCCGGTGTCGTCGATCCAGCGCTGCCCGTGCTCGCGGCCGTGGTCCCGGCTGCGACCAGGGCCGCGTCCGGCCCCGCGGCGGACAGGCTTACCAGATCCCCGGCGGCGCTGCCCAACCCGGCGCGCACCGCGCTGCCCCGAGAGTTGGTAGGCAGCCACACGACGCCGTCGGGCATGTCGGTGACGACGACCGGCAGGGTGATGGCGCCGGTGCGGCCGGTCACCATGACGTGACCTGTCGCGGCCAGGCCGTGAGCGGCGGCTGTCGGCGCTGACAGCCGGGCCACCGGCCGGTGCGCGGTGCCTGCCAGGTACGGCTCACCGTCCTGCCCGCGACCGGCGTCGAGCAGTTGGTGCCAGGTGGCCAGCACGACGCCGTCGCCCCGCGTGGCGGGGCTGTTCGCGGCCACCTGGGGTGGGTCGATCCGTTGGCCGTCCCACTCCCCCAGCGCTGCGAGCTCGGCCCGCAGCGCGGCGGTGTCCGCGGCACCGATGTCCACCCCCAGCTCCCGCGCGATCTCGTCGAGGACGGCGTGGTCGGAGAGCGCATCCGTTGCCAGCGCTGCCTCGAAGGGCCGGAGCCGGCCCTCCCAGTCGAGGAACGCGCCGGCCTTCTCGGTCACGGTGGCGACCGGCAGCACGACGTCGGCGTACTGGTGCACCGCCGAGTCCCGGATCTCCAGGCTGACGACGAAGCTGCTGGCCGCCAGGGCGGCATGGGCCAGCGCCGGGTCGGGCAGGTCGTCGGGGTCGACGCCGCCGACCACGAGGGCGGCGCCGGCGGCCGCAGCGGCGATGATGCCGGAGGTGTCACGGCCGGCGAAGGACGGCACATGATCCACGCCCCACGCTGCGGCGATGTCGACCCGGGCGGCGGCATCGGCCACCGGGCGAGCGCCCGGCAGCAGGCCCGGCAGAGCGCCTGCCTCGACCGCGCCCCGCTCGCCGGCCCGCCGCGGTACCCAGGCGAGCCGGGCGCCGGTGGCCTGCGCCAGGCTCAGCGCGGCACTGAGCGCGCCGGGGACGCCGGCCAACCGCTCGCCGACCAGCAGCACGGCCCCCGGCAGTCGCAACGCCTCGCGTCCCTCGTCCAGGCCCTGGCCGCCACTCGTCGCGGCCAGCGAGGCCAACAGCCGCGGTTCGTCTCCGGGCACACATGTCAGCAGTGACCCGTTGAGCTTCACCAGCCCGTGGCTGGCGAACGGCGCGATCGAGAAGACGGCCGTCGGGGTGCGCCTGGTCGCCGCCTTGTGCAGCCGGAGGAAGACGATCGGCGACTCCTCCTCGGCCTCGAACCCGGCGAGCACGACGGCCGGCGCCGCTTCGAGGTCGGCGTAGGTCACGGTGAGGCCGCGCCCGGCGACCGCGTGGGCGAGGAACGCCTCCTCCTCGGCGGCGTGTGGCCGCGCCCGGAAGTCGATGTCGTTGGTTCGCAGCGCGATCCGGGCGAACTTCGAGTAGGCGTAGGCGTCCTCAACGCTGACCCGGCCGCCCACCAGCACCCCGGCCCGCAGACCCGCCTCGGCTGCATCCCGCAACCCGGCGGCGGCGACGGCCACCGCCTCCAGCCACGAGGCCTCGACCAGTTCGCCGGTGGCGGCGTCACGGACCATCGGGGTGCGCAGCCGGTCCGGCAGTTGCGCGTACTGGAACGCCCAGCGGCCCTTGTCGCAGTTCCACTCCTCGTTGACCACGGAGTCCTCGCCGGCCATCCGCCGCAGCACGGTGCCGCGCCGGTGGTCGGCGCGGATCGAGCAGCCGGACGCGCAGTGCTCGCACACCGACGGGCTGGAGACCAAGTCGAAGGGCCGGGCACGGAAGCGGTAGGCGGCGCCGGTCAGCGCACCGACGGGGCAGATCTGGATGGTGTTGCCGGAGAAGTACGACGAGAAGGGCTGACCGGACTCGTCGAGCTCGGCCGGGCCCTGGCTGACGCCGATGGCCGACGCGGCGGCCAACGCATCGATGCCGCCCGGGTCGTCGGCGGCGGCGCCAGGCGCGTGCTCGGCACCGTGCGCGTGGCCATTGCCGTGCCCAGTGCCATCACCACTGCCGTGGCCGCGGCCGTCGGCGATACCGAGGATCTCCGGTGAGAACACCCCGATCTGCTGCCCGGCACCGCGTTCCTGCAAGTCGATGAACGGGTCGCCGGCGATCTCGGCGGAGAACCGGGTGCAGCGCTGGCAGAGGATGCACCGCTCGCGGTCCAGCAGCACCTGCGTCGAGATCTTGATCGGCTTCGCGAAGGTGCGCTTGGTGTCGACGAAGCGGCTCTCGCCCCGGCCGTTGCTCATCGCCTGGTTCTGCAGCGGGCACTCCCCGCCCTTGTCGCAGATCGGGCAGTCCAGCGGGTGGTTCATCAACAGCAGTTCCATCACGCCCTGCTGCGCCTTGTCGGCGACCGGCGAGGTCTGCTGGGTATTGATCACCATGCCGGGGGAGACCGTGATCGTGCACGAGGCCTGCGGCTTGGGCATCTTCTTGAGGTTGCCCTCGCGGTCGGGCGTGGCGATCTCGACCAGGCACTGCCGGCAGGCACCGGCGGGCTCGAGCAGCGGGTGATCGCAGAACCGTGGGATCGCGATGCCCAGCTGCTCCGCGGCGCGGATCACCAGGGTCCCTTTCGGTACGGAGATGTCGATGCCGTCGATCGTGACCTTGACCAGGTCCTGTGGGTTCGGCTGGGTAGCGCTCAGGCCCGAGGCGGATGCGCCGGTGGTCAGTGTCATCGACTGGCCCCCACCAGCTCGCCCACCGGCACGATCGCCGAGCGGTGGTACGGGAACAGCTCCCACGCCGGGGTGTGCATGCCGGCTTCGAACTCCTCACGGAAGTACTGGATGGCGCTGGTGATCGGGCTGGTGGCGCCGTCACCCAGCGCGCAGAAGGAACGGCCGAGAATGTTGTCACACGTGTCCAGCAGGACGTCGATGTCCTCGGCCGTGCCATGGCCGGCCTCGACGCGTCGCAGCACCTGGGTGAGCCAGTACGTGCCCTCGCGGCACGGCGTGCACTTGCCGCAGGACTCGTGGGCGTAGAACTCGGTCCACCGCAGCACGGCGCGCACCACCGACGTGGTCTCGTCGAAGATCTGCAGCGCGCGGGTGCCGAGCATCGACCCGGCGGCGCCAACGCTCTCGAAGTCCAGCGGCGTGTCGACGTGCTCGGCAGTGAAGATCGGGGTGGACGACCCGCCCGGGGTCCAGAACTTCAGTTCGTGGCCCTCGCGGATGCCGCCGCACATGTCGAGCAGCTCCCGCAGCGTGATGCCCAGCGGCGCCTCGTACTGGCCCGGGCGCTTGACGTGCCCGGACAGGCTGAACAGCCCGTAGCCGGTGGACTTGCCGGTGCCCATGCCGGAGAACCATTCGGCGCCGTTGGCGATGATCGAGGGGACGCTGGCGATCGTCTCGACGTTGTTGACAACGGTGGGGCGTGAGTAGAGACCGGCGACGGCCGGGAAGGGCGGCTTGAGCCGGGGCTGACCGCGGCGGCCCTCCAGCGAGTCCAGCAGTGCCGTCTCCTCGCCGCAGATGTAGGCACCAGCGCCGGCGTGCACGACGACCTCGATGGTCCGCCCGGAGCCGAGCACGTCGGTGCCGAGGTAGCCTGCGGCCCGCGCCTCGGCCACGGCCTGCAGCAGCCGCCGGTAGACGTGCAGTTCCTCACCGCGAAGGTAGATGAACGCCCGCTCAGCCCCGATCGCGTAGCAGGTGATCGCGACGCCCTCGATGAGGATGTGCGGCGCGGCCAGCATCAGCGGGGTGTCCTTGCAGGTCCCGGGCTCGGACTCGTCGGCGTTGACCACGAGGTAGCGAGGGCCGCCGTCGGGTGCCGGCAGGAAGCCCCACTTCATCCCGGTGGGGAACCCGGCGCCGCCGCGGCCCCTCAGCCCGGAGGCCTTGACCGCGTCGATGATCGCGGCAGGTGCCATGCCCAGCGCCGTGCGCAGCGCGCAATAGCCGTCGTTGTCGCGGTAGGTCTTCATCGTCCAGGACTTCGGGTCGTCCCAGAAGGACGACAGGACCGGTGTGAGGGTGGTCGCCATCAGGTCTCCTTCGGCGTCCGGTCGGGTGTGCCGGTGCCGGTGAGGCCACCCGGGTCGGGTCGTGCCGGCTCACGGGTCGGCTGCTGGGTCGTGCCCCGGCTGTCCGCAGCCGGCTTGCCGGCCAGGGCGCCACCTCGGTCGGCGACTCCCGCGGGAACCACCGGGTCGTCACTGGAGCTGGACCCCTCCTCGCGGCTGTGGCCGTAGCCGCTGCTCGAAGCGGTGGCCGCGACCGCGGCCGACTCGTCGGTGCCCTCGGCGCGTCGCGGCGCATGCCAGCCCCGCTCGCGCGCCAGCTTGAGGCCGACCACTGTCTCGGGACCCGCTCCGACGCCCTCGTCGGCGCGACCGTCGGGGAAGCCGGCGAGCACTCGTGACATCTCGCGGAAGCCGACCACCTCGGCCGCGCCCCGGGTGGGCGCGGCACGCTGCCCACCGGCCAGCCGATCCACCAGCTCGACGGTCGAGTCCGGGGTCTGGTTGTCAAAGAACTCCCAGTTGACCATGACGACGGGTGCGTAGTCACACGCCGCGTTGCACTCGATCCGCTCCAGCGTGAGCGCACCGTCGGGCGTCGTCTCGTCGTGGCCGATGCCGAGGTGGCTGCTCACCCGGTCCCAGATCGCGTCGCCGCCCATCACGGCGCAGAGCGTGTTGATGCAGACCCCGACGGTGTACGTGCCGTTGGGGTGCCGCTTGTACTGGGTGTAGAAGGTGGCGACCGCGCTGACCTCGGCGGTGCTCAGGCCCAGGACCTCCGCGCACAGCCCGATGCCGCGGGGGCTGACGTAGCCGTCCTCGCTCTGGATCAGATGCAGCATCGGCAGCAGGGCCGACCGGGCCATCGGGTATCGCGCGATGATCTCGACGAATTCGGCGCGCAACCGCGCCTCGGTCTCGGTGGGGTAGGCCATCAGCGGTCCACGCCTCCCATCACGGGGTCGATCGAGGCGACGTTGGCGACGACGTCGGCGATCTGCGCGCCCTCGCACATCGCCGAGACGGCCTGCAGGTTGTTGAACGACGGGTCGCGGAAGTGAGCCCGGTACGGCCGGGTGCCGCCGTCGGAGACCAGGTGGCAGCCCAGTTCGCCACGGGGGGATTCCACCGCGGTGTACACCTGCCCGGCCGGCACCCGGAAGCCCTCGGTGACCAGCTTGAAGTGGTGGATCAAGGCTTCCATCGACTCGCCCATGATGTGCTTGATGTGCTCCAGGCTGTTGCCCAGGCCGTCGCCGCCGAGTGCCAATTGCGCGGGCCAGCCAATCTTCTTGTCATCGACCATCACCGGCCCGGGTTCCTTGCGCAGCCGCGCCGTAGCCTGCTTGATGATCTTCAGTGACTCGAACATCTCGTCGAGCCGGATCCGCATCCGGCTGTAGTTGTCGGCGTCGGTGCGGGTGCAGACCTCGAAGTCGTAGTCGGAGTAGCCGCAGTAGGGGTCGTCGCGGCGCAGGTCCAGCGGCAGCCCGGCCGAGCGGGTGACCGGGCCGGTGATGCCCAGCGCCATGCAACCGGCCAGGTTGAGGTAACCGGTGCCGACCAGGCGGGCGCGCACCGTCGGGTTTTCGTTCAGCAGCAATTCGAGCTCGCGGATGCCATGGCGCAGGCTCGTCACCATGTCATCGAGCCGGTTCAGGGTGGACGCCGGCACGTCCTGGGCCACCCCGCCGGGGCGGATGAAGCCCTGGTTCATCCGCAGTCCGGTGATCTCCTCCATCATCCGCAGCACCTTGTCGCGCTCGCGAAGGCCGTCCATCATGACCGTCGTCGAGCCGAGCTCCATGCCGCCGGTGGCCAGCGCCACCGTGTGCGAACCGATCCGGCTCAGCTCCATCAGCAGCACCCGGATGACATCGGCCCGCCGCGGCACCTCGATGCCCAGCAGCCGCTCCACGCCTCGGCAGTAGACGGTCTCGTTGAACGACGGCGAGAGGTAGTCCATCCGGGTGCAGAACGTGACGCCCTGCACCCAGCTGCGGAACTCCATGTTCTTCTCGATGCCGGTGTGCAGGTAGCCGACGCCGGCGCGAGCCTCGGTGACGGTCTCACCCTCGATCTCCAGCACCAGGCGCAGCACGCCGTGGGTCGAGGGGTGCTGCGGTCCCATGTTGACGACGATCCGCTCCTCGCCGAGGCGGGCCGTGTCGACCACCTCGTCCCAGTCGCCGCCGCCGACGGTCACCAGGGTGCCTTCCAGCGCGTCGTCGCCGGTGATCACCGGCGCCGCGAGCGGGTCGGTGTCCACGGTCACGCTCTGATCGGCCATCAGCTGTAGGCCCTCCGCTCGTCGGGTGGCGGCACGGTGGCGCCCTTGTACTCCACCGGAATCCCGCCCAGGGGATAGTCCTTGCGCTGCGGGTGCCCGGGCCAGTCGTCGGGCATCTCGATCCGGGTCAGCGCGGGGTGGCCGTCGAAGATGATGCCGAAGAAGTCCCAGGTCTCGCGCTCGTGCCAATCGTGCGCCGGGTAGACCGCGACCGTGGACGGGATGTGCGGGTCGGCGTCCGGGCAGGTCACTTCCAGCCGGAGCCGGCGGCTGTGGGTGACCGAGCGCAGGTGGTAGACGGCATGCAACTCGCGGCCCGTGTCGTGCGGCAGGTGGACTCCGGAGACCCCCATCGACAGCTCGAAGCGCAGGTCAGGCTCGTCGCGCAGTCGGCGGCACACCTCGACGAGGTGGGCGCGGCGCACCGTCAGCGTCATCTCGCCGCGGTCGATGACGACCTTCTCGATCGGCCCGTCTGGGTCGTCGGCGCCGAAACCGGCCTCGGTGAGCGATTCCTGCAGCGCGTCGGCGACGGCGTCGAAGTATCCGCCGTAGGGACGCGTGCCGGCACCGGGCAGCGTCGTGACCCGCTGCAGCCCGCTGTAGCCGGAGGTGTCGCCGCCGTCGCTGGCGCCGAACATGCCGCTGCCGGCGGCGATGACGGTCGGGGTGGTGGGCGTTGCCGTTGCGGGTGCAGCCGCTCCGGGGACCGCAGCAGGGACCGAGGGCTGATCGGTCACTGGCCGACTCCCCGCAGCAGGCCCCGCATCTGCAGGGTGGGAACCGCGGCCAGCGCGACCGCCTCGGCCTCGTCTTCGGCGATCACGCGGTGGGCGCCCAGCTTCTCGTGCTTGATCTGATCGTGGAGCTTGAAGATCGCGTCCATCAGCATCTCGGGTCGGGGCGGACACCCCGGCAGGTAGATGTCGACCGGGATGATGTGGTCCACGCCCTGCACGATCGCGTAGTTGTTGAACATGCCGCCGCTGGAGGCGCACACGCCCATGGCGATCGACCACTTCGGGTTGGGCATCTGGTCCCATACCTGCCGCACCACCGGGGCCATCTTCTGGCTGACCCGGCCGGCGACGATCATCAGGTCGGCCTGGCGGGGGGTGGCGGAGAACCGCTCCATGCCCCAGCGGGCCAGGTCGTAGTCCGGGCCACCGGTCGACATCATCTCGATCGCGCAGCAGGCCAGGCCGAACGTCGCTGGCCACACCGAGGACTTGCGGATCAACCCCACGAGCTTCTCGACCGACGCCAGTGCGATGCCCGCCGGGACCTTCTCTTCAATGCCCATGTGTGATCTCCCTCGGCCTCATCAGTCCCAGTCCAGCCCGCCGCGACGCCAGACGTAGGCGTAGGCCGCCAGCACCGCCGCCACGAACAGCAGCACCTCGACCACCGCGAACAACCCCAGCTGGTTGAAGGCGATGGCGAACGGAAACAGGAACACCGTCTCGATGTCGAAGATGATGAAGAGCATCGCGATCAGATAGAACTTGATCGGCACCTTGCCGCCGCCGCTGGCCTGAGGTGACGGCTCGATGCCGCACTCGTACGCCTCGAGCTTGGCGCGGTTGTACCGGGCCGGCCCGATCAGCGATGTCGCGATCACCGAGACCGCCGCGAACCCGGCACCAAGTGCCAGCATGATCAGCAGTGGGACGTACGGACTCACGCGCGCACCCTAGCGGCGGGGCCGGCGGTGAGGTCCGTCCGGCCCGGTACGACGCGCGTCATGAGTGCCACCAGCCGGTCCAGCACGTCGCCGCCGCGGGCCTCGTAGACATTGGCGAGCAGTTTGACCGCGAAGCGCATCACCATCGGCCGGGGCATCCCGATGCGGGTGATGGCGGCCATGAACCGCGGGTTGCCGATCAACCGGACGAAGATCCGCCCCAGGGCGTAGTACGAGCTGAGCTCGGCGGCGACCGCCTGGCGGTAGGTGGCCAGCGCCCGCTCCCGGGCCGCGTCGTCCTTGGCCATGGCCTGCAGCACGACCTCGGCGGCGATCCGTGAACTCGCCATCGCGTAGGCGATGCCCTCGCCGTTGAAGGGGTTGACCATGCCGCCCGCGTCGCCGACCAGCAGCACGCCATGGTGGTAGTGCGGAGTGCGATTGAAGCCCATCGGCAGCGCCGCGCCCCGGATCTCGCCGACCTGGAACTCCGGCGTGAACTGCCACTGCTCGGGCAGCGTCGCCAGCCACTTCAGCAGCAGGTCGCGGTAGTCGACCTTGCCGAACGCCTTCGACGTCGACAAGATGCCGAGTCCGACATTGCTGGTGCCGTCGCCGACGCCGAAGATCCAGCCGTAGCCGGGCAGCTGGTTGGAGCGTTTGGGTTCGCCGTCCCACAATTCGAGCCACGATTCGAGGTAGTCGTCGTGGGTGCGCGGCGAGGTGTAGTAGGTCCGCACGGCCACCCCCAACGGCCGGTCGTCCCGCTTGGGAAGGCCGATCGCCAGGCCCAGCCGGGAGGAGTTGCCGTCGGCGGCGATGACCACCGGGGCGTTCACGGTCAACGTCTCGCCGGTCTTTCGCCCCCGCTCGTCCAGCACCGCCGCGGTGACTCCGCTGACCCGGCCGGTCGCGTCGTCGACCACCGGTGAGGTCACCGAGTGGCGTTCGAGGACGGTGGCGCCGTGGTGTGCGGCGTGGCGGGCGAGCACCTCGTCGAAATCCTGCCGCGGCCGGACCAGTCCGTAGCTGGGCACGCCGGTGATGTCCGGCCAGTCGATCTCGATGCTGCGGTCGTGCCCGACCAGCCGCAGGCCCTTGTTGCGGATCCAGCCGTCGCTCTCTGGGTGGGCGACGCCGAGGCTGACCAGCTCTTTGACACCCCGTGGCGTGATCCCGTCGCCGCACACCTTCTCGCGTGGGAAGGCCGACTTCTCCAGCACGACGACGTCGAGGCCGGCGCGGGCCAGGTAGGCGGCGACCGTCGACCCTGCCGGGCCAGCGCCGACGACGGCGACGTCTGCCTGGCGGGGATCAGTGGGCGACATGGCGGCGCCAACCCCTCTCAAGGTCACGGGAACCCAGCTTGTGCACTGCTGCACAACCAGCCTACGGACGCCCCGACGGACCCACCAACCGGGGTAGCCGGCCGTCGAGCTCCTGTGATGTCCAGGGACGTGAAAGACCTGAGCTCGCTTGCCTCTCGGAGTGTTAGTCACTAACATTACGCCGTGACCAAAGCCGAGCGAACGCGAGCCACGTTGATGCGGGCCGCGCTGGAGCTGTTCGACGAGCGGGGCTACGACACCACGACGGCAGCGGCGATCGCCGAGCGTGCCGGGGTCACCGAGATGACCTTCTTCCGTCACTTCACGTCGAAGGATGCTGTGCTCATCGCAGATCCGTACGACCCACTCATCGCCGAGGCGATTCGCCGTCAGCCGGTCGATCTGCCACCCCTTGCGGCCGCGATCGGCGGTGTCGTCGATGCCTGGAGCGGGGTGCCGGCGCCAGGCAGCGCGGAAGTTCGGGAGCGGCTTCGGATCGTGTCGCGCACCCCTTCGCTTCGCGGTGCCCTGGCACGGAACAGCGCGGAAACCGAGGCGGCGATTGCCGACGCGTTGACGGCACGTGGTGCATCAGGCTCCGATGCGCGCATCGCTGCGTCCGCCACCGTCGGCGCGTTGAACGCCGCCCTCCTCGATTGGGCCGACGGAGTCGACCCCGAGTTGGGGACGGCGATCGCTGCGGCGCTTCGCGTTCTCAGGGGAGGGGCACGATGACCGATGTACTGGTCGCCGCGAGCGCGACGCGAGCATTCGCGAACGGGGCCGGCGTCTTCGACCTCGACCTTCGCCTGCCGCTCGGCGAGATCGTCGCGCTGGTCGGTCTCAACGGGGCGGGCAAGTCCACCCTGATGCGCGTTCTGCTCGGCATGCTGCGACCCCAGCAGGGCGAGGTTCGCATCTACGGTCACCTTCTGGCCGAGGCTCCGCGCGAGGCGTGGGCGAAGGTCGGCCACCTGGTCGAGTACCCGCTCGCCTACCCCGAGCTCACGGCCCGACAGAACCTGGAGCTCAGTGCGCGACTTCGCGGTGTACCCGATATCGCCGCTGCGGTCGACGGGATCATCGACGAGCTCGCCCTCGAAGCTTATGCAACTCGACGGGTGCGCGCGCTCTCGCTCGGCAACAGGCAGCGGGTCGGCCTTGCCGCCGCGCTCCAGCACAATCCGCAGCTGATCGTGCTCGACGAGCCGACCAACGGGCTTGATCCGGCCGGCGTGATCCGGCTTCGTGAGAGCCTCCTGCGACGCGCCGGCCAGGGCGCCGCCATCCTCGTGAGCAGTCACCATCTCGACGAGGTGGCGCGGATCGCGGATCGGATCGTGGTGATGAACGCCGGTCGACTGATCGGCGGGCTGGATCCGTCGACGCCCGCGATCGAGCACGCGTTCTTCGAGTCGGTGCGCATGGATGACGAGAAGTCGAGTCGATGAGGGCAGCGCTGTGGGCCGAAGTGGTCAAGCTCGCCCATTCAACGGTGGGGCGGGTCGGGTCCTTGGCGGTGGTGGCGGGCATTGCCGTATTGAGCGGGTCGATGCTGCTCGCCGCGCATTCCGATGACCCGCAGCTCCTGGCCAAGCTCGGGCCGGCCGCTACAGGTGACTGGAAGGGCTTCATGCTCGCTGCCGCGCAGATCACCGGCGCCGGGGGGCTGGGAGGCTTCGCGGTAGTCCTCGCCTGGATGTTCGGCCGCGAGTTCGGGGACGGCACCGTCACAGGACTGTTCGCCCTCCCCATCCGGCGCTCGACGATCGCCATGGCCAAGCTGCTCATCTACGCAGCCTGGGTCGTGATCATGAGCGTGCTGCTCGCTGCGGTCCTCATCCTCGTCGGACTGATCAGCGGTCTCGGCCCGCTTCATCACGACACGTGGGAAGCGCTCGCGAGGCAGGTCGCTCTCGCGATCATGTCCGCGGCGATCACGCTGCCGGTCGCCTGGGCGGCGACGCTCAGCCGATCGGTCCTCGGTGGGGTCAGCGTCGCCATCGGGCTGGTCGTGGTCGCCCAGGTGTCGGTACTCGCCGGACTCGGCGGATGGATGCCGCTCGCCGCGCCCGCCCTGTGGGCCGTGACCTCCGGCACCGAGGTGTCGCCGGTGCAGCTCTCGCTGCTCATCCCCTTCGCCGGCGTCGCGACCGTGCTCACGGCACTCTCGTGGCGCAGGATGCAGCTCGACCGCTAGACGAGATCGCCAGCGAACATGAGGCGGGCCGCCTGACGTCTAGCCTTCGTTGGTGCTCGACCTGCCCGCAACGGTGGACGTGGTGGTGATCGGGGCCGGCATTGCAGGGGCCGCCGCGGCGGACTGTCTCGTCAGATCCGGCCTTGGTGTGATGGTGCTGGAGCGCGAGAGCCAGCCGGGGTATCACTCGACAGGGCGGTCCGCCGCCCAGTACATCCCCACCTACGGGCCGCCCGCGGTGTGGGCGCTGACGGCGGCCAGCCACGATCTGCTCGCTCATCCGCCCGCGGATTCTGTCAACGGCCCCCTGCTGCGGCCCCGTGCCGTGCTCAGCGTCGCCGCACCCGGCGAGGAATGGCACCTCGAGGAGGTGCTGGCGCAGTCCGCCGCGAGTGGCACGCCGCTGACGGCACTGAGCCCCGACGAGGCGGTGGCACTGGTCCCGGCCCTGCGGCGCAGGTATGTCAGTGCCGCGACCCTCGACACCGGATCGGCCGACATCGACGTCGACGCCCTGCATCAGCTGCACCTGAAGCGGCTGCGCGCCGCGGGCGGCTCGGTCATCACCTCGGCCCCGGTCACCGGCCTCCGCCGCGACGACGGGTCCTGGCGGATCACGACGCCAAAGGGCGCGGTCTCGGCCGGGACCGTGGTCAACGCGGCCGGCGCGTGGGGGGACGAGGTGGCGGCGCTGGCCGCGCTGCAGCCGCTCGGGTTGTCACCGCTGCGCCGGACGGCGTTCCTGGTGACGGCGCCGCCCGAGGCAGCCGACTGGCCGCTGATCAACGACGCAGCGGAGGCCTGGTACGTCAAGCCCGATGCCGGACTGCTGCTGTGCTCACCGGCCGATGAGACCCCGGTGCCCGCAGGTGACGCGCGCCCCGACCAGGTGGACATCGCTCGCGCGATCGAGGCCATCAACGAACGGACGACGCTGGGCATCCGGTCGGTGTCGCGGGCATGGGCGGGGCTGCGGACGTTCGCACCCGACCGGGTGCCGGTCGTCGGCGGCGACCCCGACGAGCCGGCCTTCATCTGGCTGGTGGGCCAGGGCGGCTACGGCATCCAGACCGCGCCGGCAATGGGCGAGTTGGCTGCCGCACTCGTCACCGGCGCCCCACCGCCGGTCGACACCGAGGTGGTGGCAGCTCTGTCACCGGGCCGCGCGTCGCTCGTCAGTGCCAGGGCCGCATCGCGCGATGCAGGGCGACCACGCCGAATGTGAGGTCGCGCCACTCCACCGCACCCCAGCCGGCCCGCTCGATGCGGCGGGCAAGCTGGGCTTGATCGGGCCAGGCCAGGATGGACTCGGCGAGGTAGTCGTAGGCGTCGGCGTTGCTCGACGACCGTTCCGCCACCGCAGGTAGCACCCGGATCAGGTATCTCTCGTACAGCTGGCGGAACGCCCTGTTGGTGGGGTGGGAGAACTCACACACCACGAGACGGCCCGACGGCCGCGTGACCCGCCACATCTCGGTCAGGGCGGCGTCCGGGTCGACGACGTTCCGCAATCCGAAGGAGATCGTGACCGCGTCGAAGGACTGGTCGGCGAACGGGAGCCGAGTGGCGTCCCCGGCGACCAGCGGCAGCGTCGGCCGGGCGGCACGACCGACCGCGAGCATGCCGAGACTGAAGTCGCAGCCGAGCGCCTCGTGCCCCGCCTCGGCGAACGGCACCGTCGAGGTCCCGGTCCCGGCGGCAAGATCCAAGACCCGCTGACCTGGACGGAGGTCGAGGGCACGGCGGACCAGGCGTCGCCACCGGCGGTCCGAGCCCAGCGACAGCAGGGCGTTGGTGCGGTCGTACTTCGGGGCCACCTGGTCGAACATCGCGGCAACCTCGTGCGGCTGCTTGTC
Organism: uncultured Kineosporiaceae bacterium; assembly: GCA_964516515.1. Taxonomy (GTDB): domain Bacteria; phylum Actinomycetota; class Actinomycetes; order Actinomycetales; family JBBAYJ01; genus JANNOG01. Next base: position 46,547 of record CAZEYA010000002.1, on the reverse strand, counting down.
CAGCTGCGCCCTGGTGTCGTCGGACCCGGTGTCGGGTGCGTGCACCTGGCTCACCACGGACCAATCGTGACACGCGCGGTGCGGGGCGGTCCGGGCCACCCGTGACCGGAGTCGGGCCGGGTCCTACTCTGATGTTGATGTCCACGCGGACCGACGATGATCGCGGCGGCGTGCGCATTCCGCCGGCCGCCCTTCGTGGCGTCCCCGTCGACATCCCGGCGCTCGCCCAGCTCGTGGTGCGGACCGTGGAGATCGACGACCCTGGACCGCTGCTCGATCTGGCCCCCGATCCGTCGGCGCATGCGTGGGTGCGAAACGGCGAGGGCCTGGTCGCCTGGGGGGAGGCGCTGCGGATCGGGACGGCAGGGGCGGGCCGGTTCATCGAGGCCGAGCACGCCTGGCGCGACGTCGTGCGGCACGCGGTGGTGCGCGACGAGGTCCGGCGGCGCGGCACCGGACTGGTAGCGCTGGGCTCGTTCGCCTTCTCCGACGACTCCCCCGCCGGAGGCGCTCTGGTGGTGCCGTCGGTGCTGGTCGGACAGCGTGACGGCCGGTGCTGGCTGACCCGGGTGACGACCGGGCGCGAGTTGCCGGGCAGCATGGAGCCGTTGCGGCCGCGGCCGGCGCCGGATCCCGTGGATGTGGTCTTCGTCGATGGCGCTCTGCCGGGGCCGGCGTGGGAGTCCGTGATCGCCACCGCGGTGTCACGGATCGAGACCGGCGAGGTGGACAAGGTCGTGCTGGCCCGCGACCTCATCGCCCGCGCGGCCGAACCCGTCGATCCGCGAGCGGTGCTGCGCCGACTGGCCGAGCGCTACCCGACGACCTGGACGTTCGCGGTCGACGGCCTCCTGGGCGCGACACCGGAGATGCTGGCGAGGACCGAAGGGGGCTTGGTGGCCTCCCGGGTGCTGGCGGGGACGATCCGCCGCTCCGGCAACGACGAGCGGGACCTCGCGCTGGCAGCATCGCTGACCCGATCCGGCAAGGACCTGGTCGAGCACCAGTTCGCGGTGCGCAGCGTCGCCGACTCGCTGCGGCCGTTGTGCTCGGGCATGAACGTGCCGGAGGGGCCGTACGTGCTGCACCTGGCCAACGTCATGCACCTGGCGACAGACGTCACGGGGGTGCTGGCCGATTCGGTGTCATCCCTGGCCATCGCCGCGGCGCTGCACCCGTCGGCGGCGGTCGGGGGCACGCCGACCAAGGTGGCGCAGGCGGTCATCACCGAGATCGAGGGGATGGACCGCGACCGCTACGCCGGTCCCGTCGGGTGGCTGGACGCCTCGGGGGACGGCGAGTGGGCGATTGCGTTGCGCTGCGGCCGGGTCAGCGAGGATCGGCGCGAGGTCCGCCTGTTCGCAGGGTGCGGGATCGTGGCCGGATCCGATCCCGAGGCCGAGCTGGCCGAGTCCGCCGCCAAGTTCGTCCCGATGCGCGACGCCCTGACCGGTTAGCACGACCAGTGGTGCCACAGCTGGCATGTTCAAGACGACGCTGTACTTGACGGAACGACATGCTGCGGGCAGTGAAGCGGATTGCCGGGCAGCGCGGGGTCTCCGCGGAGGTGATCCGCGAGTCGATTCGCGAGTCGATTCGCGAGGCTGTAGCCAAAGAACGCCCGCGTCCTTGAGGAGGACTGTTCTCCTGCACAGAGCTGACTGCGGACCGCGTCGACGAATTACCTGCGGGTTTCGGTTCCCATTGAGGTGCGGGGCCGACCCGTTTCAGGCTCATCACAGATGAGGGTGTAGCGGTCGGCGGCGCGTTCGACAGTCACACGGCAGTCGACAGGATGATGTCAATTGCGCACTCGCGCCGCCGCTGGTGCTAGCGTCTTTGCAATCGTGATCCGTCGGCGGGAGGTGAGACTCATGAACGCAGGATCCACAGTGGGCGCTCCCCCGCAGTCCACGATTTCGCGACTGAGGTAGTCGCCACTGGGAGCGCCCGACAGGCACTCCGCGAAAGGCGACTCCCATGAACACAACACCTTCTTCAACTCCGCACCTCACCCCGCCGACGGCCTGCGACCGGCCGAGGCCCGACCAGGATCAGCCGCGGGTCGACGCCACAAACCGGTCGCCCGCCGCGGGCGAGCGAGCGTTGGTCCTCGGTGGCGGCGGATCGACAGGCAACGCGTGGCTGATCGGCGTCGTCGCCGGCCTGTTCGACGCCGGGCTGGACGTGACCACAGCCGACCTGACCATCGGGACGTCAGCCGGCTCGACGGCCGCGGTCCAGATAGCTGGCGCGACCCCGACCGAGCTCTTTGCCGCCACCCTTGCCGCTGCCCCCCAGCCACGGACCGGTCCGGTCGGATCCGACCGAGGACGCGTACCGATCAGGCCGGTGGCGGACCACCTGGAGTGGATCAGCAAGATCATCGCCTCCGCTGAGGATGCGGCTGACATGCGCCGCAGATTGGGCGCGGCGGCCCTCGACATGGATGCGAAGTCGGACGGCTCCTGGCAAACACAGGGGCGCGCCACCGTCGCCTCGCGGCTGCCCAGTCAGCTCTGGCCGTGGCGAACGGTGGTCCTCACGGCGGTCGATGCCCAGACAGGTGAACCGGTCGTGTTCGACCGTCACAGCGGAGTCGACCTGGCGGACGCCGTCGCCGCCAGCTGTGCCAGTGGCCTTCCGTACAGGATCGGGGACAACCGATACATCGACGGCGGCTACCGATCCAACGCCGAGAATGCCGATCTGGCAGCCGGATACGCACGGGTGCTGGTGCTGTCACCCTTCGGCGGCAGAAGCTTGCAACCGCTGGACTGGGGCATGCACCTCGCGACACAGATCGACGAGCTACGCGCACGCGGCAGCAGAGTAGAAACCATCGTCCCGGACAGCAGTTCCGAGCACATGTTCGGCCCCAATGCGATGGACCTGTCTATGCGTCCGGCCGCGGCCCGGGCCGGGCACGACCAAGGCAGAGCCCTGGCCGAGCAGCTCACCGAATTCTGACGCTGACGCGCGCGCTGCATTGTTCACGGGCCGAGGTCAAGGATCGAGGTGACGTAGACGCCGTCTTTTCGGCGATACGCCGGTCCAGTGGCGGTGACCACCATCAGCGCAGCCGGCGGAGTGCGCATCCGCCCCCCGAGGCGAACAAGGCCCGCGGCAGCTGCCTCGATGATCTCGGGACGGCCTGACAGCTTGACTTCGATGCCGAGCCACTCGTCGCTGCGGACCACGACGGCATCGAACTCTCCCGTGGCGTCCTGGTAGGCCAACACGCGTGCGTCGATCGCTTGGGCATAGATGGACAGGTCACGGAACACGAGGCTCTCGAACAGCTGCCCGAACGCTTCGGGATCGGCGACGAGAGCCTTGGGTGTCGTGCCCATGGCAGCGACAGCGAGTGACGGGTCGACCAGGTGGCGTTTGGGAGCGCGACGTACCTGCGCGGACGAGCGCATGTGCTGCCCCCACGCGGGTTGCTCGACGTACACCCACAGGCGCGCGAGAGCGTCCAGGTAGTTGTCGAGCGTCTTCGGCGCGAGATTTTGCCCTTCGCGGGTGATGTCAGCTTGGAGGGTCCGGCTCGTCACGTACGTGCCGGCGTTGCGCGCAAGAGCGAAGATCAACGCTGCGACCTTGCGTGGGTCTCGACGGATGCCGTCGAGAGTGACGATGTCAGCACCTGAGATCGTGGCGAGGTAGTCGCGGTTCGCGTTCAGGACGTCGGCGAGGTCGCGGTTCACGTTCCCCGGCCACCCACCGCGGCAGAGGAGCTCGGCAACTCGGGTGAGGTCCAGCTCTTGGCCAGCGCTACTGGGGGGGTCACCCTTGAACAGCGCCTTGAGCGACACCGCGCCGGTGGACTGCTTCTGCTCACACAAGGACATCGGCATCCTGCGGACGCGCGCGAACCGGCCCGCTCCGCTGTGCCGCGTCGCGTCCTCGGCCGGGGTCGCCGATTCTGTGAGGATGAACTGACCGGATACCTGCCGGTCGTCGACGGCACTGCGGACGGCGTTCCAGACGTCGGGAACCAGCTGCCACTCATCGATCAGATGCGGCGTCTCGCCCGCGAGAAGGACGCTGGGGTCGGCCAGGGCGGCCGCGCGGAGCTGGGGTGACGTGTCGAGACGAACGACGCTTGCGGCCTGCTCACGCGCGGTGGTCGTCTTGCCGCACGCCTTGGGGCCCTCGAGGACGACGGCGCCTGCGGACCGAAGGCCGCGGGCGAGCTGATCATCTACCAGGCGGGGGAGGTAGCTTCCAGACATCGACACCTCAACTGCCAATAAAAGTAGTAGTGGAATGCCGTTACTAGTGACAATCTGACTCCACGCGCTAGTCCGCGCGCCAGCTGCGGCTCCCGGGGGCCCGAGGGTGCGAGCTCAGGCAGAGACGATGGCTCGTGCCGCCGCTGCCGCGCCGGCCACGACCGAGTCAGGGTCGAAGCTGTCGTCGATCCCACCGGCGACGTCGATCACAGCGACGGTGCCCTGGGCCTGCACCCACACCTGAAGGGCACGACGTCGGACCTCCTCGTCCGGCAGGTCGGCACGGGTGGCGCCGGCCGCGGCAACGAGACGGTCGAACGTGCGTCGCGCCGCCTGTTCAAGCTCCTGTGTGTGATCCCCGCGACGGTGAAGCCGACCCGCCGCCCCGAGGGACTGCGTCATCACCGCGTAGTGGGCGGGCTGGTCCAGCGCGAACCGGATGTAGGCGCGGGTCAACGCCTCGATGCGCCGCAGCGGCGTCCGGGCACGGACACGGTCTTGGACCTCACCGAGCCGGAGGAAGCCGTCGAGCGCGACCGCTGACAGCAGTGCCTCCTTGTCCTCGAAGTGGTGGTACGGCGCAGCCGGGGACACGTCGGCCCCGCGGGCCACCGCACGCAGGGTGAGGGTCCGTGCGTCCGCCTCACCGAGAATCTCGAGAGCTGCGGCAACGAGGGCCGGGCGAAGGTCTCCGTGGTGCTGACCCCGCTGCCGAACCATGGCGCCAGATCGACAGCGTTCATCTTCGACCGCAAACTGTCTCCTAAGATGAACAGCGTTCAACAGCCAGAGCGGGATGGCTACGCTGGTTACCGTGACCGTGAGGGTCCCAGGCGACGCAGGTCCTCGATCGTCACTCGTTGAGTGACCCGGGTCGCGCTGCTCCCGTCAGGGAGATCACTTCAGCGATCATCCCGTGACGCCGATCGGATCGGTCGGCGCGCGCGCCGACCGGGCAAGGGTGAAGGTGGTCACGGCGAGGGCGGCGGTGACGGTGATGATGGCGATGGCCGCCCAGCCGGCGAGGTCGAGGACCACACCGGAGCCGGCACTGCCGGCTGCTGCTGAGAGCCCGGCCAGCAGGTCGGCGTTGCCCTGCGCCTGTGGCCGCACCGAGAGCGGGACCGCGTCGGTCAGCAGAGCGCTGCCGGCCACCAGGCACAGGCTCCAACCGAGGCCCAGGAGGAAGAGCGCGACGGTCAGCCCGACGCGACCGTCCGGGTCGGCCACCATGGCGGTGACGCCCGACACGGCGAGGACCCCGGCGCCGAGCAGCACCGTCGGGATCCGGCCCGCGCGGTCGGCCAGGATCCCCGACAGTGGGGACGGCAGGTACATCCCAGCGATGTGGGCGCTGATGACGAACCCGACGACGACCAGCCCCTGCCCGTGGTCGGCCATGTGGACCGGCGTCATCGTCATCATCATCACCATGACGAACTGGGCGGTGACCATGGCGGCGACACCGATGGCGGCCCGCCCGTGAGCCAGCACCGCCCACGAACCCGGCACCCGTTGGGCCACGACCGGCTCGGTTGCCGTCTCCGCGGCGTGTGACCTGGCGAGTAGCAGAGGGTCCGGTCGGAGCAGCGCGGCCAGCAGCACCGCCGCCGCCAGGTAGGCAGCAGCGGCGACGACGAACGGACCCGCCAACGACGGCAGCCCCAGCTCCTCGGCCAGCCGCTGGGTCGGTCCGAGCAGATTGGGTCCGGCCACGGCACCGAAGGTGGTGGCGAACAGCACGATGCTCAGCGAGCGGGCGCGGTGCTCGGGCCGGGCGAGGTCCGCACCGGCGTATCTGGCTTGCAGGCTGGCCACGTTGCCGGCACCGAAGAGGGCCATACCGGCGCACAGCAGCACGAAGTCGCCCGCCTGCGCCGCGCCGATGACGACCGCGGACCCCACGGCACCCATGACGTAGCCGAGTACCAGTCCAGGCCTGCGGCCCGACCGGGCCATCAACCGCGACAGCCCGATGGCGGCAGCAGCCCCGCCGGCAGTGGCGAGCGCTCCCGGCAGGCCCGAGAGCAGGGCGTCGTCCAGCAGATCGCGGGCCAGCAACGCGCCGACGGCAACGCCTGCGGCCAGGCCGACACCGCCGAGGACTTGGCCGGCCACGATCACCGACAGCGTCCGGCGCTGGACCGCAGCCAGGTCAGCGTCGCCGGGGACGGCGGTCAGGGACGGTGTGGACACATCAGATGGTCCCCCAGGGGAGGCCGCTGTCATGACGCCGGAGCCGAGGTGCACGCTGACCGAATGAGTGAGATCACGTCGGGACTGGTCTACCCGGGCATCGGCGGTACCCGGGACGAGCGGGTGCCGCCGGGTTTCGCTCGCCTGGTGCGGGCCGCGCCGATGGGCAGCGGGCGGGACGTGTTGGAGCGGGTGAGCCAGGCATTACTGGCCTGGGACGTGCACCGCGGTGCGGGCTTGACGGTCGAGGCCGACGGTCCCGCCGTACCTGGCCGGCTGGTCCGGCTGTCCCTGCCCGGCCCGCTTCGGCGACTGCCGTTGTCGATCGACTGCCGGGTGGTGTACGTCATCGACGAGCCCTGTCGACGTGGTTTCGGCTACGGCACCGTGCCGGGTCACCCCGAGGAGGGCGAGGCCCGCTTCCTCGTCGAGATGTCCGGCGATCGGGCTGAGGCTCCGGTGACCTTCAGTCTGTTCGCGTTCTCGCGCCCGGGCACGCGCTGGGCCCGGGCGCTCGAGCCGGCACTGCGGGTCGCACAGGCGGTCGCCACCCAGGGCTACCTGCGCGCGGCCCGTCGTTCCGGCCGGGCACAGTGACGACTCGTCAGATCGCAAGCGGTCAATCGAAGACGGCGGCGACACAGCCCGCCATTCGCAACAGCCCGTCGGCGCGCAGGCGGAAGTTCTCTATGCCGAACGCGTCGACCACTCGAACATGAAGCAGGTCCCGCCAGTGACCCTCGATCGCGGCGTGACCGTCCAGCGCCGCTGCCATCGCCCCGGTGACGGCCGCCACGGTGTCGGTATCGCCGCCTGACTGAACGGCAGCTGTCAGGGCTGCCCGGAAACGCTTCTCACCGGTGGGCAATCCGCGCGACAGTTGGACCGCCGCCATGGCCCCCTGCATCGTCCGCACCGTGTAGCCCTCGTCGGCGAAGTCAGCCGGTGAACCCGCGAGCGCAGCCACGAGCCAGCGGGCGGCGTCATCGCGTTCCTCCGGGGCCAGCAGGTCCAGCCCCGCGGTCGGTTCCCACACGTCATTCATGACCGCTTGCCGAATGGCCTCCCCGACCAGGACACACGTCGCGCCCGCTTGCTTGTCATGGTGCGTCAGCCGCGCGACCGCCCGGGCGGCCGTCGCAGCCGCCTGTGGGTCGAGCAGGAAGGACAGCGCGACGGGTGCCGTTCGCATCAGGGCCCCGTTGCCGGCCGACCGTCCGGTCTCGGCGTGCCAGAACCATGCCGCCTGTCGACAGGCCTGGGCCGCGCCGCCGGGTGTGACGTCCCGTCCCGGCTCGAAGGTGAGCTGCTCGGCCGCGTTGCTCAGCACGGCCTGCGTCTGCATGCCGATGTCCGGCGGCCCCTGCTTGGCCCAGCCGATGAAGCGGACCGCGACGTCGTCCAGGCCTTCCTCGGTCGACAGGTCGCTACCGTTCATCACGGCGGCCGCGATGATCAAGGCCATCTGCGAGTCGTCGCTGCCCTCACCGGGCTCGTAGTTGCCCAGTCCGCCGCCCAGCATCTCGGGTTCGCCCGAGGGTGGGCGCCCGAACTCGTACGGCACGCCGAGAGCGTCCCCACAGACCAAGCCCATCAGCACGCCGTACGCGCGCTCCATCTGCTCATCGGTGACCATCGGCTCCAGCAGCCTGCCGTCGCGCATGAGCTGGACGTTGCCGTCAGCGTCCACGCCGATCGGCTCCGTGAACCGCACGGACAAGGGGCCTTTGAATCGCTCGGCTCCAGCGGCGTCGGTGGGTTCCCGTTCTGCAGGAGTTGTCATTGCCCCAAGTCTCTCATGTAGATGACGGTGACGCCATTGTCGTCCACATGGCGTCTGGTCACTTCAAACACAGTCCGGTGATCAAAGAGGACTTCCGCTTCCATCGCTATGGTTGAGTAGGATGAAACGTCTCTTCCCGTCGTGGAATCAATGCGGAAAATGGCATTCCCGGGGAAGGCCCCATCGACCACTCGCGAGGCACTGGTGAACGCCGGTTCGCGGACCACCTCGCCGGGGGTGTATCTGTTCAATTGCCCCGCTGAAAGATCGGTACCTCGATAGGCCACGCCCTGATACGCCGGCAACTCGGACAACGCCTTCGACAGATCATCCACCCGCTGCGCCACGGGCGACCCTGGCGCCACCGAGCCCGACCGCAGGGCCAGATTCAACGCCCAGTAGCCGTCGTCGGTGTATTCGGCGATCGCCGACTGCGCCCGAGGGCTGAGCGTCGGGCCGGCCCCGCCGGACTCGCCAGCCTGGCGCAGGCCCCCGATCGACCCGTCCAGCCGATCGGCGCCACGGCCCGCGTCGACCGCCCCCTCGGCCAGCTCGGCCCCCTTGACTGCCAGCCGCGCCCGACCGCTGGGGACGGGGAGCGCGATGGTGGCGACCGTGACTCCGCCGTAGGCCCAGTCATAGGTGGCGGTGTCATCACGCCCGCCGCCGGCCTCGTCGAGCCAGGCCCGCGCATCGTCCTCGGCCTGGTCCAGCGGGTCGTAGAGCCCCAGCAGGCCGGGGACGGTCAACCATCTCTGCGCCCAGGTCGCCGCACCCGGGCCCGCCTCCCACGCGGCATCCCCCAGGCCCCGGCCGACATCACGCCATTGCTGCCCGGTGAGCCCAAGGACTCGAGGTTCGGTGAACCGCAGGCCCGACAGCGCCCGCTCGGTCTGGGCGATCGCGCCGGTGGCGGTGATCTCCGCCCGGTCCTGTGTCGCCATCACCTGGTCGTAACGGGCCCAGACCGCCATCACGGCGACCCCGTCGGCCGCCACCGTCGCCATGTCCAGCTGCGACCGCAGCTCGGCGACGACACCACTGGATCGCGCCGTCGCGTCAGCCGCGACGTCGAGCGCCTGCGCCGCCAGCATCACCGCGTCCGTCACGCCATCGCAGGCCCGGATGAACCGATCCGACCATTGGCGGTGCGCGTCGGCCGCGGGACCCTGCCACTGGCCGGCAGCGCCCAACGGACGTGTGCCCACCCCGCCGACCACCGCCGCGGTCGTCCGGAGGTCCCCCGCCAACAGCCGCAGCCGGGCAGCAGAGGCAGCCGGCCCCACCATCGCCTCGACTGATCGCACGTGCATGCCCGCACCGTCGCGGGATCACTGCGGGCGCCGTCGGCCGAACGTCACGGGCTGTGGACCGGCGGCCCCGGACGCGCCTGTGGATGGCCGGTAGTCAGACCGCGAAGGCCCGCCAGACCACGTCGACGACCTGCTCGGCGAACTCCTCGGTCAATGCCCCGCCGAACATCAACCGGAAGTAGACCGGCCCGACCAGCATCTCGGTCGCGATCGATACGTCTGCGTCGGGACGCAGGTCACCGCGATCGACGCCGCGCGCCACCACTCTCGCGATCTCGTCCCGCCGTCCCTGCACCACGGTGGCCCGGAAGGGGTCGCCGATGACCGGGTTGCGGGCGATCTGCGACAGCAGGGCGCGGATCACCGGCCCGAAGGAGGTCTCGGTCAGCGCCCGCATCGGATTGGTCACAGCAGCGAGCAGCTCGGCCCGAGTGTCGCCGGTGTCGGCCACGGCGATGTGCGGACCGGCCAGGACGGCGAGCAACTCCTGCGCCAGCTCCTCCTTCGAGGCCCAGCGCCGATAGATCGTGGCCTTACCCACCTTCGCGCGCGAGGCGACGTGCTCCAACCGCAGGTCGGCGTACCCCTCGGCAATGAGCAGTTCACGGGCAGCGGTGAGGATGCGCCGGTGCGCTTCGGTGCTGCGCGGCCGGCCCCCGCGAGCGTGCGCGAGCGGTAGGTGGTCTGGTAGGACGTCGTCGTCGACGGTGATCATCATCCGATGATACGAGACGCACCGTATCGAGCCCAAACGTCGGCGCCGCCGCGACCGTCGGCCTTCCGATACGGAGCGTCTTGCATCTGTCGTCGAACTCTTCTACGATACGATACGGTCCGTATCAACAGAGGAGATGCCATGACCACCGACAGCGTGACCACCAACAGCACGACCACCGACGGCATGACCACCGACATGATCGAACGCGGCATCGACAAGCACCCGACCTGCCAATGCGGCCGCCCCATGACGGCGGTCGTGCACGGCGAGACCATGTGGGTCGAGTGCTCGCTGCTCAGCCAGCCTGTCGACGGTCGCTTCCGGCGGGCGCTCGCCGCCATGACGGCCTACCTGCACGATGCCGAGAGCCTGGGCGAGGTCCGCGCCGCCTGAGGCGCCACGCCGATTCTGCGTCGACGCTCCATCGATGTCAGGCTCTCGCCATGGGTTTCATCGACAGGCTCCTGGGACGCGAGGAACCGCAGACCTCGACGGCGGCGCCACCGACAGCGCCACGCCAGACAGCGGGCTCAGACGACGATCGAGCCGTCGAGCGATACCGCTACCTGCTGCGCACCGCACCGCCGGAGCAGATCGAGCAGGCCCACGAGGATGCTTTCGCCAACCTCACCTTCGAGCAGCGGCGTGAGGTGCTCACCAGTCTGAGTGCCGAAGTGCCGGTATCCGAGCGAGCCCGCGACGACGACCCGAAGTCGCTGGCCAGGATGGCCACCCGCGCCGAGATGCGGCAGCCGGGCACCCTCGAACGCAGCTTCTCAGGCGGCGGTGGCATGGGTGGCGGCATGGGCTTGGGCGGGGTGCTGGCTGGCAGCCTGCTCGCCAGCGTCGCCGGCTCCTTCATCGGCACCGCGATCGCCGGATCCATGCTCGACGGCATGTCCGACGAGGGCGACCCGGCGGCGGCCGGCGATGAGGCCGGCGCCGAGAGCGGAGACGGCACAGGCGGTGAGGACGTCTCGGCCGGCGGCTATGGCGAGGACCCGAGCGCCGGTGGCGACTTCGGCGGCGGCGAGTTCGGTGGCGGCGAGTTCGGTGGCGGCGAGTTCTGAGCCACAGCTCGCCCGGCCGATCAGGCCTCGGGGACCAGCACGTCCCGAACGAATGCCTCCAGCTCGGCATTTGCGGCGAGGAACTGCCGCATGGTCCGCCGCGACGAACCGAACTCGGCGAACTCCGGTAGCGAGAGACCGTCCTCGTCGTAGGCCTTGCGGAACTCGGGCAGTTTCGCGTGGAGGGTCTCGACGACCAGCGGCCGCACTGGCTCCCCCATCCGAGGTTCGGCCGTGATCCCGCTCGCGTTGAGCCGGACCTGCCAGCCAAAGGGTGGCGAGATCACCACATCTCCGCCGACGAACTCGCTCCAGTGCATGTGGTTGCGGAAGGCCGCCGACAACAACCGCGTGCGGTAGCCACGCTCGACGTACATCGCGTACGCCTTCTTGAACACCGCGACACCGGCCCATTCGAGGTAACCCGGGTCCATCGTCACCTGCTCGCGTTCGGCGGAGACCTTGAGCCAGTCGTCCAGCCGCCCGCACATGATCGTGCACACCGGTCCCATCGCCGAGATGTCCAGCCCCTCGGCCTCGCGTCGTTGCAGACCGCGTTCGATCGCCGCGCCCACGGCCAGCGCTTGGGGCAGGGTGAAGGAGACCGTGGCGTTGACGCTGATCCCGCGGTACGTCAGCTCCTCCATGGCCGCGATGCCGGGCTCCAGCGCCGGCAGCTTGACGATGATGTTGGGGGCGAGTGCGGCGAATTCGACGGACTGCTCGACCAGGGCGGAGCTGTCACGGTGCAGCCGAGGGTCGGTCTGGACCGACAGCCGTCCGTTGCGGCCGCGATGCTGGGCGAACGCCGGTGCCAGCAGCGCCGCGCTCTCGACGGACAGGCGCCGCACCATGGCCCAGCCGATATCGGACTCGGTGGCGGTGGGACGGGCGCCGGCGTGCTCGGCGATCCGGGCATGCCATGTCTTCGGGTCGGCATTGAGTGCAGCCAGGGCGATGACGGGGTTGCAGGTGGCACCCACGGCACCCCACCCGATGGCCGCCGACAGCTCCGTAGGGTCGGCAGAGTCGTTCCATAGACAGGTGGGAGTCGTCTGCGTCATTCGCAGCAGCGGCAAGTTGCTCATCAGGTCTGCGTCACAGGTCCGTCGGTGCCGGTCGGCAAGCCCTCACCCCACTCGTGATCCAACTCGGCGTACTGATGCACGTGCTCCAGAGGACACCATCATGACAACCGGCAGGGCAGTGTGGGAGCCGCCGTCGCTACAGCGCGCCCACCCGCGTCACCCGGACGACGGCCTCACCGACCTCGTCCGAGGCGGCCAGGTCGATCTCGGCCCAGATCTGCCAGTCGTGGTTGCCGTCGGGGTCGTCGAGGATCTGCTTGACCCGCCACACCCGCTCGGCCGGTGACCCGGTGTCGACGACGAAGAGACCCGGTGAGCGGGCGGCGGGCCCGGTGCCGACCTCGTCGTGCTCGTCGAAGTACGGGTCGAGCGCGTCGGCCCAGGCGTCGGCGTCCCACACCCGGTCAGCCACCACCTGGCGGTGCGTCCCCTCAACCGGCTGGGACAGCTCGCTGAGCCGCCGCCAGTCTTGCCTCGCCGCCAGTGCGACCCGGGCGAACATCGCGTTGCGGACCAGCACCCGGAACGCGCGGACGTTGCGGGTCACGGGCGGCGGACCGTCGTCGACGAATGCCCGCACCTCGGCCCCGACCCCCGCGCCCTCGGCCAGCTGCGCCCACTCGTCGAGCAACGAGGAGTCCACCTGCCGCACCAGCTCGCCCAGCCACTCCACGAGGTCGTTGAGCTCCTCGGTCCGTGACGCCTCGCCGACCGTCTGCCGCAGCGCACGGTAGGCGTCGGCGAGGTACCGCAGCACCACGCCCTCCGAGCGCATCAGGTCGTAGGCGCGGATGTACTCGGTGAAGGTCGCCCCCCGCTCGTACATGTCCCGGACCACCGACTTCGGCGACAATTCGTACTCCGAGACCCACGGGTGCGACTGGCGGTAGGTCTCATAGGCGTGGTCCAGCAGCTCCTCCAGCGGCTTCGGCCAGCTCACCGCATCGAGCAGCTCCATCCGCTCGTCGTACTCGATCCCGTCCGCCTTCATCGCCGCGACCGCCTCGCCACGAGCCCGATGCAGCTGGGTCATCAGCACCGGCCGTGGATCGTCGAGGGTCGCCTCAATCACCGAGACCACATCGAGGGCATACGTCGGCGACTCGGCGTCGAGCAGATCGAGCGCGGCGAGCGCAAACGGCGACAGCGGCTGGTTGAGGGCGAAATCGCGCGGCAGGTCGACGGTCAGCCGCAACCGGATGCCTTCAGGAGTCGGCACCCGCTGCACCACCTCCGCCGCCAGCAGCGACCGGACGATGGCGATGGACCTGCGGATGTGATGCAGTTGCCGCTGTCGGGACTCGTCGGAGTCCTCGATGAGGTGCCGCATGTCGGTGAACGCGTCGCCGCCGGTCCCGTCGGGGTAGCGGCCGATGACGTTGAGCAGCATGGCGTGCGACACCGAGAAGCTGGAGCGCAGCGGCTCGGGCTCGGCGCTGACGAGGCGGTCGAAGGTCGCCGCGTTCCACGACACCACCCCGTCCTGCGGCTTCTTCTTGACGATCTTGCGCAGCTTCTTGGGGTCATCGCCAGCGCGAGCCACGGCGCGGTGGTTCTCGATGACGTGCTCGGGCGCCTCGACCACGACGTGACCGGCGGTGTCGTACCCCGCCCGCCCGGCACGCCCGGCGATCTGGTGGAACTCCCGCGCCGACAGCAGCCGCATCCGGCGGCCGTCGTACTTGGTCAGCGCCGTCAGCACGACGGTGCGGATCGGCACGTTGATCCCGACGCCGAGGGTGTCGGTGCCGGCGATCACCTTGAGCAGGCCGCGTTGCGCGAGCCGCTCGATCAGCCGTCGGTAGCGGGGCAGCAGCCCGGCGTGGTGCACCCCGACGCCGTGGTGGACCAGCTGGCGCAGCGTCTGCCCGAAACCGGCGGTGAACCGGAAGGCGCCGATCTCGGCATGGATCGCGGCCCTCTCGTCCTTGGTGATGATCGGTGCGGCGAGCAGCGATTGGGCGTGCTCCAGCGCCGCAGCCTGGGTGAAGTGGACGACGTAGAGCGGGGCGTTGCCGTCGCGGATCAGCAGTTCGACGGTCTCGGGAAGCGGCTCGAAGACGAACTCGTACGTCAGCGGGACCGGGCGCTGCGCGGAGGTGACGAGTTCGACGGGGCGCCCGGTCCGCTCGGCCAGCTTCTTCGACAGGTCGCTGACGTCGCCGAGCGTCGCCGACATGAGGATGAACTGCACCCGTGGCAGTTCGAGCAGTGGCACCTGCCAGGCCCAGCCGCGGTCGCGATCGCCGTAGTAGTGGAACTCGTCCATCACCACCTGTTGCACGTCGGCCGCCGGGCCCTCGCGCAGCGCCAGGTTGGCCAGGATCTCGGCGGTGGCGCAGATGATCGGGGCGCCGGAGTTGATGGCCGCGTCCCCGGTCATCATGCCGACCTTGTCGGCGCCGAACACGTCGCACAACGCGAAGAACTTCTCACTGACCAGCGCCTTGATCGGGGCGGTGTAGAACGACCGCTCGCCGCGGGAGAGCGCGGCGGCGTGGGCGCCGGTGGCCACGAGGGACTTGCCCGAGCCGGTCGGGGTCGCCAGCACGACGTGCGAGCCGGCAGCCACGTCGAGCAGCGCCTCCTCCTGGTGCGGGTAGAGCGTCAACCCGTGCCCGGCCGTCCATGCGACGAAGGCTTCGAGGATCGCGTCGGGGTCGGCCTCGTCCGGCGTCGCGGCGGGGGGCGGCAGGAGAGTCGAAAGCAGGACGTCGGTCGAGGTGGACGCCGTCACCTGCCTGCGCCCCGCCTGGTCCTCACGCCCGTCACTGTATTCGGCGGTCCCCCGGCGTCGCGTCCGCCGTGATTGCCACCCGCACGGTCATGTCCGTCCGGCCCGGCCCAACCAGACGGCGGCCTCGTCGTCGCGGCCCTGTTCGAGCAGGTGCTGACCTAACTCCTCGAAGACGTATGGGTCGGGGTCGTTGCGTTCGCGCGCTGCGGCCTCCAGCCGCCACAGAATCGCCAGCGCGGCCTCGTGCTCACCTGTGAGGCGCAGCGCCCAGGCGACCATCCACTCGGCGACGAAGATGTCCCCCGCTGCAGCCCCGTCGGCGAAGCGGCAGGCCAGAGCCTCACGGAATGAGGCAAGCGCTGCGGCATCGTCACCGCCCTGGTGCTGGAGCATCCCGAGGTTGTTGAGCAGGCTCGCGCGCCAGCGCTGGGCATGCGGCTCGCTTGAGGCGGACGCTCGCTCGAGAGCGAGCGCCAGCCACCGCGCCTTGCCCGACGGGTCGAGGTTGACGATCGAGGCCATGTGAGCGGCGTCCACCGCGAGGTCGTCGGCACCCTGGTCCTGGTCTGCCAGTCGCCACGCGGTCTCGTGGTGGATCAGTGCCCCGGCAGGGTCGTTGCCATGCATCGCCGACGCCAGTGCCCGGCCGCTCTCCAACTGCCACCGGATACGGGCCCGCAATCCCCGCTCGTCGATGCCGTCGCCCACGTCGCGGAGCAAGGCCAGCGCCTCTTCGCTGCGTTCCTGCAGCACCATCGCTCGCGCCACCTGCGTCGTCACCTCGACGTGACCGTCCTCGTCGAGGTCCCGCGAGCGGAGGGCGGCCACGAAACGCGCCTCGCTACCGGCCGCGTCGCCGTGGTCCCAGAGTGCGGCGATCAAGGTCGCGGTGCTGCCCGTACCCGCCATGGCCCTCAGCCTGCCCGATCGACCGGCGGAGCCATAGGCTCCGACGCATGCCAGCCCGCCCCGAGGTCTCTGTCATCTTCAACCCCGAGGCGTGGCGGACGGTGGGCGGTTTCGAGGACCTCACGGACATCACGTATCACCGCTGCATACGGCCCGGCCCGGCCGGTGGGACGGTCCGGATCGCCTTCGACCGCCCCGAGGTCCGCAACGCCTTCCGCCCGCACACCGTGGACGAGCTGTACCGGGCGCTCGACCACGCCCGCCGGACCAGCGACGTCGGCTGCGTCCTACTCACCGGCAACGGCCCCAGCGTCAAGGACGGCGGGTGGGCGTTCTGCTCGGGCGGCGACCAGCGCGTCCGCGGCCGAACCGGCTACCAGTACGCCGCCGGAGAGGGCGCCGACACGGTGGACGAGCGGCGCACGGCGGCCGAGGGGGGGCGGCTGCACATCCTGGAGGTGCAGCGCCTCATCCGCACCATGCCCAAGGTGGTCGTGGCCGTGGTGCCCGGCTGGGCGGCGGGCGGCGGGCACTCGCTACACGTCGTCTGCGACCTGACGATCGCCAGTCGGCAGCACGCGGCGTTCAAGCAGACCGACGCCGATGTCGGGAGCTTCGACGCCGGCTACGGCTCGGCCTACCTCGCGCGGCTGGTTGGCCAGCGACGGGCGCGGGAAATCTTCTTCCTGGGCCGCACCTACGACGCCGAGACGATGGCGCAGTGGGGGGCGGTCAACATCGTCGCCGACCACTCCGAACTCGAAGCCACGGCGCTGGAGGTGGCCGCGGAGATCAACAGCAAATCGCCGACCGCCCAGCGCATGCTGAAGTTCGCCTTCAACCTCGTCGACGACGGCCTGATGGGCCAGCAGGTCTTCGCCGGCGAAGCGACCCGGCTCGCGTACATGACCGACGAGGCGGTGGAGGGCCGCAACGCGTTCCTGGAGAAACGCCGTCCCAACTGGTCGTCGTTTCCCTGGTACTACTAAGCAGACCTTGGGCCGTGCTGTTCTTGGCCGTGATATCGGCCGTGAGCAGCCACGACGCCTCCTAGGACTCGGCAGTGCTACTCAGCCCTGTATCCGATTCCGTGCCCCGATGTGCCCCCCTCACGCCCCTTGGGCGCGAATTCTGAACCCCCTCGGCCCCCCGCTTGCCATTCACGGCACGGGGGGTGTCAGCGTGGATGCTGACGGATGCCCCGACCGGTGTCAACGTTGTCGCCGTATTGGCCGCTGGGACTCCGTGGACCACTCGACACCGTGTCCGCCGACGTCTCCCTTACGCTCGGTGACGTGGGGGGCGTGGTCGATCCTGCAACCCGGTCATTTCGTCAACAATGTCGTCGGCATGGACGTCCGAGCCGTCCAGGTCGTGCCGTCCGCGTGAACACGACATGACGTACTGCGATGCAGAATGGCCCGCGTGATGCGCGCCAGACCGTACTCGTACACCGCGGCCCCGATATTCGCCCCTGCCAGGAAGACGATTGCGTCGTTGGCTGAGACCGAATCGCTCACGACAGCCGTGGCGAAGGCACCGAAATAATAGGGCAACTCTTTGGCCAATTCGGTGACGACGTAACCGGCCGAGGCAGCCAGCTGCTGCGCTCGCCTGCTGCTCGTCCTGCTGCTCGTCCTGCTGCTCGTCCTGCTGCTCGTCACCCGCCGTATGGCGTCGAAGGCGACCTTGGAGAGCACGTTGGTGCTTGTCCCCGTGGCGACGAGAAGCGTCCAATTGGCTCGCAGATTGACCCGCAATGCCGCCGCCCACGCGAGATATGTGACGGCGAGCAGCACCAGCAGCAACACGTGGTCGAGGTCCCCGAGCAGTCCGGAGGCCGACAACACGAATCCCGATGCCGCGCTGACCGCGTCCAACGCGAACATGGACACCGCCGTGGCGGCGAGGGTCAGTGCCCATCTGCCGGCGTTGGCCCACCGAGGATGGTGGGTGCCGATGGTGCCGTGTGATATCAACATGCCGACTCCCGGCTCGTGCATCGCTACGTACATACGGTACGTACGTTACCTGATGTGTCAACTGGTCGTGCGTCGCCAACGACATGACAGGAAGGCCGGAGATCATCGTGGTCAGCCAGCGCTCGCAGCGGTCGGCGCTGCCGAAGGACGAGGCGCGACAGCGCTACGTCGACATCGGCGAGCTCGTGGTCCTGCAACAGATCAAGAGTGATTCCGAGGCGCTGGACACCCGACCGTTCGCGGTCGGTCCCTTCGCTCGGCTCGACGCCGGAGCCGTCGCCGCCCACGACGGCAAGACCCGCGGAGTCATCACCAACCTCTTCGGAAGCCAGGCGGCATTCCAAGCCGAGACCATGGCGTTAGCGCTGAGCGTCGGTGACGCAATCGCGGAGATCCAGTATCCCGAGCCGGGCCGCTACGCCACGGCGGAGGACTGGCTCGACGCTTTACTCGACCACGAATCGTCGCGAGGACCGCAGCGTGGCGCCGCGCCGACCGTCAGTTACGCCTTTCTCTGGGCGCTGTGGCTTACGGCAGTGCCGTACGGACTGTGGAGCGAGCAGATCGCCGAACCCAGCATGGCCGAGCACATCCAATGGGTGCGGAGACTGGAACAGCTGTTCACCGACGCGCTGGAACACTTCGACGTGACGCTGCAGGACGGTACGACAGTCACCGATCTGGCCGCCTCACTCGCCAGCCTGGTCGAGGGTGTCTGGCTCAATCAATGCCTGACCACGTGTGACCCCTGCGACCCATCCCGCCCGATCGCCGCGGCGCTGCGCCGCTCGGGCCGCCTACTGTGGCGGGGCGCCACGCGCCCGCAATCCGGGCCGGTGGACGGCGGCGCGCCCGCGTAGTGCACAGCCCTGCCGACCGGTGGTGTCCGGCGGTCAGCCCGCCACAGAGGGCGTCGGCGAGACGGGCCAGCGTTGCGTCGATGCCTCCGTCGATCCGGCACGCGCGGACTCGGTCGGGATCTCGAGGATCACCGGAGACGCCTGCTCACCCGCCTCCTCGATGACCATGCTGCCCTGGTACTCGCCGGACGTGCCCCGGACGTGCCCCGGACGTGCCCCGGACGTGCCCCGGACGTGCCCCGAGCCTCGGATACGGCACGTGACCGACCATTGCGCCGCTTTGGTCGTTTCCATCCCTGGCATTACTGACGCTCCGTCGTCCGACCCGACAACGCTTCGAGCTCGATGGCGACGGCCCGCAGCAGGACGGCCACCGCCGCCGCGCTGGCCTCGGCCGCGGCCGCCCCCACCTCAACGGCTCGGTAAAGCTCACTGTTGCGGTTGCGGCGAGTCATGTCGAGGACCCGGACGGCCGCCTTGAGGCCAGGGTCACGGCCCAGTCTGGCGCGAAGGTAGGCCACCGCGCTCTCGTGATGCCCCGGCCCGCTCCGCAGTCGGTACCCGTCGGCGGCCATCAAGGCCAGTGCCAGGTGCAGACCCGCCTCGTACCGCAACCTCTCCTGCAATGCCGCGTCGGTGAGCAGCCGGGCCTGCTCGAGAGTCGTCCTCGCCCTGGCCAGGTGCTGTTCAGCGCCGTCCGGGTCGGCCGGGATGGCAACGATCTTGCGGCCCCCGAGGAGGCTCTCGATCTCGTCGGTCATGACCGAATGTCGTCATCGCCCAGCCGCAGGAGGGGCCGCGCGCGCAGTTGGCGGGTGAAGCCGGTATCGGCCGCCCACTCCTCGTCGCTGAGCACAGTGGCGTTGACCGGCAGCGACAGCTGGCGCTCCGCGTTCTCGACTGCCTCGTACACCTGCGAAGCGTCGACGTCACCCACAACCAGCAGGTCGATGTCGTTCGGTGCCGGACCCTCCTCCCCGACGCGCCGAGCGGCGTACGAGCCATAGATCGCGGCAAAGCGAAGACCCGTCACCCCCCGCAGCGCATCGGCGAGCACCGTGGGCGGACCGAACGCCCGGTGGAGCAGCGTGCGCAGCGGCTCGAAATATGAACTGCCGGGGTTCGCCGATACCAGGCGCTGCCGGCCGATTCGCTGCTCACGGACGAGACCGGCGTTGATCAGCCGTTCGATCTCACGGTGGGCGCTCGGCATGGGGACGTGGGCCGCGACGGCTACCTGGCTGATCGGACGCGCCTGCCCACCCCGCAGATACAGTTCCGCGAGTAGCCGCGCCTGGGCATCCGACCGGAAGATCGGTAGGAGCGGAGGCGGAGCGCTTCTCATAAATGAGAGAGTGCTCTCAGTAATGAGAAGTGTCAAGCCGGCGGGAGTGTGCTGAAGCCGCGGACCGGTGTCAGCAGCTGCTGGTTGCGGCTACTCGGCGCGCGGACCCCGGGCGCGGTCAGCCCACAGCCAACTCGGTGAGGAACGCGGCGGCCAGCGGAGCCGCGCTCTCCGCACCCGACCCGCCGAACTCGACGAACACGGCGAATGCCACGCTGCCCTGCCAGCCGACGAACCAGGCGTGGGCGCCGCCACCGGCGACTTGGGCGGAACCCGTCTTGCCGTGCACCGGGCCACCGCGGACGCCGGCCACCGCGCGACCACTACCCGCCGTGACGACCTGGCGCATCATGTCGCGCAATCCGGCTGCACCGGAGATCGAGCGACTGTCGCACTCCCCGCAGGCCACGACATGCGGCTGCACCCAAGCCCCGTTGGCCACCGCAGCAGCGACCGAGGCCATGTGAAGCGGGCTCGCCGTCACGGTTCCCTGGCCGATGGCGTCCGCTGCGGCCACGACGTCGGAATCGGGCTCCGGCACCGACCCCGACACGCTGGCGACCGGCAACGGCGGTCCGAAACCGAACCCGAAGGACTCGCCCGCAGCCAGCAGCGCGGGCGTCCCCACCTGTCGGCCCACCTCGATGAACGCCGTGTTGCAGCTGACAGCGAAGGCGCCCGCCAGAGTGGTGGGACCGGGCACGACACTCGATGCGTTCGAGAAGGTCCGACCGCCCGCCGACAACGACGCCGGACAGTCCACGGCCGAGCCGGGCGCGAAGCCCGCCCGCAGCGCAGCCGATGCTGTGACGATCTTGAAGGTCGAACCGGGTGGGTACTCCCCCGCCAGCGCCGCTGGCAGGCCCTCGACCGGATTGTTGGCGATCGCCAGGACGTCACCCGACCCGGTGTCGACGGCCACCAGGGCCGCCCGGCCCGCCGCTCCGGCGAGCGCGGCGGTGGCAGCCCGCTGCACCCGCAGGTCAAGCGTCGTGACCAGCGGGGCCACAGGCGCCCCCGGCCACTGCTCGATGGTCGTGATGACCTCCGCGGTGACCGGATTGGTCACCGCGAGGGCCGTTCCCGGCGGGCCGGCCAGCACGTCCTCGTACGCGCGTTGCAGCCCCGAGGTGCCGACGCCGTCCGGCCCGACGTCACCGATGAGGTTGGCCGTGAGGTCGGGATCGGCCGAGACAGACGCACCCGAGCGGTCGACGATGTCCCCACGAGACGGCACCGGCACGCGGTCCAGCCACTGACCCGGCAGCAGGCCGGGATAGACCGTGGCGGCGCTCCACGCCACCCGGGCCTGCGGGGTCACCGTGACTGCGCTGCTCCAGCTGGCCGGCCCCGCGCCGTCGAGGGTCACGGTCACGTCGTACGGCAGCACCGAGGTCACCGGGTCCAGCGTCCCCGGCGTCACCACGACGTCGGTGATCGCCAGCCGCTCCGCCATCCCGGAGTAGGCGCCGGCGACGTCGTCGGTCTGATCGGCGGCGAGTGCCTGCATGGCCTCGTAGTCATTCGCCTCCCAGGCACGGAGGAAGTCGATGGCGACGTCGGCGGCCTGCGCCGGATCGACGAACGCCGGCGAGGGCGAGGGCGAGGGCGTCGGTGACGTCGGGGCCGGGGCCGAGGAGGGCGCCGCGGCCTGCGATGCCAGGTTGGGGCCGCGGCCACCGAACACGCTGCTCAAGCCCCACACCGCCGCGGCCAGGATGACGAGGGCCGCAGCGCCGAAGACGATCAATTGGGCCCGGCGGCTCACACCGCCGGCGGATTGCGCTCCCTGGTCCCAATCGGCATCAGATACACCGTCGCCCATGTCCCCCAACTCCCCACTGTTGTGCGCGACACGATAGCCGGACGACATCGCACAGCACGTCTCATATCGGGCGATCGGAACCGCCGCACGTGACTGAACGTCCAATCGCCATGAGATCACCTCAGGCCCCCCTTCTCGCACTGCTGGTGGCCGGCTTCGCCATCGCCGCCGTCACCGGTTGCGGTGCGACCACCGACGGCGACAGCGCCGCCGGCGAAACCACCGGCGGCGATGCGGCCGCCGGCGCCTGCCTGACCGGCTCGACCGACTGCGAGGACATTCCCAGCGGCACCGGCGGGCCGTCCTCACAGCCCGACGGATCGGTGCTGCTCGCCGACGCGGTCGCCGCCGGTATCGACGGCCCCTTCCTCGTCCAGGCCTTCTACCTCGCCGACGCCTCCGGCGAGCGACTGTGCTCCGCCCTGGCGGAATCGTTCCCGCCGCAGTGCGCCGAGCCGAGCCTCGTCCTGGACAACACCGCGGGCGCCGACCTCGGGGACCTCACCGTGGAGGGCGACGTCAGCTGGTCGGAATCGACCATCACGCTGGAGGGCGAGATCCTCGACGGCTCATTCGTCACCCGGTGACGGCATCACCGGGACGGCCGACGAGCGCCGCGTCCAACCGCCCCAGCTTTCCCGTGAGCTCACCGGTGGCGCCGACCCGGATGTCGGCCTTGAGTACCAGGCTGACTCGCGGCGCCGAGGCCGCCAGAGCGTCGACGCACGCCTTGACGACCGCCATGCACTCGTCCCACTCGCCCTCGATCGTGGTGAACATGGCGTCGGTCCGGTTCGGCAGGCCCGACGCCCGCACGATGGCCACTGCCTGGGCCACGGCATCGGTCACCAGGCCATCCGGGTCGGACACCGATGGGGCGATCGAGAAGGCGATGAGCATGGCCGAACTGTAGGCAGGCACTCGGAGCGACCGAACGCTGCGGGCTGTTCGCGCCTAGGGTGACGCCGTGACCGCCGCCCGCGTCCTCGTCGTCGACGACGACCCGACGATCACCGACGTCCTGGCCCGATATCTGCGGCACGAGGGGTACGCCGTCGCCACTGCTGCCGACGGCGTCACCGCGCTGGACCTGGCCGGTCACACCGAGCCCGACCTCGTCGTCCTCGACATCATGCTGCCGGGAATCGACGGCCTGGAGGTCGCCCGTCGGTTGCGGGCGTTCAGCCAGGCACCGATCATCCTGCTGACCGCGCTCGGCGAGACCGAGGACCGGATCGCAGGGTTCGAGGTGGGCGCGGACGATTATGTCGTCAAGCCGTTCAGCCCGCGCGAACTCGTCCTGCGGATCTCGGCGGTGCTGCGCCGCGGCGCGGTACCGGGGGGATCAGCGGACGGCGGGCACACGCTGCCACTCGTCGACGGTGACCTCATGGTCGACGAGACCGCCCGGCAGGTGAAGCTCGGCGGCACGGGCATCTCATTGACCATCCGCGAGTACGACCTGCTCGTCCACCTGATGCGCCACCCGCGCACCGTCATGACCCGCGAGGAGCTGCTCAAGGACGTGTGGGGCTGGGATTTCGGCGACACCTCGACGGTTACCGTCCACGTCAAGCGGCTGCGCGCCAAGCTGGGCGAGGACGCCGGCACCGACCATCACCGGGTCGCGACCGTCTGGGGCGTCGGATACCGCTACGAGCCGATCGGCCCGCTCCACGGACGACTCGACCCCTGATGATCACGGGGCCTGAGGTCGCCGCGACCGTCGGCGGTGCGCTCGGCGTCGCGGTCATCGGGGGCCTGACGGGGCTGCTGGCGCTGCGGTTCCTACGCAATCGCCCGACGGTGGTCGTGCTGGGGGTGGTGGCGGTCGTGGCCGCCATCGTCGTCGTCGCTTCGGTCATCATCACCGGCTCACTGATGATCGACTCGCCACGCATCCTGGCGACCCTGGTCGCCGCCGTCGTCGCCTCGGCCTGTATGGGTCTGGTGCTGGCCGGCTTCCTCGGCCAGCACCGGCTGGCGCTGATGCACGAGCGGGAGAGCGCGCTGGAGGCGTCGCGGCGCGACCTCGTGGCGTGGGTCAGTCACGACCTGCGCAGCCCGCTCGCGGCGTTGCGGGCCATGGCCGAGGCGCTGCTGGACGACGTGGTGACCGACCCAGACACCGTCGCGCGCTACCACCGGCAGATCCTTGACGAGACCATGCATCTGTCCCGCCTGGTCGACGACCTGTTCCTGCTGTCGCGCATCGCGGCGGGAGCGCTGCGGCTGGACCGCCGACCGATCGACGCCACCGAGGCGGCGCGCCGGGCGGTCGCAGCCAGTGGGCCGTCGGCGCAGGCCAAGGGCATCGCGATCGATGTCACGGGACCGGCGGACCCGGTCGTCGTCGACGCCGACCCCGAGCAGCTGTCCCGCGCCCTGCGCAACCTGGTCACCAACGCCGTGCAGTACAGCCGAGCCGGCACGGCGGTCAGCGTGTCTGTCGCGCGGATCGGACACGGCAGGCGAGGTGAGGCGCTGGTCGCGGTGCGTGACGGCTGCGGCGCCATCGATGGTCCGATCGAGCGGCTGTTCGAGGTCGGCTACCGGGCAGAGTCGTCACGTCCCCGGGCCGAGGCGGACGGCGAGACCGGAGGCGCGGGGCTCGGCCTGGCGATCGCCCGCGGCATCACCGAGGCTCACGGCGGCATTCTCATGGCCCATCAGGACATCGGGGGCTGCCGCTTCGAGCTACGGCTTCCTGTCGCTACGGACACGGGGAACAGCCACTGACGGGCCCCCGGACGCGGTCGAGCTGAAACCTGCCGGGCCCCGCGCGGCGTGTGTGAGTCGTGCGTCTGAATATGTGCCCCGCCGCTGCGAGCCCGGAGTAGCCGATGACCTCGGCCCGGTCAGGTCCGCGGCGGGCCCGTCGGCGTGACGAGCGTCGCCGGGCCACGGTGCGGCTCGGCGCCTGGATCCTGGCGGCCGTGACGACGCTCGGCACCATCACCGGCCTGGCCATGGCGTATGAGGCGCGCCGCGGGGGTTTCGTCGTCGCCGACGTCGGACGCCCGACGGCCTCGGTCGTGTTTCCGGATCGCACCGCCCCGGGAGCGAGCCGGGCCGGTACGCGTACCCGAGCCCCGCGGGTGGCCTTGGGCACGCCATCGACGCCCGATCCCTCGGTGTCGGTGTCGGTCTCGGCCACAGCCCCGACCTCGGCGGCGCCCGCACCGTCGAGGGCGGCGGCGCCCAGCTCCAGCCCGACGACCACCGGGGCGGCGCCGCCGAGCATCACGCCGGCGACCACTGCACCGGCGCCCACGTCGGCAACGCCGCCGCCGGGCACGACGGCGCCGCCGCCACCGGCTCCCACCACGGCCCCTGCTCCGCCGGCTGCTGGGGCTGCCACCGTGGAGCAGGAGATCCTCGACCTGGTCAACGCGCAACGCGCCGGCGCCGGATGTGGTGCGCTTTCTCTGCACCCCGCCCTGACCGCGGCAGCCGACGGCCACGCCGAGGACATGAAGGCCAACGGGTACTTCTCGCACGACAGTCAGGACGGTCGCTCCCCCTTCGACCGGATAACCGCGGCCGGCTACTCGTACCGGACCGCGGGCGAGAACATCGCTCAGGGCCAACGCGACGCCGCGGCCGTGATGGACGCCTGGATGAACAGCAGCGGCCATCGGGCCAACATCCTCAATTGCGCCTTCACCGATCTCGGTGTCGGCTATGCCGAGGGCAGCGGCGGACCCTGGTGGGTCCAGAACTTCGGCGCCTGACCCCCCCCTCGTCGCCATTTGTCCACAAACGCACGCCTGAGGGCCTCCCCCCACCGCCATTTGTCCACAAACGCAGGCGGGCAGGGCCTGCCGGGCCACCGTTTGTCGACAAATGGCGGAGAGGAGTGAGGGGGGTGACGGGAGCGCTACCTGGCGACGGCAGCGGCGAGTCGCTCGGCCAGTTTCCGCTCGCGGTCCCGCCGGACGGGCACCTCGACCACCTCGATCCCGGGTGAAGGCGACGTGGCCAATGCCCGCGACAGGCCCGTGATGTCGCTGACCGTCGTCTGGCGCACGCCGTGGGCCGCGCACAACGCCTGCAAGTCGACCCGCTGCGGGGTCCCGAAGACCCTCTCGTATGCGGCCGCGAACCGGTCCTCGCCGTGCTCCAGCAACCCGAAGATGCCGCCGCCGCCGTCGTTGACCACGACGACCTGCAGCGCGGGCGCAGGTTCACCCGGACCCAGCAGCAGGGCGTTGCTGTCGTGGAGCAACGCCAGGTCTCCCACCAGCACCCGGACGGGGCCCATAGCCAGGGACGCGCCGACGGCCGTGGACACCGTGCCGTCGATGCCCGACAGGCCCCGATTGGCGATCGCGAAGCGGGCGGCCACGTCACCTGCAGCGAGGTCGACGTCACGGATGGGATTGCTCGCCGCGAGGACGAGACCGACATCGGGACCCGTGGCGGCGGTGACCTCGCGAGCGACGTCGTAGCCGGCCAGCCCGTCGGCGGCCCGCGACTCACCCAGCACCGCTTCGATGGCCTCGGCCGCCTCCCGCCCGGCATGGCGCCACGCGTCCAGCCATCCGCCATCCTCCCGGCTGTCGACTCCCACCCGGCCGGGCACTGACTGCGCGGCACGACCTGGCGCGCCCGCCAAATGCGCCCCCCGTCCGACGACGACGAGGACGAGATCGGGGCGTGCCAACAACTGGGTCACCGGCCGCGACAGCGTCGGCCGGCCGAAGACCACCACACGCTCGACCGCCCTGCCCAGTGGGCCGTTGAGCAACAGCCGGTAACCGCTGATCCGACACGGCCCACCGCGCGACCCCGAGGTGGGTTCGGCCAGTAACGGCCAGCCAGCCGCCTCGGCGAGTGCCCGCGCATCAGGGCCCGCGCCGTCCCCGGCTACCACGACCGTCCGCGCGCCGAGCGGCAGCAGTTGCGGCAATGCATGCGCCAGCGGCGGTGGCGCGGTGGGGCCTGGCGAAGCGGGCCGCCCGGGAGCCGCCGCCGGTCGCCACGACAGGTCGGGCGGTACCAGAGGATGGTCGAATCCGACGTTGAGGTGGACGGGACCGGCGGGCGAGGTCGCCGCGGCGACAGCCTCGGCGACCAATGACCCCCACGCGGGTTCAGCGGCGGCTGTCACGTCACGCGACCACCGGACCGCGGGGCCGAACAACCCCGGCTGCAGATCCGAGGTCTGGTTGGCCCACGTGCCACGCAACCGCTCGGGCCGGTCGGCGGACATCACGAGCAGCGGCACCCCCGCGTGATGCGCCTCCAGTACCGCGGGCATCAGGTTGGCCACCGCGGTACCCGACGTGGTCACGAGCACCGCGGGGCGGCCGGTCACCCGGCCCATCCCTAGCGCGGTGAAGCCGGCGGAGCGTTCGTCGATGCGGACGTGCAGCCGCAGCAGGCCCGCGGCGTCAGCGGCGTGCACCGCATAGGCCAGCGGTGCGCTACGCGACCCGGGGCACAGCACGACTTCCTGCACCCCGGCGGCGACCAGGCCGTCGACGAGCGAGCGGGCGGTCACGGTCGCGGTCGACGGGGAGTCCACAGCAGGCAGTGTTTCCCACCGGCCTACGCTGCTGGGGTGCCGGTGGTGGATTCCGTGCTGTCCGCAGCGACGACCCAGTTCCCGACGACCTCGGTGGCGTGGTGGGCGGCCGGCGCCGCCCTGCTCGTCCTGATCATGGCGGGGACGTTTTTCGAGCACGTGCTGCTTCGCCGAATGGCTCACGACCCCCGGCCGATCCACGTCGTGCAGCGCAGCCGCCGTAGCGCGCGCTGGCTGGTGGCGGTGGCGACGGTCGTCGGGGCGCAGGTCGGCGTCATCACGGTGTCGCTGGCGGACGTCGACTGGGCGGGAACCGCCCGGCCGGCGACGCTCGTGTCGGCGTCCGCGATCGCTGCTCTCGGCGCGGCCGCACTCGGGTACGTCCTGACCCGCCCCGCAGCGCCGCCTCCGGCACGGTCCAGGTCCGGGTCCAGCTCCAGAGATGTCCGCACCGCCGCACCCACACGCGCGGGTCAGCTGCTGCCCGCCCTGGTGGGCGCCGCCGCCCAGGAGGTGCTGTTCCGGGGAGCGGTGCTCGGCTGGCTGCTGGCCAGCGGCATGGCCGCCGTGCCCGCGGTGGCGCTGACTGCACTGGCCTTCGGTGCCACCCGGCTGACCCGGGGCCGCGGCGCCACCGTAACGGCGACCCTCGCCGGCTTGGTCCTCGGCCTGGCCGTGGTCATCACCGGCTGGGTCGGCGTCGCCGTCGCCGGTCACGTCACGCTGCTGCTGGTCGTCGCCGCACTCGGGATACGAGGCAGTCGCGTGTCGGCGAGCGCGGGCGCCGGCAGCACCGGCGTCGGGTGCGGCGGGCACGACCCCAACTCCCCCGCGTGCATCGGCTGCCCATTGGCACCCGCGGCGGCTCGCCGCGGCGCGCCCGCTACGGCGACCCCCTGACGCCCCGCTCGGCGACGAGGCTCGCGTGGGCGTCACTCGCTCGATGAGGTCGGTACTGGCGCTAGCGATCGTCAGCGACTCCGACGCGACCACGCACCTGCTCCCCGCGCTGCGCGAGGCGCTGTCCGGTGCCGGCCCAGCGGTCCACCCGCACCCGGCGGACCGGCCGTCCCCTGCCGAGGTGGCCGCCGGCACACCTTTCGGCGAGGACGAGGACGACACCGCGGACCCCACCGCAGCGGTCGTGTCCACCTCCGGCTCCACCGGCTCGGCCAAGCCGGCCCTGCTCAGCGCGTCCGCGCTGCTGGCCTCGGCCGGCGCGACCCACGACCGTCTGGGCGGCCCCGGCACCTGGTTGCTTGGCGTGCCCGCGCACACCGTCGCCGGGGTCATGGTGTGCGTGCGGTCCCTCATCGCCCGCACCACACCGGTCTCGTGCGACCTGAGAGCAGGCTTCACCCCGGAGGTCTTCCTGCAAGCGGCCGCCCGCACCCACGCCACGCGTGGCGCCAGGCGCTATGCCTCACTCGTTCCCACCCAGGTCTCGCGTGTGCTCGCCGGTGGCGCCGCAGCAGTGACGGCCCTGGCGAGCTTCGACGCCGTCCTCGTCGGTGGTGCGGCACTGCCGGCGACGACCCGCGAGGCCGCGCGGGCCGCTGGCGTGCGACTGGTGGAGACGTACGGCGCCAGCGAGACATGCGGCGGGTGCGTCTACGACGGCACGGCGCTGGACGGGGTGTCGGTGTCGGTGGATCCGAGCGGGCGCATCGTCATCTCCGGAGCCGTGGTGGCCCGCGGGTACCGGGGCAGGCCAGGCGACCCCGCCTTCCGCAGTACGCCGAGCGGGGCCCGAAGCTTCGTCACCGACGACCTCGGACGCTGGCAGGACGGCCGGCTGGAGGTCGTCGGGCGCGCTGACGACATGATCGTCACCGGTGGGTACAAGGTGTCGCCCCGAACCGTTGAGGACGTCCTGCGTGCCCAGCCGGGCGTCGCCGACGTCGTCGTCGTGGGGCTTCCCGATCCGCGGTGGGGGCAACGGGTTGCCGCCGCGATCGTCGTCGCGGGAGGCGCCACCGCGACGCAGCGACGGCGCGACCAGTGGCGGCGGACTGTGGTCACGCAACTCGGCCGGTGGGCGGCACCGGAGATCCATGTAGTGGACCTACTGCCCGTCACGGGACCCGGCAAGCCTGACCGGCGCGCCGTGTCGGCACTGCTCGCCGGCACCCGGACCCCCCCGGCTGTCGAGGACGCATCGAACGAGGGAAGATAGCAAGATGTTGCGATACCTGCCCACCCTCATCATCGTGGGATTCGCACTGTATTGCCTCTTTGATGTCTCGCGATCGCCCGGACCGGAAGTCCGGGGACTGCCTCGACTGGCCTGGGTGGCGCTCATCGTCCTGGTGCCGATCCTCGGCGGCGTAGCCTGGCTGATCGCTGGTCGCCCGCGCCCGCAGCGGCCACCCGGCGCGGGACCTCGCGCCACACCCAGTGTGCTGGGACCGGACGACGATCCGGATTTCCTACGCGGCTTGAACAATCGCGCAGAGCGTGGCCGCGACCTCGACGACGGCGACGGCGCATCCGACGAAGACCGCCGCTGAATCGGCTCCCGCGTGTCACGATGGCTGACCGTGGGGACGGCGCAGGACTGGGTGACGGGCGCCAGGCCGCGGACCCTGCCCGCCGCGCTCGCCCCCGTGGCGGCCGGCACCGGCTGCGCCATCGGACTGGGGGCGACCGAGCCCGGTAGGGCGGTCCTCGCACTCGTCGTCGCGCTGGCGCTGCAGGTCGGCGTCAACTACGCCAACGACTACTCCGACGGCATCCGCGGGACCGACGCCGAACGCGTCGGTCCGCTGCGCCTGGTCGGCAGCCGGACCGCCACGCCTCGCGCCGTGCTGACCGCGGCGCTGATCGCCTTCGGTGTCGCCGCGCTGGCCGGGTTCGCGCTCATCGCCGTGTCGGGCCACTGGTGGCTGCTGGTGGTCGGGGTGGCCGCCATCGCGGCTGCGTGGTTCTACACCGGAGGCCGGCGACCCTACGGCTACGCGGGGCTCGGCGAGGTGTCGGTGTTCGTCTTCTTCGGTCTCGTCGCGGTGCTCGGCACGACGTACACCCAGGCCGACCGGGTCGAGGCCGCCACCGCCGCTGCCGCCGTCGGCGTCGGGGCGCTGGCCTGCGCCCTGCTCGTGGTCAACAACCTGCGCGACATCCCCACCGACACCCGGGCCGGCAAGCGCACGCTCGCGGTCCGCCTCGGCGATCGCGGTACCTGGCGGCTCTACCTCGCGCTGCTGCTCACCCCGCTGGTGACGACCGTCGCTGCTGCGCTGCTGGCCACGCCCTGGGCGCTGCTGGCGCTGCCGGCGTCGCTGCTGGGCGTGGTGGCCGCACGGACCGTCGCCGCCGGCGCCACGGGTCCGGCACTGATCCCGGTGCTTGCCACCACCGGGCAGTACCAGCTGGCCCACGGCCTGCTGCTGGGCCTCGGACTAAGCTTGGCGGCACCGTGACCGATAACGAACCCGTGACCGATGACGAGGCGGGGGGCGCGTTCGGGGCCGAGGTCGCCGACATCCACCGGATGTTCCGGCGCGAGTTCGACCTGCTGCCCGACGTCATCCTGGCCGTCCCGGACGGTGACGAGGCCCGCGCCCGGGTCGTCGGCTCGTGGGTGTGGGAGGTGCTGGACTCGTTGCACCATTATCGCCAGGCCCAGAGCAGCACGCTGTGGCCGGCATTGCAGCAACGGCTACCGAGCTCGGCCGGCGATGACGGCCGGCCGGCAGCGGTCGTCGCGCGGGCGCAGCAGCGACTGGCCGCGCTGGATTCGCCCCGCGAGCGCGCGCAGGGCGCGGCGTTGCGCTGGCAGGACGGCGGCCGCGCCACGGACGCCAAGCAGTGCGGCACCACGATCGAGGCGATGCGGCAACCGTTGCTGGCCGCGCTGGACCTCGTCGAGTGGAGCCTGGCACCGCTGATCGATCGCCACCTGAACGGCTCGGAACGGTCGGCGTTGGTCACCGCCGCGTGGCTGGGAGCCCGGGGACGGCGGCGGCGCGCGATTCTCGGCGGTGTGCTGGAAGGGACCCGCGAGCCGGAGCTCGTACTCAGCCACGCTCCCGCGGTGCTGCGTTGGCTGGCGGCGCCGGCTGTCGTGGAGCCGCACGTGCGCCGGATGACGATCGTGCGCCAGCGCGGGCCGATCGACTGACCCGGTGGCCACAGCAGTCAGTATCGACAGGGTCCCAGTGGTACGCGACTGACTCTCCACGATGGGCCGACCGTGGCGAACCAGTGACCCAGCGGAGATCTACGGCGGCGAGCTGGACGGCCGGCCCGCCCACAGCCACAGCATCGGTCCGACGACCGGCAGCAGCAGGATGATGACGATCCACCAGGCGTAACGCAGCGCCCGTGCCTGCGGCGGTGGTGTCTGGAACCAGTCGATGAAGGCGTAGACGGTGAGCCCGACCACGACGAGCACGACGGCAGCGCGGAGCCAGAGCACGAGGCCAGCGTAAGGCGGCCTACGCTGGTCTCATGCGCCCCATAGCCGTCTACTCGGCGCTGCGGATCGGCCTGTTCGTCGTCGCCTACGTCGGTCTCCGCGCCCTCGGCGCCCAGGGACTGCTGGCCGTCGGCCTGGCGGCCGTGGTGTCGCTGGCGCTGTCCTATGTGTTGCTCCGCCGGCAGCGCGAGTCCGTCGCGGCCGCCCTGCTGCAGCGACGCGAGGCGCCACCCCGGGAGCGGTTCTCGGAGTTCCTCCGGACGGATGCCGCCGCCGAGGACGCCGCAGCCGACGCCTCCCGGACCCCGCCACCCGCTCGTCGTGACGCGAGCGAGCAGTGAACGAACCGGCAACGCAGACGTTCTACGACGCGGTCGGCGGGCACGAGACGTTCCGGCGGCTCGTCGAGCGGTTCTACGCCGGTGTCGCCGCCGACCCCGTGCTGACCGAGATGTACCCCGAGGAGGACCTCGGCCCGGCCGCCGAGCGGCTGCTGCTGTTCCTGGAGCAGTACTGGGGCGGGCCGACGACGTACAGCGACCAGCGGGGCCACCCACGGCTGCGGATGCGGCACGCCCCGTACGCGGTCGACCCCGACGCCCGGGACCGCTGGCTGCGGCACATGCGGGCGGCCGTGGTGTCGCTGGACCTGCCGCCGCTGTACGAGGCCCAGTTGTGGGACTACCTCGAACGAGCCGCCCAGAGCATGGTCAACACCCTGCCTGCGCTCTGACAGGGCATCCGGCGGGCACCTGTGGTTCGCTGACCGGGTGAGCGAATCGGGTCGGGAATGGTGGCGCAGCGCGGTCTTCTATCAGATCTATCCCCGTTCGTTCGCGGACGCCGACGGTGACGGGATGGGCGACCTGCCCGGCATCACCTCGCGACTGGGTGATCTCGCCGAGCTGGGCGTGGACGCCATCTGGCTCTCGCCGTTCTATCTGTCGCCGATGCACGACGCCGGCTACGACGTGGCCGACTTCCGGCAGGTAGACCCCCGGTTCGGCACCCTGGCGGACGCGAGGACGCTGATCGAGGAGGTCCACCGGCTCGGCATGCGGCTCATCGTCGATCTCGTCCCCAACCACACCTCGGACGAGCACGTCTGGTTCACCGCCGCGCTCGCCTCGCCCCCGGGCAGCCGGGAGCGGGCGCGGTACCTGTTCCGCGACGGCATCGGCCCGGCGGGCGACCAGCCGCCGAACAACTGGCGCTCGGTCTTCGGCGGGTCCGCCTGGACCCGGGTCACCGAGGCCGACGGCGGCCACGGGCAGTGGTACCTGCATCTGTTCGACTCCTCGCAGCCGGACCTCAACTGGTCCAACCGGGAGGTGCACGAGGAGGTGCTGGACGTCATGCGGTTCTGGCTCGACCACGGCGTCGACGGTTTCCGCGTCGACGTCGCGCACAGCCTCATCAAGGTGGACGACCTGCCGGATTGGCACTACCCGACCGAGCACCACGACCCGTTCGCGACCGCCAACGAGGGCGGTGCACTGCCCCCGATGTGGGACCAGGAGGAGGTGCACGAGGTCTACCGCGAGTGGCGCCGGCTGCTGGACTCCTACGACGGTGACAGGATCGCTGTCGCCGAGGCATGGGTCTTCCCGTACTCCCGGCTGGCGCGCTATTCGCGGCCGGACGAGCTGCACCAGGCTTTCAACTTTCCGTACCTGGAAACGTCCTGGGCGGCGCAGGAGCAGCGGGCGGTCATCGACCTGTCGATGAAGGAGTCGGGCGCGGTGGGTGCGCCGGTGACGTGGGTGCTGAGCAACCACGACGTGATCCGCCACGCCACCCGCTTCGGGTACCCGCCGCACGACCCCACCGCCGCCGGCCACGCCGGTATCAGCAGCCGCTCCCCACAGCCGAACACCGAGCTGGGGCTGCTGCGGGCGCGGGCGGCGACCCTGGTCATGCTGGCCTTGCCCGGCTCGGCGTACCTCTACCAGGGCGAGGAGCTGGGGCTGCCCGAGCACACGACGCTGCCCGACGAACGGCGCCAGGACCCGACGTACGTCCGGACCGGCGGTGAGATGGTGGGCCGCGATGGCTGCCGGGTACCGATCCCATGGCATGGCGACGCGCCCTCGTACGGCTTCGGTCCGGCTGAGACCTCGTGGCTGCCGCAGCCTGCGCAGTGGGCGGCGCTGTCGCGCGCGGCGCAGACCGGGGTCGACGGGTCGACGCTGGAGCTGTACCGGACGGCGCTGGAGTTGCGTCGCAGCCTCGGCCTGGGGCTCGGCGAGCTCACGTGGGCGGAGGGATACGACTCGTTCGAGACGATCGCGCTGCACCGCCCGGGTGGGGTGCTGGTGATCGCCAACCTGGGTGAGCAGCCGGTGGCCGTGCCGGACGGCGCCACTGTGCTGGTGGCCAGCGCGGAGCTGATCCACACCGACGCCGGCCTCGCCGTCCCCACCGACGTCACGGTGTGGTTGGGCGTCTCCTCCTGAACTCGATGGGCGGGCCGCTGATCGCGGCCAGGTGTTCGCGCTCGTCCGTGGTGAGCCGGCGCGGCCGTTCGGTCGGGAAGTCGTAGGCCACGAGGGTGGTCGCGGCGATCGCGTGGACCGTCGCGGCTGCGCCCGGGTCGGTCACGACCTCGTAGCCGAGGTCGAAGTCGGCACCGCGAAGCGCCGTACACCACATCACCACGCTCACCGGCTCGTCCTGGTACGGCAGCGGCCGCAGGTACTCGATCTCGTTACGGACCACGAGGAAGCCGGTGACGCCGGGCTCGCGCCGCAAC
Source organism: uncultured Kineosporiaceae bacterium (assembly GCA_964516515.1). Classification (GTDB taxonomy): domain Bacteria; phylum Actinomycetota; class Actinomycetes; order Actinomycetales; family JBBAYJ01; genus JANNOG01. Next base: position 11,781 of record CAZEYA010000002.1, on the reverse strand, counting down.
GGCAGCGCCTGCACCCGTGCCTGTTCGAGCAGCCGGAGGAATTCAGTGTTGTTGACGTGCCCGTACACGTCCATGTCCGACCAGCGCAGCGCGACGCGAACGGTGAGCGGGCCAGGCATGACGGGCATGCTGCCATGGTCCGATCGTCGCCGGCCCGATCTCGGTTACCGTTCGGTAATGACCGAGTCGACGCTGCCCCGAGCTGTCGAGCGCACCACCGCGCTGCTGGATCTGCTGGACGTCAAGCCCGGCGACGCCGCGGACACCTTCGTCGCGCGCAGCGAGCGTCACACCGCGCCGCGGGTCTTCGGTGGCCAGGTGCTGGGGCAGGCGCTCATGGCGGCCGGCCGGACAGTGGCAGCCGAACGGTTGCCGCACTCGCTGCACGGGTACTTCCTGCGACCTGGTGACCTGGACCAGCCGATCGTGCTCGCGGTGGAGCGACTGCGGGACGGCCGGTCGCTCTCGGCCCGCCGGGTGCACGCGCTGCAGGACGAGGTGCCGATCCTGTCGATGATCGCGTCGTTCCAGGTGGCCGCTGACGGCGTCGAGCACGCGGATGCCATGCCGGCGGCGCCGGATCCGCTGAGCCTGCCCTCGATGGCCGACCTGTACGGCGAGATCGACCATGACAACGCCCGACACTGGGCGTACAGCCAGCCGCTCGACCTGCGGTTCGTGACACCGTCGATCTTCCTGGCACCGCAGGACCCGCCCGCCCCGGACAGCATGGCGTGGTGGCGGCTGGCGGGCGGCATCGACGACGACCCGCTGCTGCACGCCGCGGTCGCGACGTACGCCAGCGACTACGGCATCCTCGAACCGGTGCTGCGCGCGCACGGCCGCTCATGGCTGGCCTCGGGGTTATCCATCGCGAGCATCGACCATGCCATGTGGTTCCATCGCCCGTTCCGCGCCGACGACTGGCTGCTGTCGGTGACGCACAGCCCCTCGGCCTCGGCCAGCCGGGGGCTCAACAACGCCCGGATGTTCAGCCGCGACGGCCGGCTGGCCATCAGCGTCGCCCAAGAGGGGCTGTACCGGGAGCGTGACCTGACCTGACGGCGGCCGCAGCCGCCGTCGGATCACAGACCGCCGGTGGTCACCAGCTCCCGCAGCCGGGCCAGCACCGATTCGCCAGGATCCAGGTCCGGATTGCTCCGCATGATCGCCAGGTCGTCGCCGAGGGCGTCGAGGTCGGCCACCAGCCGGCGCGCCGGGCCACCAGCGCGAGATCGTCGCCATGCCGGTCCTGGGCCTGGGTCACCCGAGGGACCCGACGAGTCGCTCCACGTCGACGGTGGGCCAGTTCTCCGCGATGCGCCCGGCCACGACACGGTAGGAGTGGATCTCCGTCCACGTGACCGGCCGTCCGGTGGCGGCGACGCCGGCGAAGGCGCCGCTGTGCACGGCGCGGACCGTGTTGCTCTCGACCACCAGATCATCGTGGCCCAACAGGTCGTCCACCGTGACGTGCAACTCCGAGAACGATCCCAGGAGGTCGCGTCCCACACTCGTGAAGAATTCGAAGCCGGGGCCACGGCCCGGGAATCGAAGTGGTGACGGAAGTCGGACGCGAACAACGTCGGGAAGACAGCGAAGTGCGACTTGTTCTTGAACTCCTCGATGTAGCGCGCGACCACGTCGACGGTGCCTGAGGAGGAGTCCATGCCCTGTAAGGCGCAGCAGCGGGTGTCAGTGTGAACTCGGGCCCGCCGTCATCCTCCCTGCCGAGCGGACCCGCGCTGAGGTCGCGTTCCCGGCGTCCCTTCGCCGGCAGGGAGGGGGTTCGCCGCACGGCGGATCCGTCCACAGGCGGAGCGTGCGACCGTTGTCCACAGGGCCCGCTGCCTACACTGGAGATGACGAAGGAGGCGCGCATGATGCTGCTCGAACGCCCAGGGTCGGTGATCGACGCTGGGACACCGCTGTCTCTGGCCGAGTACCTCGCCCTTCCGGAGGACACCAGGGCCGAGATCATCGACGGGGTGCTGCGACCGATGACCCGTGCCACGCAACGACACCGCAACATCCAGAGTCTCATCGCCGCTGCTTTGCGCGCCTGCGCGCCCGGCGATATGCGGGTGCTGGAGGAGGAGATCGTCGTGCTGTCAACTGTCCCCGTCGCCGCCCGCATCCCCGATGTCGTCGTCGCCCGGGTGACGCCCGGGCAGACCTGGGACGTCACCAGTACACCGGCCGTAGACGTCGTGCTGGCGGTCGAGGTGGTCAGCCCCAGCACTGCCACGGCGGACCACCGGGAGAAGCCACGGGAGTTCGCCCTAGCCGGCATTGCGTCCTTCTGGCTCGTCGAACTGGCGCCAGAGACCAGGGTGACCGTGCATCACCTCATCAACGGCGCATACCAGCGCATCGGCACCCACCGCAGTGGAGGTGACGACGTGGTGAGCGACCCCGCACTGCCGTGGGTGGCGCTCACGGTCACGGATCTGGGCAGCTACAGCTGACAACAGATCACCGCCCAAGCCATACGGTGGCGCAGCGACCTTCCTTGCTGACATCGTCCTGGCGACCGAAGGCGGCCCAGTGCCGTCGTCGAACGCCGACGCCTTCGTCGCCCTGGGTCGTGGCGGGTCGATCGACCCGGGACTGGGCCGACGGCTGGCGGGGGCCGCGGGATTTCGGAACGTCCTGGTGCACCGGTACGCCGATGTCGACGACGCCCTAGTGCTGGACAACCTGGCTGGCCTCGACGATTTGATCAACCTGGTCGACCATCTGGCTCGCCTGCTGGATCCACCTACAGCTGACGCGCGGGCTGGCACGGACGGACCCGGCTAAGTGCGCAGCGCTTGGCCGAATCGACCACTGTGTTGGCTATCCCCCACAGCCCGCCACCTTGGTCTCTTCGTCACAGACCACCCGTGGTCACCAGCTCCCGCAGCCGGGTCAGCACCGAATTGACAGGGTCGAGGTCGGGGTTGCTGCGCATGATCGCCAGGTCGTCGCCGAGGGTGTCGAGGTCGGCCACCAGCCGCCGCGCCTGGCCCCGGACCGGCCGCTTGCGGTGCACGGTGGGATCCACGTCGAGCACCCAGGCGGCGTCGGGTCCCGGCAGGTCCAGCACGGCCGTAGAGCACCCGATCTTGACTTCCCCGGCCAGTGCGGTGGCCTCTGGACCAGCCCATTCCGGCTCCGCCAGGCCCACCAGTAGGTGCTCGCGGCCCTCGTCAAACGTCAGCGCCTCGCTCGGGCGGCGGGCCAGGTCGATCAGGTGCCGGCTGGCGATGCGGTAGGCCCACGTGGTCAACGCGGCCTCACCGCGATAGGAGTGCAGCACTGTGACCACCTTCAGCAGCACCTCCTGCGTCACGTCCTCGGCGTCGTGGACGGACCAGACGAACCGCACGACGAGGGTGTACACCGGCCGCTGCAACCGGCGGATCAGTTCCTCCCATGCCTCGAACCGGGCGTCCAGGCAGCGGGCCACCAGGGCAAGGTCGTCGACATGCCGATCCTGGGCCAGGCTCACCCGAGCGACCCGACGAGCCGTTCGACGTCCACGGTCGGCCAGTTCTCGACGATGCGGCCGGCCACTACCCGGTAGAAGTGGATCTCCGTCCACGTCACCGGGCGGCCGGTGCCCGCGACGCCGGCGAAGTCGCCCCGGTGTACGGCGTGGACCGTGTTGCTCTCGACCACCAGCTCCCCTTCGCCGAACAGGTCATCCACGGTGACGTGCAACTCCTTGAACGAACCGAGCAGGTCCCGGCCGACGCTCATGAAGGACTCGAACCCGGGTCCCCGGCCGGGAAAATCGAAGTGGTGGCGGAAGTCGGGGCCAAACAGTTTTGGGAAGACGGTGAAGCGTGACTGGTTCTTGAACTCCTCGATGTAACGGGCCACCACGTCGACGGGTTCGGCCGCGGCCGGCCCACCGGTTCGGGCCAACTGGGCGATGACGCCCGCGATGGCTCTGGTGGACGGCCGGGCGGACGGCGCCGGCCACCGCAGCGGGCGACCGGCCCGCAGCGCAGCGATCCGGTCTGCGGGGATCTGTGCCTTGACGACGCTCAGCGCCCCTCCCGCCGTGTCCACGACGTAGGCCTCGCTCCACCGCAGCTCGAGGCCGGTCTCCTCGACGCGGGCGTCCGTGTTCAACCGCACGGCGCCCCTCGATCCTGCTGTCAGGGCCACGTCTGCCGCCCGGCGCAAGATGGTCAATCCGCGGGTGTGCTCCCCCCGCTCGTCGATCAGGGTGGTCATGGCCGTCGATGTCACGGGTTCGGTCAAATCCATACTCTCATCAGACGAGTGAGGCCGTCCGAGTGTGAAGTCGACATGCCGCGACCCGCGATGTGTCTACGCGAAGCTGGCGATAAGTTGATGCTCGGCGAGCTGCCGGTACAGGGCCGTCGTCTTCAGGAGGTCATCGTGCGTGCCGTAGGCCACAGCACGACCCTCATCGAGGACGAGGATGGCGTCGGAGTCGACGACCGTCGCCAGGCGGTGGGCCACGATGATCACCGTGCACCCGGTCGTCGCCCGGGAGACGGCTCGGCCTACGAACTTCTCACTGCGACTGTCCAAGCTGGAGGTGGATTCGTCCAGGAGCAGGATGGGGGGTCGTCCGAGAAGGGCGCGGGCGAGGGCCAGCCGCTGTCGCTCGCCACCCGACAGTGTGATGCCGCGTTCACCGACATCGAGGTCGAGCCAGTACGTCCCGCGTGAACGCAGCGCCCACAGACCCACCGCGTCGAGCGCAGCCTCGCACTCGTCGTCCGACATGTGCGGTGACGCGAGGAGAAGGTTGTCCCGCAACGTCCCAGCGAGCACCGGCGCCCCCTGTTCGACGTATCCGATGCGACTCCGCAGCTCCCGGTGATCGAACTGCCGGATGTCCACGCCGTCGACGCGGATGACACCGCGGTCGAGCTCGTAGAACCGCTCGAGCAGGCTGAGCACCGTTGTCTTGCCCGCACCCGAGGGACCGACGATCGCCAGTCGCGTTCCCCGCGGCAGATCGAAGGAGATCCCGCAGAGCGCGGCAGGTCCAGAAGGGCGGGTCGCCATCTGGCCGTCAGACATCGCTCCCGGGTACGAGAAATGGACGTCGTCAAATGCGACGGCGATGTCGTCGGACCCGGGGCCACGCGGTACCGGGTCACGTTGAACGGGAGGCCGCCCGTTCTCCAGGGGCAGATCGAGGATCTCGGCGATACGTCCGGCAGCGCCGACGGCCGTGCCCACCGCACTGATGCTGCCGAAAGCCTGCGTCAGGGGGACCAGGAGAAAGAAGAGCAGGAGCAGGAAGGTCGCGAGATCCGCGACCGACAACTGCCCCGCGGCCACCCGCAGTCCCCCGACACCGATGATCGCGACGGCGCACACCTGGATCGTGACGGTGGAAGCAGGCGCGATGAGGGCGAGCGCGCGCGCCAGTCTCAGCCCGGCGGCATGGGAGTCCTCACACTGTGCGACCAGCGCGGTCGTTTCGCGCTCGGTAGCATTCGCTGCCCGCACTGTCCGCAGGGCATCCAGCGAACGAGTCAACATGGCGGCGACGCGACCGACGAGTGACTGGACAGCGGCACTGGCGCGGGATACGCGACCAGCGAAAGCGAGAACGGCCAGCGTCGCTCCAGTGATGACGGCAACTGTCACCACCAGCAGGAGGGGATCGACGATCAGCATGCCGATGAGTGCCCCCACGAATACGAAGGTGCCACTAAGCGCGGAGGAGAGCCCGTGCACCAGTGCATTCCGGATGGCGCCGGCGTCTGCCGTGAGGCGGGCGACGAGGTCCCCCGTCCGGTGCTGATCGAACTCCGCGATCCGCAGCCGCAGCACGTGTTCGACCAGGCGGCGCCGGACGGCCAGGACCACGTCCTCGGCCATGGACTGCAAGCGGTACTCCTCGACCGAGCGCAGCAGCGCGCCCATGAGGAAAAGTGCGGGCAGTAGCCAGGCCAACGGACCCACGCCCTGCCCGTTCGAAACGTCGCCGACGATGATGTTGACCACGACGGGCTGAGCCAAGGCGGCTGCCGCGCTGGCAAGACTGATGCCGGCGAGGACAGCAAGGTCGATCCGATGAGTGAAGAGGGGCTCGACGAGGATGCGCGCCCGCCGGCTCCAGCCGGCTCTGCTGTCCGGGCCCGGGGTCGCCCCGGGCTCGCGGTCTGTCACCACGTTCACCCCCGCCTAGATCCGGCCATGGTCCAGCGCGCGGTCCGGGCAGCGGGGGCAGCCGTCGCGCGGGCTGATCTCTCGTACCCGCCACTCCAGCGAGAAGATGTCGAGCTCACGGACCTGGTTGGCCAGGCCCAGTGGTAAATCGAGCAGGATGCGCAAGGCCTCCCACGCGACGATGCTGCCGACCAGGCTCGTGATGGGTGCGAGAGTCCCACTCCCACGGCCACGCCCCTTGAGCGCGACACCGTCCAGTCGTGCATGGTCGTTACGGGTGACCGATCGAATACACCGCCAACATGTCGTCCGATGAGGGACGACGCTCGTGCCGGCGACGCCGAGGTTGGCGCCGTAGGCCCCACCGACCAGGTGTGGTGTGCCGACCGGGTGTGCCGCGTCCGCGACCAGATCGGAGACGGCGCCGACGTTGGGCTCATCGGCACAGTTGATGAGAAGGTCTGCCCGGACAGCGGCCTCGTCAAGGTCCGCCGGTCTGCTTATCCGTTCGCGTCGCGGGATCACCATGACGTCCGGGTTCAACTCCTCGAGGCGGCGTGCGGCCGCCTCTACCTTCGGCGCACCCAGGTCGGCGGGGCCGTAGATGACTTGGCGGTTGAGGTTGGTCTGCTCGACGACGTCCGGGTCGAAGACCTCCAGTCGACCTACCCCGGCCGCGGCGAGAGACTGCAGGACGAGCCCGCCCAGGCCACCGGCACCGACCACGACGACATGGGAGTCGAGCAACCTGCGCTGCAACTGCTGGACCGAGGCCGGCAGGTGATCGAAGGAGGCGATGAATTCCTCGAGGAGCCGGCCCTGGCGCTCGTAACGCCCCCCAGCGCTCTGCGAGTCATCGGTTGCCCGGTGGAGCAGGCGCTCGTCGCGCATCACCCTGAGCACGTCGCTCAGACCGGCCAGCGAGAACTCCTGGGAACCGTCCAGGGCCACCGCGAGGTCGTCGCAGGTCCGGGAGCCGTCCAGCAACGGAACCAGATCGGCGACGAAGCTTGGGGCGTCGAACTCCTTCACCCTCAAATCCATGAGACAGAGGAACTGCAGCAGGCGCTCGTGCCGCTGGAACACGAGGACGCTGTCGCGCAGGCGGGGGCGCAGTGGCGACACGCCTCGCGAACCGTCGACCGACGCCATGGTTGTCACTCCGTCCGGAGGGTCGCGACTGGTTGGAGGCGTACGGCACGGGCTCCCGGCGCGAGGGCTGCCACCTGTAGGGCCGCAGCGGTGACGACGGCGACGCCGATCAGGGCCAACGGCTGGAACGACGGCACGAGGGTTGCGCCGAGCGCTTCGGCGATGACGGTCGTCAGGAGCGCCCCGGCCAGTTGCCCGACGACGAGACCGACGATGACGGCGGCAACGGCGACCAGGGCTGCCTCCCAGGCGACGAGCCGGCGCATGGCCCCCGGGGTGGCACCCACGGCCCGCAGGACGCCCAGCTCCCGCCGCCGCCGGGCGATCTCCAGGGCGAAGACCCCGCCGGCCCCTGTCGCACCGATGGTCAGGGCGAGGACGACGATGGCGGCGACGGCTGTGACGTACACCGCCAGTTCCGACGAGGCCCGCTCGAGTAGGTCCGCCGCCGTGATGACGGACACCCCGGGGACTCCACTGAGGGCGGCGGCGAGCTCGTCCCGCAATTCCTGGGGCGCCACGCCCTCCTCGGCGCGGACGTTCCAGTCGGTGACGGCTGTCACACCCAGCGTCCCGCCTGTCTCCCGGTCGACCACCACCTGGGTGCCGGTGACCAGCGAGGCGTAGGTCCCGACCACCTCGAGCTGCCGCGCCGCCGTCGCCGCCTCCAACGTCACGGTGTCACCCAGCACCAGGCCCTGGCTCTGCGCCAGCGCAGCCGGGAGCACCACGGTTCCCCCGGCAGACAGAGCAGCCGGGGTGCTGACGTCATCGCCCTCGCGCCACGGCAGCTGCGCGGTGTCGAAGTAGGTGTCCGGATCGACGGCGAGCACCGTGACCGCGGTGCCCTCGTCACGCTCGGCCGCCGTGGTGTCCCTCGGATCGCCGATGACGAGACGCGCCTCTCCGAAGGCGGTACCTGAGACCGCTGCCACATTGTCGTCCGCTTCGATGGACGCCGTCACCCGTGCGTCGGGAACCGGGGAGGAGACCTGCACGTCGGCGCCGAACTGGCGCGCCAGCTGGGTCCGCATCGCCGTGTCGATGGCCGCCACACTCACGATGAGGGCGGCGCTGAGAGCAACGACCAGGGTCGTCAATCCGGTCACCGGGCCCAATGCCTGGTGGGTGCGCAGGCGCACTGCAGCTACCCGTCCGGTCCAGCTCCTGGGCCGGACCACGAACGCCAGACCCACCAGGGCGGTCGGCGCCAGCATGGCGGCCCCGACCAGCAGGGCGGCGACTCCCGCCAACGCCAGCTCCGACCGCCCGGCCAACAGGACGAGGATGCCACCTGCCACGAGCCCACCGGCGACGGTCACGACCGCCGGACGCCATCGCCGGTGACGTACCGCAGTCCCCCGCAGGCCGTGGGTCGGAGGTTGGCGCACGACCTGGAGAATCGCCACCAGCGAGCCGGCGACCGCTGCGACCAGACCGACGGCCCCCGCGACGACGAGCGAGCCTATGTCGATGCCTGCCGTCGCCACAGGTAGGCTCCCCGCCGCGGCGAGGACCCTGGTGAGTACGGCAGCGACGCCGAGACCTGCGACGAGGCCGAGTCCCACGCAGATGCTCCCGATGACGAGTGCCTCGGCGAGAACGATGCGCGCGAGCCACCCCCTGGAGGCTCCGACGGCACGCATCGTGGCGTATGTGGCCCCCCGCGCATCGACGGCGGAGGCGAAGGCCAAGGATCCGAGCATGGTGGACACCCCGAGGGTCACCAGCGATGTGGCCACGAGAACCACGGTGACGGCGTCGAGGAGCGGCTCGAACGACGTACGCAACGCCGAGGTGTCCTGCACCCGGACACCCGACGGCAGGCTTGGCGTGGCCGCAGCCGTCCAGTCTCCGACCGAGACGTCCGAGGCCAGGATCAGGTCGACGCGCGTCGCCGCATCCGGCGCCGCGAAGGCTGTGCGTGCCGTGTCGATGTCGACGAAGACGTTGTCGACGGCGAGGACGCCGAGGTCGGCGGACGGCAGAATGCCCACCACGGACCATCTGACGGTGCCGGTGGTCGTGGCTACCTCCAGTTGATCGCCGGGTTCGAGCCCGAGGTCATCGGCGATGTCGTCAGGCACGGCCACCTCCGCGGTGCCCGGCGCCGGAAGGCGGCCCGACGACGGCAGCGCGAGCAGTGTGCTGTTCAGGTCGGTGGGATAGCCGGTGACGGTGATGTCCCGCTCCGATCGGGCGACCGGGACCCCCACCGAACGGATCGTCGTGCTCTCGCTGTAGGTAGAGACCGCCGTGGCCACACCTGGAAGGTCGGCCACGGCAGCCACCTCGGCCTCGGACAGCAGCCCGCCGGGTAGTCGTGGGACGACCCCCACTTCACCGAGGCCACCCAGTGAGTCCGCTCCCTCGGCGAGACGTTGCTGGACACCGCTACTGCTGACGAGTGTGCCGAAGAGCAACGCCACGCCACAGGTCAGTGCGAACGCCGGCAGCAGATGCCGGCGGGCGTCAAGCCTGAGCTGACGCAACCCACGAACGAATGCGGTCCGCAGCATGATCGTCACCCCCCGCGGGGGCGCCGGGTCGCGTGAGGTTCAGGGTGTCGACGACCACGCCGTCGCGCATGGCCACGACACGGTGGGCATGGCTCGCGGCCCGTGGATCGTGAGTGGCGAGCACCCCGCAGGAGCCTGGGCCGGCGGTCACACTCGCACCCATGAGCTTCAGCACGGCGTCTCCGTTGGCGGCGTCGAGTTGCCCCGTCGGCTCGTCCGCGAGCAGGACCGCAGGCCGTCCGAATATCGCACGCGCGACAGCGACGCGCTGCTGCTCCCCACCCGACAAGTCGGACGGGTAGCGGGCGGCGAGGTCGCCCAGTCCGATCGCGTCGAGCAGTTCCTGGGACCTGCCGCGCCACGTCGACGGCGGGTGGTCGGCCACCACAGCCGAGAGGGCGACGTTCTCGGCCACGGACATGCTGGGGACAAGGTGGAACGCCTGGAAGACGAAGCCGACTTGCTCTCGCCGGAAGGTAGTGCGCTCCCGCTCCCCGCATCGGACCAGGTCTGTGCCGCCCACCGTCACATCCCCCGAGGTGGCGGTGTCGAGCGCGCCGACGATGTGGAGCAGGGAGGACTTGCCGGAGCCCGACGGCCCCATGACCGCAACGAACTCGCCGGCTTCGACCACGAGATCGACACCGCGCAACGCGTGGACCTCGATCCCGCGCGCGTCGGCGTAGGTCTTCCGCAGCGCATGGACCTCGATGACGGTCCGGCTCATACGTGGCCCGCCACGGACTCGGGCAGCATCCGGTCGAACTCGAGCCACATCTCCCAGTCCGCAATTCCGGCGGCCATGACCTCGCGCTCGATGACCGCCCACAGCTCCACCAGCGATCCATGGACGTCGTCTCTGACAGCCGGCGCCGGGAGTGGTTCGTGATACGTCAACCTAAAGGTTCCGTCACCCGTCGCAGTGAGGATCACGGGGAGCATGGGGGCCTTCGACATGCGGCTCATGATGACCGGGCCCACAGGGGCCACGACTGTCGTGCCCAGGAAAGACACCCGCTCATGGTGATGATCGACCCCACGCGGGTCCAGTTCGGGGTAGATGGCGAAGGCGCGCCCGTCCCGCATGGCCGCGATGCCCCGACGCAGCGTGTCACCGGTCTCGAGCCCGAAACCCTCTATGGGCAGCTGCGGACAGGTCGCCTGCCTGAGCGGGTCGAAGTTGAGGTGGTTGTAGACTGCCGTGGTAAGAACGTGATGGGCCATGATCGCGGGAGCGGCGTACGAGGGTCCGACATGCAGCGGCAAGGCGAGGACACCATGCCCGGGCTGCAACGCGGCGCGGAGATGTTCCTGGCCGACGACCTCGACGACATCGCCGAAGATCGTGGCTGCGTCCGCCCAGAAGAAGGACATGAACGCGCACTCGACCTGTAGCCGGTACCCGTAGCTCGCGAATCGCTGAGCGAGACTGTCGACCTCGCTCGGCGGTACCCGCGGCGCAAGGCGCATGAAGCCTGCCGCCCGCGCGCTTATGCTCGGATAATCAGAACCCGCTGGCAGGCCGGCGGCGAACAGAGGTTCGTCGACCTGAGCCAGCTCACCGATAATCTGCCAGGCCCGGCGTGGTCCCAGCGCGTTCATGGTCTCGAACAGGGATTGGCGATCTGCCATGTCGAAGAGGTTGAACAAGGGCATGCGCATGATTACTCCACGACCTCGGCGAGTTCCTGATGTTCAGGTTCTGTCGACCGGTGATGGGGCGGGCACGGCCGTCGAGCGGTGCCCGCCCCACCGGGCAGGTCACGTGCAAAGGCACCGGTTGTCGCAGGCCAATGTGGCACCTGCTTCGAGGGTTTCGTCCTCGGTCTTGGTCATCATCCACCTCCTTCCGCTCATGAAAATCCGGCTTGACCGGCTTTACCGGTTGTGGACCGGTGCTGCTGCCCTAGGTGCAGAGACAGCGGTTATCACAAGCCAGAGTCGCGCCCGGTTCGAGGGT
>CAZEYA010000001.1:82024-87608 GCA_964516515.1 uncultured Kineosporiaceae bacterium | reverse complement strand
GAGCGGCGTCCTCGGGGGTGGATTCGGCCGGGGTGATCTCGGCCGGGGTGATCTCGGCCGGGGTGATCTCCTCGGCGACGGTGTCCGGCGCCTCGCGTGCGGCCTCGGGGTCCTCCGGTGTCGAGACGACCTCGGGCGCACCCGCGTCCGCCCCTTCGCCGATGACCGCCAGTTCCGCGCCCACCTCGGCGGTCTCGTCCTCACCGACGACGATCCGCTCCAAGGTGCCGGCGAAGGGCGAGGGGATCTCGGTATCGACCTTGTCCGTGGTCACCTCGACGAGCGGCTCGTCCACCTCGACGCGGTCGCCCACCTTCTTCAGCCAGCGCGAGACGGTGCCCTCGGTCACGCTTTCGCCCAGCGGCGGCATCTGTACCGATCGAGCCATTACTCGTCCTCCGTGCGTCGCATCAGGTCAGGGTCACGATCAGGAGTCAATCGTGGATGTGCAATGGCTTGCCGGCCAGCGCGAGGTGTGCCTCGCCCATCGCCTCGTTCTGCGTCGGGTGAGCGTGGACCAGCGCGGCGACATCCTCGGGGAAGGCCTCCCAGTTGACGATGAGCTGAGCCTCGCCGACCTGCTCGCTCATCCGGGAGCCGATGGCGTGGACCCCGACGACGGGACCCTCACTCTCGCGGACCAGCTTGACGAAGCCCGACGTGTCGAGGATCCGGCTCTTGCCGTTGGCGCCGAGGGTGAACTCGGTGACCTCGACGCGGTCCTCGCCGTATTGCTCGCGCGCCTGAGCCTCGGTCAACCCGACCGAGGTGATCTCGGGCTCGGAGTAGGTGACCTTGGGAATACCCGCCTCGGAGATCGGCGCCGGCCGCAGCCCCGCGATCTCCTCGGCGACGAAGATGCCGTGCTGGAAGCCGCGGTGCGCCAGCTGCAGCCCGGCGACGATGTCACCCACCGCGTAGACCCCCGGCACCGATGTGGTGAGGCGGTCATCGGTGGTGACGAAGCCCCGCTCCATCCGCACCCCGGACTCCTCGTAACCGAACCCGGAGGCGTTCGGCCCCCGGCCGACGGCGACCAGCAGCAGGTCGGCCCTGATGTCGGCGGCGTCCTCCAGGCTCACCGTCACGCCGGTGTCGTCCTGGGTCGCGCCAGCGAAGCGCGAACCGGTCGCCAGGGTGATGCCACGCTTGCGGTAGGCGCGCTCGAAGGCCGCCGAGACCGCGGTGTCCTCGGCCGCCACCAGCCTCGGCAGCGCCTCGACGATCGTGACGTCGGCGCCGAATGAGCGCCACACGCTGGCGAACTCGACCCCGATGACCCCGCCGCCCAGCACGATGACGCTGTTGGGAATCCAGTCCAGCTGCAAGGCCTCCTCGCTGGTCACGATCCGCCCGCCGATCGGCAGGCCGGGAAGTGACTTGGCGTAGGAGCCGGTGGCGAGGACGACCGAGCGACCGGTGAGCCGTCGATCGCCGACCGTCACGGTCGTGCCGTCCAGCAGCCGGCCGCTGCCCTCGACCATCGTGATGCCTCGCGACTTCACCAGGCCCTGCAGGCCCTTGTACATGCGGGTGACAACGCCGTCCCGGTAGGCGTTGACGGCGTTGATGTCGATGCCGTCGAAGGAGGCCTGCACGCCGAACCGCTGGGCGTGCCGGGTGGTGTCGGCCACCTCGGCCGCATGCAGCAAGGCCTTGGTGGGGATGCAGCCGCGATGCAAGCAGGTCCCACCGAGCTTGTCACGCTCGACGACAGCGACCTGCTGGCCGAGTTCGGCAGCCCGCAGCGCCGCGGCATAGCCACCGCTGCCACCCCCGAGAACGACGATGTCGAACTGGTCGCGGGCCGGATCGGCGGTCGAGGCGGTAGTGCTCACCGGTGAGGTGCTCCTTCGGGGCGCGGTGCGGTTGGGACGCGAGTCTGCGGTGTCGTTGATCTGCCGTGGTCAGTCAACCACTGCCGGCCGCCACAAGGCCTGGCGTCCGATGTCGTCACGGCGTGGCCTCCAACAGGCGCAGCAGCGTGCCGACCGGCACACCGGTGCCGCCCTTCGCAGTGACGTCCTCGGCGCCGCCCTCGTGGAAGGCGGGGCCCGCGACGTCAAGGTGTGCCCAGGGGATCGGCCGACCGCCGGAGCTGCCGACGAACTCCTGGAGGAACAGCGCACCCACGATCATGCCGCCCTCACGCTTGGAGGTGACATTGGCGATGTCTGCGACGCTGGAATCCAGGCCCGCCCGCAACTCCGTGGCCAACGGCATTCGCCAGGTCGGTTCCATCGCCGAGCGGGCCGCATCGGTGAGCTGCGTCACCAGCGCGTCGTCGGTGCCGAACAGCCCACTGGTGCGCGGGCCCAGCGCGACGGTCGCGGCACCGGTCAGCGTCGCCACGTCCACGATGGCGTCCGGCTCGGACCGTGAGGCGGCGACCAGGGCGTCGGCCAGCACCAGGCGCCCCTCAGCGTCGGTGTTGAGGACCTCGACCGTGGTACCACCGAGCACCGTGATGACATCGCTGGGGCGCTGCGCGCTGCCCGACGGCATGTTCTCCGCCAGTGCCAGGTAACCCGTCACCCGGACCGGCAGTCCCAGCCGTGCCGCGGCAGCCACGGTGGCCAACACGGCGGCCGCCCCGGCCATGTCACCCTTCATGGCCGGCATCGACGCTGGCGGCTTGAGTGAGAGGCCGCCGGAGTCGAAGGTGATCCCCTTGCCGACCAACGCGATGTGCCTGGCAGACCGCTTCGGGCGGTACTCGCACACCACGAGCCGCGGGCCCCTGCTGGACCCCTGACCGACCGCCACGAGACCGCCATAGCCACCGTCGCGCAGCGCGGTCTCGTCCAGGACGGCCACGTCGAACCCGGCGGCGTCGCCCTCGGCCATGGCCACCGCCGCGAAGGACGCCGGGTACAGGTCGGCGGGTGAGAGGTTGACCAGGTCACGTGCCAGCGCGATCGCGCCGGCAGTGGCCTGGGCGAGTGTGGCGGCCGCGTCCAGGGACTTCTTGGCGGTGCCGGCGGCACGGGCGGCCGAGGTGTCGAGAGTGATGGTCGACAGCGCCTGCCTCGGGGTGCGCCTATACCGGGTGAAGGCATAGGCACCCAGCAGGGCGCCTTCGGCCGAAGCCCGCACCGCGACCGCATCACCGGCCGGCAGCACCAGCAGGGCGCGGGCGATCCCGGGGATGCCGGAGACGGCCCTGGTCGCGGCGCCGGCCGCCTTGCGGATGGCGGCGGCGTCGACCGCGAGGCCAGAGTCGACGCCGTCCTCGCCGGCACCGACGTTGAATGTGGCGACGCCGACCAGCAGCACAAGGCCGGTGGGCAGGCCGGCAACCGACGGCAACCTGGCGGTCTCACCGGGGCCTGCGGTGAACCTCACCTGCGCAGCCGCCGTTTCGACCGCCGAGACCACCCGGCTGGTGAACGCTCCGGGCACGGCTACCCGCGCCGGCTGATCCCCGCGGCCCGCCGTCATGGCCACCACCACGACGTCGGCGTCGGTCACCGTACGGTGCGACAGCCCGAGGGTGGCGAGGGCCGGGCGCGTGAACGTCAGACTGTCTTCGTCGGGCGGCACGAGGCCTGAGCCTAGATGCTCTCGGCAGAGTCGACCGCCCCTGGTGCCGACAGCGCGGCGGCGGTGCGGATCGCGGCGACCGCGAGCAGGCCACCGGCCCCCGACCCTGCCGTGCTGGTCATGGCCCGAGTGATCGCGATCTCGTCCCACACCCGGTCGGTGACCGGATCGGTGATGCCGTCGACGCCCAGCCACCAGTGCCGCGACGTGGGCGACACCCGCTGGGCGAGCAGGGCGGCAGCGGCGGCCAGCGGCCCGTCGATGACGACGGGAATGCGTCGGGCGGCGGCCTCGACCAGGATCGCGACGGCGACGGCGGCATCGAGGCTGCCCAGTTGCAGCAGGTGATCGACCGCCGGCGAAGCGGCCCCGAGGCCCGTCAGCCGCGCCCGGCGCAGCCCGTCGCGCAGCGCGCTGACCTTGCGCATCCACGCGAGGTCGTCGATGCCGCTGCCGCGGCCGACCGCCTGCGTCGGCCGCAGTCCGAGGCTGGCGGCGACGATCGCGGCGGCGGTGGTGCTGCCACCGACCCCCACGGCGCTGAGCACCAGGAGATCCTGGTCGGCTGCGGTGCCGACGATGGCGATGCCGCGGTCGTAGGCGGCATCGATCAGGTCCGGGGTCAGGGCGGGCGCCTCGTCGAAGGCGCGACTGGTGGGACCCGCGTCCCCGGCGACGTCGACGTCGACGACCTCAAGGGACACACCCAGTGCTGCGGCTGCCCCGCCCAGTGGCCCGTCGGGGCTGCCGAGGCGCGGCACGGCGCGCGCGGTCCATCCCAATGGCCTGGCCGAAACCCCGCGCACCGCGATGCCGTGATCGGCTGCCAGCACCACGGCTCGGACCGCCACAGGGGGCACGGCAGGAGAGTGCCGGCACACGCCGGCCCACCAGACGGCCAGCCCGGCGGTCTCGCCGAGCTCCGCGGCGGGCACCAGCAAGTCCGGTAGGCGGCGACGTGTCTCGTACTCGGCCGCGCGGCTGGGCAGCCGCACTGTTCGCGCCCGCTCCCGCAGGGCGGCACCGGCCGCGGTCATGGTGGGCGCCTCCGTCACGGCGCACATCCTGCCGCTACCGTCTGGTCATGACGATCGAGCCGCTGCCGGGCCCGGTTCCTGCTCCGTCGTGGAGCTGGCGATACCTCGACTCCGACGGCCAGGAGGTCCCGATCGAGCGGCTCGCCGAAGCGGTCGCGGCCCCGCGATTCGCGGCGCAGGCCGATGCCGAGTCCTGGGTAGGGGAGTACTGGCGCGACCTGCTGGCCGCCGGTGTGGACAGCGTCGCCCTGGTGGTCGACGGCGCAGCGGTGTACGGCCCGATGAGCCTGCATCCGGCGGCCGACTGAACGGTGGCAGAACGGGTGCCGCGAGTCGGCCGTCACGGGTGGCGGCGGCACCTCCGTCTCATCGGGGCGGTTGGCCGTGACGCACCTGCGGGTGGGGCCGCCGCATCCGGCGCATCTGGAAGCCCCGCATCACCGCGTAGGTGCCCAGGCCGCGCTCGGTGGCGCTGTCCTCACCGAACCGCTCGCGAACCTTGGCTTTCGTCGATCGCCCCAGCAGTAGCGAGTCCATGATCAGCACGCCGAGGATGAGGTAGAGCCCGACTGCCGACCCGATCTGCAGGATCGGATAGGGCAGGGCGCTGAGCAGCAGCACGACCAGCGCGATGGGCAGGAAGTACTCACCGATGTTGCGACGGCCGTCGACGATGTCGCGCACGAACTTGCGCACCGGCCCACGATCGCGCGCCGGGAGGTGGCGCTGGTCCTCGGTGCGGTGGGCTTCCAGCGTCTGCTGGAAGGCGGCCCGCCGGTCTTCCTTCGACCTGGCCGAGACTGCCTTGCCGCCGCCGACCAGGGGCGTGCGGTTGCCGGCCTGGGCTTGGGACCGCTTGGGCGTCGCACGGCCCTTCCCAACGGGCTTGATCAGCGAGACCGCTTCGGCAGGGGGTGGCTCCGCAGTCTTACGCCGACCGAACATGCTGGTGAGGGTACCCAGTGCGTGAGGTGCCGCTGTCACACCCCCTGGCGTGCGTTTGT
>CAZEYA010000001.1:0-81924 GCA_964516515.1 uncultured Kineosporiaceae bacterium | reverse complement strand
CGACAAAGGGCGTCGTGGCGGGCCTCCCAGGGGTGCGTTTGTCGACAAAGGGCGTCGCGGCAGCCCCCCCAGGGGTGCGTTTGTCGACAAAGGGCGTCGTGGCGGGCCTCCCAGGGGTGCGTTTGTCGACAAAGGGCGTAGGAGCGGGGGACGGGGGTGCGCGCTACGGTCGGGCCGTGAGCGATGCAGACTTCTCCGCCGTCGACGTGGCAGGTGTCACCAGCCTGGTCCGGGCCGCGCTGCCTCGGGCACGAGAAGTCCTGGACACCCTGATCCGGGTCCCCTCGGTCAGCTCCGCTGGGCCCGAGGACGTGGAGCGCTCGGCGGACGCTGTCGCTGCGGCCTTCGCCGGTCTGCCCGGAATCGATGTGGAGGTGCTGCGTGCCGGCGGGGCACCGGCGGTGATCGCTCGACGGGCGGCCCCGCCAGGTGCGCCCACCGTGCTGCTGTACGCCCACCATGACGTGCAGCCCACTGGGGACGAGGCGCTGTGGACCAGTCCGCCCTTCGAGCCGACACTGCGGCAGGGCCGGCTGTTCGGCCGGGGAGCGGCCGACGACAAGGCCGGTGTCACCGCCCACCTGGCCGCACTGACAGCGCACCTGGCGGCCCATCCCGACACAGCAGGTGTGGGCGTCACGGTGTTCGTCGAGGGCGAGGAGGAGGTGGGGTCGCCCACCCTCGCGGCCTTCATCGACGCCTACGCGGACCGGTTGGCGGCCGACGTGCTGGTCATTGCGGACTCCACCAATGCCGCGGTCGGCCTGCCCGCCCTGACGACGACCCTGCGCGGCTTGGTCAGCGTCGACGTCACGGTTCGGGCGCTGGACCACGCGGTGCACTCCGGCATCTTCGGGGGCGCCGCGCCCGACGCCGTCGCCGCGCTGCTCGTCACGCTGTCGTCGCTGTGGGCCGTTGACGGGTCGGTCGCGGTGCGGGGACTGCCAGCTGCTTCGGACGCGGCAATCGGCGCCGGGCAGCGGCAGCGGCCCTGGCCACAGGAGGAGTTCGCCGCAGCGGCCGGGGCATTGCCGGGGCAACTGATCGGCCGTGGACCCATCACGCAGCGGGTGTGGCTGGGACCTGCGGTGACCGTGATCGGGCTGGATGTTCCCACCGTGGCGGCAGCGTCCAACACGCTGTACCCCCGTGCCAGGGCACGCGTCAGCATGCGGGTGCCGCCCGGCGGCGACGTCAGGACGGCGCTGGCAGCGTTGGAAGCACACCTGCGGGGGGCCGTGCCCTGGGGGCTGGCGATCGAGGTGGTACCCGTGGATCAGGGCGCGGGCTTCGGCGTCGACACGTCCACACCTGCCTACCGTGCGGCCCGGTGGGCCCTCGCACACGCCTGGGGTGCCGATCCTGTCGACATCGGAATCGGGGGCTCCATCCCGTTCGTGGCCGATCTCGCCGGTCGCTTCCCCGGTGTGGCTGTGCTGGTGACCGGTGTCGAGGACCCGGACTCCCGGGCTCACGGCATCGACGAGTCGCTGCACGTTCAGGAATGGGAGCGGGCCTGCGTCGCGGAGGCGCTGCTGCTGGAGGCGATGGCCACGACCAGGGGGAACGTCCAGCGCGTCGCCCCGGCCTGACAGGCTGTGGCGATGCGCGTCATCGTGGCCCCGGACTGCTTCACCGGCACGCTGAGCGCGGTCGAAGCGGCCCGCGCGATCGCGGCCGGGTGGCGCCGGCACGCCGCCGACGACGCCCTCGTCGAGGTGCCGCTGGCCGACGGTGGGCCGGGCTTCCTCGACGTGTTGGCGGCCGGGCTGCGCGGGCGGTCACACCCGGTCGTCGTCACCGGCCCGCTCGGCGACCCGGTCCCGGCGGCGATCCTGCTCGTCGATGCGGCCGCGGACCCGTCGGGCCGGGCCACCGCGTACGTCGAGTCGTCGCTGGCATGCGGATTGCACCTCGTTCCGGCGTCTCGTCGGGATCCGGGCGCCACCACCTCGGCCGGGGTGGGCGACCTGCTGCGAGCGGCTGTCGAGGCCGGAGCGGAGCGCATCGTGGTCGGATTGGGCGGGTCAGCCAGCAATGACGGGGGATCGGGCCTGCTGGGGGCACTGGGCGGGTTCGATCCGGGTCGGGAGCAACTGCGCGACATCGACCTCGTGGTGGCCAGCGATGTGGATTCGCCCCTGCTGGGACCGCAGGGCGCGAGCCTGGGGTTCGCCCGGCAGAAAGGGGCGATACCGGAGCAGGTGGCCGGCCTGGAGGCTGCCATGACGGCCTGGGCCGCCGAGGTTGTCGCCGAGGCAGGTCGGTCAGGGGTCCAACGACCCGAGCGCTTGGTCGACGCCCCGGGCGCAGGCGCAGCGGGAGGAATCGGGTTCGCGCTGCTGGCCTTGGGAGGTGTCCGCGAACCCGGCGCCCAGGTGGTCGCCGACGCCCTGGGCCTGGAGGCGCTTGCGGCGGGGGCGGACCTGCTGGTGACCGGGGAGGGGAGCTTCGACTGGCAGAGTCTGCGCGGCAAGGTCGTGACCGCCGTGGCCCGCGCGGGATTGCGCACCGGTAGGCCGGTGGTGGTCATCGCGGGTCAGGTCTCGCTGGGCCGACGTGAGTTGGCGACAGCGGGGATTGACGCCGCCTATGGGGTCGTCACCGGAACGGTCACGCTGACCGACGCGCTGTCGGACCCGGTCGGTACCCTGGTTGAGCGGGCGGCACGGGTCGCTGTCACGTGGTCGCCCCGGCGGCTCGGCGATCCCGCGGAGCCGACGTAGGCTGGGAACACGGGGAACAGTCGAGCTCCTGCCCGGCGTTCACACCGGTAGTCACAGACCCGATACATACAGCAGCGCACCCACTGGAGGCACCATGACCGACACCGTGACAGAGCAGGGACCGAGCACCGCCGAGCTGGCCGACCATGGTGTCACCCTCACCGATGTCGCCAAGGGCAAGGTCCGCTCGCTGCTTGCCCAGGAGGGCCGGGATGACCTACGGCTGCGGATTCAGGTGCAGCCGGGCGGCTGCTCCGGCCTTGTGTACCAGCTGTACTTCGACGATCGGCAGCTCGACGGCGACGCCGTGAGGGCCTTCGATGACGTGCAGCTGGTCGTCGACCGGATGAGCGTTCCCTACCTCGACGGCGCCACGATCGACTTTGCGGACACGATCGAGAAGCAGGGATTCAGCATCGACAACCCCAACGCGGGCGGTTCGTGCGCCTGCGGGGACTCCTTCCACTGAGCCGCTTCCGGGCGTCGGTATCGACGGCCGCTCACCCGACCTGGCGACATCTCGGCATGAACCGGAGACGGCTGATCGCTCAGCGTTACGTCTTGGGCACCCTGGGGTGAATATCTCCGGAACGGCTGGACCAGGCGCCCACCAACCGCCACTCTCTGTGGTGTGAGTCGTCGCGATCAGACCCTTCGTTTGCGGCAGGCGCTGAAGACCCGGGTCCATCGCGCTCCCGCCGGTGAGGACTTGATCGCCACCGGCGGACGGCTGGACAGTGCCCACCTGTTGGCCGGTTACGTGGCTGGCGCGTTCCCGATGGGCCTGGGGCCCCGGGGCGCCGGGCCCGTCGGGTGGTTCTCTCCTGACCCCCGGGGTGTGCTGCGCCCCGCCGAATGTCACGAGTCGCGCTCGTTGCGCCGCGAGCGCCGCCGATTCGACGTCTCGATCGACACCGCCTTCGACGACGTGGTCGAGGGGTGCGCGGACCCGTCGCGCCCCGGCCGGTGGATCACGGCGAGCTATGCGCGGGCCTACCGGGACCTTTTCGATGCAGGTATCGCCCACTCGGTCGAGGTGTGGCAGGACGGTGTCCTGGTCGGTGGGCTGTTCGGGATCAGCCTCGGTGGCCTGTTCGCGGCCGAGAGCAAGTTCCGCCGCGTGACCGGAGCGAGCAAAGTGGCCGTGGTCGCCCTTGCCGAGATCTGCGCTGCCGGCGATGACGACCGGCGGATCGTCGATGTGCAGTGGCGCACCGATCACCTGGCGACCCTGGGGGTGCGCGAGGTCCGTCGTGACCACTATCTGCAACTGCTGGCAGCCGCGCTGGATGCCCCGGCGCCATCGGCTTTCGGCTCGCCCCCCGCGGTCCTGGGCAGGGTCTTGCCGAACCGCCCCGACCTGGTGAGCCTGCTCACTCCCTGACCGTGGGCGGCGGCTGCTCGTGATCCCGGCAGGCACCCCGCCGGGTCGCCGCGGTAACGCGAATCACGACCGCTATCGTCGAAGCGTGGGCCCCAACTCCAGAGATCGCCTCCGGCGTCGAGGCGTCGTCCCAGCTGTCCTGGCAGCCGTCGCCGCCCTCGTCCTGAGTGGGTGCTCGGCGGACACCCTGCAGCGTGGGTACCTGCCGGAGGCGAGCACCGGCGCGACGGACCAGACGCAGCGCATCACCGATCTGTGGAACGGGTCGTGGGTCGCGGCCCTCGCGGTCGGTGTGCTGGTCTGGGGCCTGACCATCTGGGTCGTGATCGCCTATCGCAGGCGTCGCTCGGACGACCCGGCGCCGCGGCAGATCCGCTATCACGTCCCCTTGGAGATCACATATACCGTGGTACCGCTGGTCATGGTCTCGGTGCTGTTCTACTTCACCGCACGTGACCAGGCAGCCATCCTCAGCATGGACGACGCCGACGGCGGTGCGGCGCAGCACACCGTCGAGGTCATCGGCAAGCAGTGGTCCTGGGACTTCAATTACGTCGAGGAAGACGTCTACGTCACCGGCCGCCAGGCGCAGCTGCAGGCGCCGGGGGTCGAGGACCGGCTGCCGCAGTTGTGGTTGCCGGTCAACGAACGGGTGGAGTTCCACCTGTACGCCCGTGACGTCAACCACTCGTTCTTCGTGCCGGCCTGGTTGTTCAAGATGGACAACATCCCCGGCCGCGAGAATCAGTTCCGGGTAACGCCGACCCGCGAAGGGACGTTCGCCGGACGCTGCGCCGAATTGTGCGGCGAGAACCACGCTGAGATGCTGTTCACGGTCCGGGTGGTCTCGCGTGAGGAGTTCGACGCTCACATCGCTGAGCTGGAAGCGGCGGGGCAGACCGGTCAGCTGTCGGTGGAGCTGAGCCGCGAGGGCCTGGTGCCCGGTTACGTCGGCGGCGGCGTGACAGGTCGAGGCAACGAGGGAGGCGGTAACTGATGGCGACCGACGCAGCAGTGCCAGGGCGGTTCGAGCGGACTGCAGCACCTGAGGCGCCACCGTCGCCGTCCTTGCCGGCAGGCCTGTACCTGCCCAGTGGTGCCGTCAACAACCGCGGCAAGATCATCGCCGATTGGCTGACCACCACAGATCACAAGAAGATCGGCTACCTGTACCTCATCTCCTCGTTCGTGTTCTTCCTCATCGGCGGGCTCATGGCGCTCGTGATGCGCGCCGAGCTGTTCAACCCGGGCCGGCAGATCCTGGCCAGCAACGAGGCGTACAACCAGCTGTTCACGATGCACGGCACGATCATGCTGTTGCTGTTCGCGACGCCGCTGTTCGCTGGCTTCGCCAACGTGCTGGTACCGCTGCAGATCGGCTCGCCCGACGTCGCCTTCCCCCGGCTCAACGCCTTCGCCTATTGGCTGTACCTCTTCGGCGGGCTCATCGCGGTATCGGCCTTCCTGCTGCCGGGTGGTGCGGCGGCCTTCGGCTGGACCGCCTACACGCCGCTGTCGTCGGAGGCCTATTCACCGGGTCTCGGCGGTGACTTCTGGATCTTCGGACTGGCGTTGGCCGGTTTCGGGACGATTCTGGGTGCCGTCAATTTCGTGACGACAATCGTCTGCATGCGGGCACCCGGCATGACCATGTTCCGGATGCCGATCTTCACCTGGAACGCGCTGATCACCAGCGTCCTGGTACTCATGGCTTTCCCCATCCTGGCGGCATCGCTGCTGGTGCTGGGCGCCGACCGGCAACTGGGCGCCGTGGTCTTCGATCCGGAGAACGGTGGGGCCATTCTCTGGCAGCACCTCTTCTGGTTCTTCGGTCACCCCGAGGTCTACATCATCGCGTTGCCGTTCTTCGGGATCATCAGCGAGGTGCTGCCGGTATTCAGCCGCAAACCGCTGTTCGGCTACAAGGGCGTCGTCTTCGCCACGATCGCGATCGCCGGCCTGTCGGTAGGTGTGTGGGGTCACCACATGTACGTCACCGGGGCGGTGCTGCTGCCCTTCTTCGCCTTCCTGACCATGCTCATCGCAGTGCCCACCGGGGTGAAGTTCTTCAACTGGATCGGCACCATGTGGCGGGGCTCGGTGACCTTCGAGACGCCGATGATGTGGGCGATCGGCTTCCTCATCACTTTCCTCTTCGGTGGTCTGACCGGAGTCATCCTGGCCGCGCCGCCCCTTGACTTCCACTTGTCCGACACCTACTTCGTCGTCGCCCACTTCCATTACGTCGTCTTCGGCACCGTCGTGTTCGCCATGTTCGCCGGCTTCTACTTCTGGTGGCCGAAGATGACCGGCAAGATGCTCGACGAGCGGCTCGGCAAGATCCACTTCTGGATGACGTTCGTCGGTTTCCACGCGACCTTCCTCATCCAGCACTGGCTCGGTGTCGACGGCATGCCTCGCCGCTACGTCGACTACCAGACCTCCGACGGTTTCACCCTGCTCAACGAGGTGTCGACGGTCGGGGCGTTCTTGCTGGGCGCCGCCACCATTCCGTTCCTGTGGAATGTCTACATCACCGCGACCCGTGCGCCGCGGGTGACGGTCGATGACCCATGGGGCTGGGGTGCCTCACTGGAGTGGGCCACCAGCTGCCCGCCGCCGCGGCACAACTTCAATGCGCTGCCGCGGATCCGCTCCGAGCGCCCGGCCTTCGACCTGCATCACCCGGAGGTCGCGGCCGCTCAGCAGGCCAAGGCCGATCAGGGCGCGCTGGACCAGATCTTCGGCCAATCCGACATCGGGGGCACCGCCACCGGCAGGCACCAATGAGCCGTCGACACGACCGCGGGAGTCAGCAGTGAAGATCGAGACGTGGGTTTTCGGCTCGGGTACCTTCTTCTTCGTCCCGCTGGCCTTCGTCTACGGCCTGCTCAACCAGTGGGAGGAACCGGTCGGGTTCGCGGCGCTGCTGCTCACCGGTGGCCTGTCGGCGATGGTCGGGTTGTACTTCTTCCTCGTCGGTCAGCGAATCGACCCGCGCCCGGAGGACAACGGTTCGGCCGAGGTCGCCGACGGTGCGGGTGAGCTGGGCTTCTTCAACCCCCGCAGCTTCTGGCCGATCGGCGCCGCCGGTGGGGCCGCGGTCATGTTCGTCGGCTTCGCCATCGGGCCGTGGCTGTTCATCCTCGGCTTGGCCACCTTCGGTCTGATGGTGCTCGGCCTCGTCTTCGAGCACTACGTCGGAGACTTCAAGCACTGACCACCCCCTCACAGATTCCCGTGATCATGGCCAGATCGCTGTGACACGGAGGGTCGCAGAGCATGTCGTCCATGATCACTGGGGTGGGGCGTGGCTACGGTGAGAGGTAGCGGCGCACGCGCAGGCCGTCGGGGGCGGCGAGCAGGGTGACGTCGGCCAGCGTGGCCACCACCAGGTCGGCGCTCAGCTCGTCGGCGGTGTGCGTGGTCGTCAGCGCGAGGGCCGCGCAGCCGGCGGCCGCGGCGGCGGCCAGCCCGGCAGGTGCGTCCTCGACGACGAGGCACGCCGCCGGCTCCACCCCCAGCAGCTTCGCGGCAAGCAGGAACGGCTCCGCATCGGGCTTGCCGCGACTGACGTCGTCGGCTGTGACCACCACCGCCGGGGTCGGGATGCCGGCCGCGCGGAGCCGGGCCGCCGCGAGCGGCGCCGAGCAGGACGTCACGACGGCACTGCGGGCACCGGTCGCCACCAGCGCCGCGAGGGCCCCCGGCAACGGCACGCAGCCATCGGTGTCGGCGATCTCCAAGTCGACGATGCGGTCGTAGGCGGCATCGACCTGCTGCGCGGGCACGAAGTCGGCGACGATGTCACGGGCCGGGCGACCATGGGTGGGGGTGTTGCGCAGCTCCTGCAGCGACACGCCGTACTCCGCCGCCCACCGGGTCCACGACCGCACCACGGGGGCCAGGGAGTCCAGCAGCGTGCCGTCCATGTCGAACAGCACCGCCCCGAAGGTCTCGGACAGGACATCTCGGGCGTCTGCTCGGCCGGTCACGGTTGCCCAGTCTCCCTCACTACTCTCCAGGGATGAGCGCGACCATCCAGCTGCCCTCGGCGTCGGGTCCCACGACCGAGGTGATCTTCCGATCCGACGTCGATGTCGAGCTCGTCAAGCACAGCGCCCGCGACGCCGACATCGCCTTCGCCGCGCGGGTCTCGACGAAGGGCGAGGCCAGCCTGGAAGATGTCGACGCCGACCCGGCCGGCGCCGCGGGCCTCATCAGGTTCCTGATGCGTGACCGGCACGGCAGCCCCTTCGAGCATGCCGTCATGACCTTCTACGTCAGCGCGCCGATCTTCGTCTTCCGTGAGTTCATGCGCCACCGGATCGCCTCCTACAACGAGGAGTCCGGCCGCTACCGTCAGCTCCGGCCGACGTTCTACGTCCCCGGTCCGGACCGCAAGCTGCGCCAGGAGGGCAGGCCGGGCGCTTACACCTTCGTGGCCGGCACACTGGAGCAGCACGCCCTGGTCACCGCGAGCACGCAACGGGTCTGCCGCGACGCCTACGCTGCGTACGAGGAGATGCTGGCGGCCGGGATCGCCCGCGAGGTGGCCCGCATGGTGCTGCCGGTGACGATCTACTCGTCGATGTACGTAACGATCAACGCTCGCTCGCTGATGAACGTGTTGTCGCTGCGCACGATCAGCCCCGACTCCACGTTCCCGTCCTACCCTCAGCGCGAGATCGAGATGGTGGCCGAGCAGATGGAACGGCTGTGGTCAGGTCTGATGCCACTGACTCACGGGGCGTTCGTCGCCGCGGGCCGGGTCGCTCCCTGACCGCTCGCGGGTACCCTCCGGGCATGTCGCTTCGTCCCTTCGGCGCCTTGCTCACGGCCATGGTGACCCCCATGCGCGGTGACGCCTCGATCGATCTGACCGGGGCCGGCTCGCTGGCCGAGCGGCTGGTCGCCGACGGCAATGACGGCCTGGTCATCAGCGGCACGACCGGCGAGGCGCCCACGACCACTGACGCCGAGAAGGACGCGCTGCTGCGTGCGGTGCTCGACGCCGTCGGGAGCCGCTGCCAGGTCGTGGCCGGCGTGGGGACCAACGACACCGCGCATAGCATCGAGCTGGCCCGGTCCGCGGAGAAGGCGGGAGCCCACGGCGTGCTCGTGGTGGCGCCGTACTACTCCAAGCCGACCCAGGCCGGCCTGCTCGCGCACGTCCGCGCCATCGCCGACGCCACCGGCCTGCCGGTGATGCTCTACGACATCCCTGGCCGCAGCGCCGTCGAGTTCAGCACCGAGACGACCATCGCCCTCGCTGCGCATCCCCGCGTGGTCGCGATGAAGGACGCCAAGGGGGACCTGTCAGCCGCCACGCGGGTACAGGCCGCGACGGACCTTGCCTGGTACTCCGGTGACGACGCGATGACGCTGCCTCATCTCGCCCTCGGGGGTGCCGGGGTGGTCGGCGTTACCACTCATGTCACGTCCCCGTGCTACCGAGAGCTCATCGATGCGTTCGGTCGCGGGGACACCGCCGAGGCGGCGCGGTGGCACCATCAGCTGCAACCGGCCGTGGACGCCATCATGACCCGCTTGCCGGGCGCAGTCGCCGCCAAGGCCGCCGCGCACGCCATCGGCATGCTGGCCTGCCCCGCGGTGCGGCTGCCGCACGTTGCGGCCACCGCCGCCGAGACCGAGACGATCATGTCCGCGCTGACGGCCGCCGGGGTCCTGTCGTCGTGATGCAGCCTCACCCGGAGCTGGGGCCGCCGCCGCCATTGGCCCCCCGGGGACTTCGCATCGTCGCGCTCGGCGGGTTAGGCGAGGTCGGGCGCAACATGGCCGTGCTGGAGTACGCCGGGAAGCTGTTGATCATCGATTGCGGGGTGCTGTTCCCCGAGGACGACCAGCCCGGGGTCGACCTGATCCTGCCGGACTTCAGCCACATCGCCCAGCGGCTGGACGACGTGGTGGCAGTCGTGCTGACCCACGGCCACGAGGACCACATCGGCGCGGTGCCGTACCTGCTGCGGATGAAGCAGGACATCCCCTTGATCGGGTCGCAGCTGACGCTGGCCTTCGTCGAGGGGAAGCTGACCGAGCACCGCATCACGGCGTTGACACACACGGTGCGCGAAGGGATGACCGAGCAGTTCGGGCCGTTCTCGTGCGAGTTCCTGGCCGTCAACCACTCCATCCCGGATGCCCTGGCGGTCGCGGTCACCACCGGCGCCGGCACGGTCGTGCACACCGGCGACTTCAAGATGGACCAGTTGCCGCTGGACGGCCGGATCACGGACCTGCGGGCCTTCGCCCGGCTCGCCGACCGGGGCATCGACCTGGTCATGGTCGACTCCACCAACGCCGAGGTGCCGGGCTTCACGATGGGCGAACGCGAGATCACCCCGGTCATCGACCGGATCTTCACCGAAGCACGGCAGCGGATCGTCGTCGCCTGCTTCGCCAGCCACGTCCATCGGGTGCAACAGGTCCTCGACGCCGCCGCGGCGCACGGCCGAAAGGTGGCGTTCGTCGGCCGCTCGATGGTGCGCAACATGGCGCTGGCGTCGAACCTCGGCTACCTGACCCAGCCCAGCGGCGTCGTGGTCGACATCAAGGTGCTCGACGAGCTGTCCGATGACCGCGTGGTGCTCGTCTGCACCGGGTCGCAGGGCGAGCCGATGGCGGCGCTGAGTCGGATCGCCAACCGTGACCACCGGATCAGCGTCGGGCCCGGCGACACGGTGGTGCTGGCCAGCAGCCTCATCCCGGGTAACGAGACGTCCGTGCACCGGGTGATCAACGGGCTAACACGGCTGGGCGCCAAGGTCGTCCATTCCGGCAACGCCAGGGTCCACACCTCCGGCCATGCCAGCGAGGGCGAGCTGCTCTACTTCTACAACGTGATCAAGCCCGGCAACGTGATGCCGGTGCACGGCGAGACCCGGCACCTGGTGGCCAACGCCCGCATCGCGGCCGCCACCGGTGTGCCGGCCGACCGAATCGTCCTGGCCGAGGACGGAGTCGTGGTCGACCTGGTCGACGGCCGCGCCAGCATCACCGGGCAGGTGCCGTGCGGTCTGGTCTACGTCGACGGCTCCACGGTGGGCGAGATCACGGACGCCGACCTCAAGGATCGCCGGATCCTCGCGCAGGAGGGGTTCATCTCCTGCTTCATCGTGGTCAACGGCCAGACCGGGGCGGTGATCGCCGGTCCGCACCTGTACGCCCGCGGGTTCGCCGAGGACGGCGCGGCAATGGACGGCGTGCGCGACCGGGTGGTCGGGGCGGTGCTCGACGCCGTCGAGGCGGGCGCGATCGACGTGGCGGCGCTGCAACAGGTGGTCCGTCGCACCGTGGGACGCTGGGTCAACGAGACCTACCGGCGCCGCCCAATGATCGTCCCGGTCGTCCTCAGCGCCTGAGGCGGCGCCGGCCGGGCAGGGCGTGTGACTCCCGCCGCGGAGCGACCGCAGGGCTTACCGTGGCCATATGCCCCGTCCACCGGCTGGCCGCGCCGCCACCAGGTCCACCGGGAGGGCAGGCGCGACCAGGACCGGCGCAAGCAGAACTCCGGGCACGGGGACCGCACGTGGTGCCGGTACACGATCGGGAGCCACCCGGTCGGCGACGCCTGCCCGCAAGCCACGGCCCGGCGCGTCGCGGGTGTCGCATGCCCGCTCGGACGAGTACGGCGCCTTCTGGCGATTCCTGGCGGCACTGGCGCTGGCGCCGGCCCGGCTCATCGGCGTGACGATCCGCTCGGTTCATCGGCACGCCACCGAACTGGAACCGGAGCAGCGCAGGGACGGTTGGGCGCTGCTGGTGGCGGGACTGGCGGCGCTCTTCGTGGCGACCGAGTGGGCCCGGCCGGAGGGGTCGGCGATCGACGCCGTCCATGTCGGGCTGACCGCGACCCTGGGGCAGGTATCCGTGATCATGCCGGTGGTCGTGGCGTTCCTCGCGTTTCGACTGTTCCGCAACCCCGATGCTGTCGGGCCGAACGGCCGTATCGCCGCGGGACTCGCCATGGCGCTGGTCGCCGCTGCCGGGATGTGTCATCTCATCGCAGGTCTGCCCTCACCGTCCACGGACGGCCGGGCGGGACTGGCCGCGGGCGGCGGCTTCGTCGGGTTCCTCGTCGCCGACCCCCTCGAGGCGGCACTGTCGGTGTGGTTGACAGCGCCGCTCCTCGTGGCCCTGGCTGCGGTCGCCGTGCTGGTGGCGACGGCGACCCCGTTGCACGTGGTCGGCGACTGGCTGCGTGCCAGGGTGATCCAGGTGCTCCGCCGCCCGAGCGCGGACGATGCCGCCGGTGTCGTCGACGATGGGCCGATCGTTCCCGCTGACGAGCCGTACGAACAGGCCGCCGTGGTCCAGCCCGACCCGGTCACCCGGTTCGATCTCACCGACGGGTCCGGTGGCCCGCGGCTGCACGCCGAGCGCGCCCCGTTCGACGGCGACTCGGCTGTGCCCGACGACCTGGCCGAGGTCCCCACCAGCAACGTGCTCCGCGATACCGCTGCCGCGGCCGTGCGATCGGCGGCCCAGCCGGCCGACGGGTCATCACGAGTGGAGCAGTTGACCCTGGGCGACCACCTGACCTATGCGTTGCCCGACCAGGGGCTGCTGGTCCTCGGGCCGCCGCACCGCGAGCGCACGGCGGCCAACGACATCGTGGTGGCCTCGCTGAGCGATGTGCTCAAGCAGTTCAACGTCAACGCCACGGTCACCGGCTTCACGCGGGGCCCCACGGTGACCCGGTACGAGGTCGAGGTCGGCCCCGGCGTCAAGGTCGAGCGGGTGATCGCGTTGAGCCGCAACATCGCCTACGCGGTGGCCAGCGCCGACGTTCGCATGCTCTCGCCGATCCCCGGCAAGTCCGCGATCGGTGTCGAGATCCCCAACACCGACCGCGAGACGGTGAGTCTGGGCGATGTGCTGCGCTCGGAGGTGGCCCGCCGCAGTGAGCACCCGATGACGATCGGCGTCGGCAAGGACGTCGAGGGCGGCTATGTCCTGGCCAATCTCGCCAAGATGCCGCACCTCCTGGTCGCCGGCGCCACCGGGGCCGGGAAGTCCTCGTTCATCAACAGCATGATCACGTCGATCCTGATGCGATCCACCCCGGACGAGGTGCGGATGGTGCTGGTCGATCCGAAGCGGGTCGAGCTCACCGCTTACGAGGGCGTCGGTCATCTCATCACTCCGATCATCACCAACCCCAAGAAAGCCGCCGAGGCGCTGCAGTGGGTGGTGGGGGAGATGGACCGCCGTTACGACGACCTGGCCGCCTTCGGCTACCGACACGTCGACGACTTCAACCGCGCGGTGCGCAGTGGCGGGCTGAAGGCCCCGCCCGGTTCGGAGCGCTCGATCTCGCCCTACCCGTACCTGCTCGTGATCGTCGACGAGCTGGCCGACCTCATGATGGTCGCGCCGCGCGACGTCGAGGACTCTGTGGTGCGGATCACCCAGCTGGCGCGAGCGGCCGGCATCCACCTTGTCCTTGCCACGCAGCGCCCCAGCGTCGACGTCGTGACGGGCCTGATCAAGGCCAATGTGCCCAGCAGGCTCGCCTTCGCGACGAGCTCGCTGGCCGACTCGCGGGTCGTGCTCGACCAGCCCGGCGCCGAGAAGCTGATCGGGCAGGGCGACGCGCTGTTCCTGCCGATGGGGGCGAGCAAGGCGATGCGGGTGCAGGGCGCCTGGGTCGGCGAGGGTGAGGTCGCCGGCGTGGTCGGCCACGTCAAGGCCCAGGCCGCACCCGCGTACCGGTCCGACATCGTCGCAGTAGTCGAGCGTCGCGAGATCGATGCCGACATCGGTGACGACCTCGATCTGCTGCTGGCCGCCGCCGAGCAGGTCATCACGACGCAGTTCGGTTCGACGTCGATGCTGCAGCGCAAGCTGAGGGTAGGGTTCGCCAAGGCCGGAAGGTTGATGGACCTCCTGGAGTCCCGAGGCATCGTGGGACCGAGCGAAGGCAGTAAGGCCCGCGAGGTCATGGTCACCAAGGACGAGCTGCCGGGCACTCTGGCCCGTCTCAGGGGGCAGGGGCCGGAACCAGCGGCCCCACCGACAGCACCGACATCTGCATCACCTTTTGACCCGGTATCGACACGTGAACCAGGATCACCGTTTCCGCCACCGATGCCGGGTGCTCCGGGACCGGAGCGAATCGCCGAGGAGTCCTACGACGCATGGGAGTTGACCGGACGTGACTGACACCTTTGTCCCCAGTGTCGATCGGATGGCCACCGCGCACGCCGAGCCCGGCCGGGAGCCTGGCCGGCCCGGCCCACCGCTTCACCCGTTGAGCCACGCCCACCCATCGACGCAGCTCGACGGCGCCGGGTTCCCGTTATTGCCCGTGCCGGACAGCGCCGATCCACTGGACGTGCTGGTCTGGGACGCCCCCAACATCGACGCCACGCTCGCGCAGGTCATCGACGCCAAACCGTCGGCGTCCAACCGGCCGCGCTACGACGCCATCGCGGCATGGTTCGTGCAGACGGCGCAGGGCCGTGACGTCGAAGGAGCCGTGTTCGCCAATATTCCGCCCGGCTTCGCCATGCAGATGCGCGGCTGGGTCGAGGCGGTGCGCAGCTTCGGCTTCGCGGTCTTCGCCAAACCCAAGCTCGCCGACGGTGACGACATCGACGACGCGATGCTCGCCCACATCACCAGCCGGGCGGCGACCGGCCGGTTGCGCCGGGTCGTGGTGGCCAGCGGGGACGGCCGTAACTTCCTGTCGCCGCTGCAGGAGCTGGCCCGCAGCGGCGTGGAGATCGTCGTGCTGTCATTCTTCGAGGTCGCCGGCTACGCGCAGGAATCCGACCTGATCCGCTTCATCGACCTCGAAGAGGTACCCGGGGCCTTCCTCGCCCCGCTTGACCGGGTCCGGTTGGACTCACTGCCGCCGGAGGGCGCCTGGTTGCGTCCCACCAAGGGGCTGCGCGAGGTCGCGGCGAGCGCTTGAGGCCCGGGCGGCGCCCGGTGGCGCCCCGGCTGCCGCCTACGCTGTGTTTGTGACCTCCCTGCCGTCGGCTGCACCGGCACGTCGGGGGACGGTCTCCATCGTCAGCCTCGGCTGCTCGCGAAACGACGTCGACAGCGAGGAGATCGCCGGGCGGCTGGCCATCGACGGGTGGCAGCTGGTGCAGGACGCCGCAGCCGCGGAAGTCACCGTCGTCAACACGTGCGGGTTCATCGCTCACGCGAAGCAGGACAGCATCGACGTGCTGCTGGAGGCCGCCGACCTGAAGTCCGATCCGGCGGCGGCCACCCGGGCGGTGGTCGCGGTCGGATGCATGGCCGAGCGCTACGGACAAGAGCTCGCCGCGCAACTCCCCGAGGCCGATGCCGTGCTCGGTTTCGACAGCTACGCCGAGCTGTCCACCCACCTCTCCGATGTGCTGTCGGGTCGCCCGCCGGCCAGCCACATGCCGGTCGACCGCCGCACTCTGCTGCCGATCGCTCCGGTCCAACGAGCCGAGGTGATTCGGGGCAGGCCCGCCTCCGGCCCCCCGGTGCCTCGGCAGCGCCTGGACGGCCGGCCCTGGTCACCGCTGAAACTCGCGGGCGGTTGCGACCGGAGGTGCACGTTCTGCGCGATCCCCGCGTTCCGGGGGTCATTCGTGTCGCGACCGCCCCAGGAAGTGCTGGCCGAGGCGCTGTGGCTCGCTCAGCACGGCGTGCGTGAGGTGCTCTGCGTCAGTGAGAACACGACCTCCTACGGCAAGGACCTCGGCGACCTCCGGCTGCTGGAGCAGCTGCTGCCCCGGCTCGCCGCCATCGACGGCATCGACCGGGTGCGGCTGTCCTACCTGCAGCCTGCCGAGCTCCGACCCGGCCTGGTCGAGGCGATCGCGACGACCCCCGGGGTCGCCGCCTACTACGACCTGTCGTTCCAGCACGCCTCGCCGACGGTGCTGCGCCGGATGCGCCGCTTCGGGGGCCCGGCCGACTTCCTGGGCCTGCTCGAGCGCATCCGTGCCCTGGACCCCACCGCGGGGGCCCGCTCCAACGTCATCGTCGGTTTCCCGGGCGAGACCGAGGCGGACCTGGCGATCCTGTGCGACTTCCTCGCCGCCGCTCGGCTGGACGCGGTGGGGGTCTTCTCCTACTCCGACGAGGAGGGCACGGCGGCGGTCGACCTGGCCGGCCACCTCGACGAGACCGAGATCGAGGCGCGCCGCAGGCACGTCAGTGACCTCGTGGAGGAGCTCATGGCACAGCGCGCCGAAGACCGGATCGGTGAGCGGCTGACAGTCCTCATCGAGGAGGTCGAGGACGAGGTCGGCAGTGGCACGGGCCGGGCCGCGCACCAAGGACCTGACGTGGATGGGGTCGTCACCGTGACGCGGGCGGGTGGTCCGGGGTTCGATGTCGGTGACCTGGTCGCAGCCACCGCGGTCTCCTCACAGGGCGTCGACCTGACGGCGGTGGCGGACACCGGCACACCGCGGTGAGCGAACCCGGCATCCCTGCAGTCAGCGACCGGCTACGCACCCCGTCCAATGCGTTGACGGCGCTGCGGCTGGTGCTGGTGCCGGTGCTGCTCGTCGTCCTGGTGGGCGCCGGAGAACCGTCGGACCCCCGGCGACTGGTGGCGCTGGGGATCTTCGTTGCTGCCGCAGCGACGGACCGTCTGGACGGGCTGCTGGCCAGGCGGCGCGGGGAGGTGACCCGGTTCGGGATCCTGGCGGACCCGATCGCCGACAAGGCGCTGCTGCTGGCCGCTTTCGCCGGGCTAGCCTGGCTCGGCGACCTCTCGTGGTGGGCGGTAGCCGTCGTGGCCTGCCGAGAGCTGCTGGTGACCGTTGTCCGCCTCGTCGTACTGCACCGCGGCCGGCTGGTTCCCGCCGTGGCCAGCGGCAAGGTCAAGACGATCCTGCAGATGGTCACCGTGGTGGTGCTGCTCCTGCCACTGCCCGCGGTCCTGGATCCGGCGGTGCTGGATCCGGCCGTGCTGGTGCTGGTGGGGCTCATGCTGGCCGTAACCGTGGCCAGCGGGCTGGAGATCCTGGTTCGCCTCGCCCGCCGAAGCCCGGCGTGAGCACGGCGGGGCAGGTCATCTCGATGGGCACCACCCGCGGCCTCACCGTCGCCGTCGCCGAGTCGCTGACCGGCGGTGCCGTGTGCGCGGCTCTCGTGGCCGTGCCGGGTGCATCCGCGGTCCTGCGAGGTGGCGTGGTCGCCTATGCCACGGACCTCAAAGCCTCGCTGCTCGGCGTGGACGTCGACGTGCTGGCCGACCGTGGCCCGGTGGATCCGGACGTCGCACTGGCCATGGCGGCCGGCGTGCGCCGCCTCACCGGCGCCAGCGTGGGGGTCGCCACCACAGGGGTCGCTGGCCCCGACAGCCAGGCCGGCCGGCCGCCTGGTGTGGTCTACGTGGGCGTGGCGGGGCCCGATGGCGCCCGCGTGGCCAGCCTCAGGTTGGCCGGCGACCGGGAGGCGATCCGCTCGGCCGCCTGTGAGGCAGCACTGGCCGAACTCCTCTCGGAACTGGCGAGCATCGCCCAGTGACCGCGATTCTCGTCGCCCTGCTGGGCGCCGTCGTCTACGGCAGCGCCGACTTCCTCGGTGGGCTGGCCGCGGCCCGGCGCCGGGCGCTGGTGGTGACCGCCGGCTCACAGGCCGCGGGGCTGCTCCTGCTGGTGCCCATTGTGGTGGTCACGACCGGGCGGCTGTCAGCAGCAGCCGTCGGGTGGGGCGTGGCCGCAGGCCTGCTGGGTGCCACCGGCGTCGCCTTCTACTACAAGGGACTCGCGGTAGGCCCGATGGGTGTCGTGGCCCCGGTGGCGGCGGTCGTCGGGGCGCTGGTTCCCGTGGCCGGAGGCCTGATCACGGGGGAGCGGCTCGGCGCAGTGGCGGGCGCCGGGGTCGTCCTGGCCGTCGTGGCCGTCGTCGTCGCGTCACTCGGCGAGCACAGCGCGGCCACCAGGGGCGGTCGCCGCTCGTTCGGGCCCTTGCTCGGGACGGTGGCCGGCCTGGGCTTCGGTGGCTTCTTCGTGGCGGCGGACGCGGCGCCGATCGATTCGGGGTTCTGGCCGCTGGCCGTCGGTCGCGTCGCGTCGGTCGCCGTGGTGACGGCCCTGGTCCTGGCGACCGCCCATGCCGCCCGCCGGGCCATCCAGGCGCGTGGTCAGGCTCCTACTGCGGCCACGCCCCTCGCCCGTCCCGCGATCGCGCTGATCATCGCAGCGGGACTCCTGGACCAGACGGCCAACGTCGCGTTCCTCATCGCGACCCGCAGCGGGGACCTGGCGATCGTCGGTGTGCTGATCAGCTTGTACCCCGTCGTCGTGGTCGCCCTCGCGGCGATCGTGCTGCGGGAGCGCCTCGGCAGGCGATTCGCCCTTGCCGGGACCGCCGCCCTGGCCGGTGCCGTCCTCATCGGGGTCGGCGCATAGGCGCGTGTTTCACTGCGCCAATGACGACCGCGGCGTCGAGCACAGGGATCACCACCGTGACCAGCGAGCCCGGGCGCAGCTTTCCGCTCGATGTTCCGCTGGCGCAGCTGCGGCGTCGGCGCAGCGCCAAGTGGACGACCTTCGACGCCGACGTGCTGCCGCTGCCGGTGGCGGAGATGGATGTCCGCCTCGCGCCCCCCATCGCGGCGGCGCTGGCGGCGGCGCTGCAGGACTCCGACACCGGGTACGCCGGTGACCCGGCTCGCCTGTTCGAGACCTACGCGGCGTTCGCCGTTCGGCGCTGGGGCTGGCAGGTGTCGCCGCAGCGGATGGCGATGTCCGCCGATGTGGCGCAGGGCGTGGTCGAAGTGATGCGAGCGACCCTGGCGCCCGGCGACGGCGTCATCATCTGCCCACCGGTGTACCCGCCGTTCTTCGAGTGGCTCACCGATGTCGGGGTGCGCGTCGTCGAGGTGCCGCTGCTGGGGCCTGACCAGGACTGGCGACTCGACCTCGGCGGTATCGAGACGGCGCTGCGGGCGGGCGCCCGGGCCGTGCTGCTGTGCCATCCGCACAACCCCACGGGACGGATCCATGAACCCCACGAGCTCCGGCGGTTGGCGGACATGGCGGCCGACGCGGGGGCGATCGTGCTCAGCGACGAGATCCACAGCCCGTTGACGATGCCCGGCAGCTCCTTCACCCCCTACCTGACCGTCTCCGACACGGCGCGAGCCACCGGGTTCGCCTTCGTCTCAGCGTCCAAGGCCTGGAACCTCGCCGGGCTGAAGTGCGCCCAGATCATCGCCGGCGGCGACGAGCACACCGCGGTGCTGCGGCGCTTGCCCACCGAGCTGCGCTACGGCGCCGGACACCTCGGCCTGCTCGCAGCCGAGGCCGCGTACGCCCAGGGCGAGGCGTGGTTGGCACAATTGGCGGGCGCCCTGCAGCGCAATCTCGATCTGCTCGGCTCGCTGCTGGTCGAAGCGCTGCCGCAGGTCCGATGGATGCGGCCGGAGGCGGGCTTCCTGGCCTGGTTGGACATGAGGAACCTTGGGCTGGGCGCCGATCCAAGCGTCGCCATCCTTCAACACGGGCGGGTGGCCCTGGTGCCCGGTCCCTCCTTCGGTCGGGCAGGTGCCGGTTTCGCGCGACTGAACGTCGGGTGCAGCCCCGAGCTGCTGCGCGCGGCAGTGGCGAGAATCGCTGCCGCGGTCCCGGGTGTCGCTGCCGGGTGACGGGCCGCCGCCAGGGAACACTGCGAGGCTCGCTCCCGTTGACGATTCATCAAGCATGACCGCCGTGGCAGGGCGCAACACCCCCGCAGCATGGTTGCGGATCGCCAGGTACCGTTGGTTATCGGGACACGCATAGCGGGTGCCGGTTCGAGGAAGGGAGGGAACGTGGTACTTCTCCGTGAAGAACTCGGCGATGTCCTCCGGGGCGCCCGGCAGCGT
This sequence comes from uncultured Kineosporiaceae bacterium, assembly GCA_964516515.1. GTDB lineage: Bacteria > Actinomycetota > Actinomycetes > Actinomycetales > JBBAYJ01 > JANNOG01. Next base: position 61,979 of record CAZEYA010000001.1, on the reverse strand, counting down.
CAGGGTCGGACGCTACGTGACGTGTCCTCTGCAGCCCGCGTGTCCCTCGGCTACCTCAGCGAGGTCGAGCGGGGTCAGAAGGAAGCGTCCTCGGAATTGCTCGCCAGCATCTGCTACGCGTTGGACGTCCCCATGTCCAGCGTGCTGCGCTCGGTGAGTGACCGCATCGCCACTGCAGAGGCGCTAGTCGCTCGGGTCGACATGGCCCGGCCGCCGATCACCAAGACCGTCATCCCGGCGCCCATCCACCGGGTCAGCGGCTCCGCGCCCGTCGCCTGAGGACCCCAAGACCCGGCGGAGTCCGTCCTCAGCTGTGGTCGTTATCGCACTGCCGGCGGACAGCACACTGCTCGCCCTGGGCGAGCACCCCACGTTCGAAGAGTTGAGCGAGGCTCGGCACGAGCTGACCGTGGTGGGGGCCGGCTGATGTCGGGCAGCACCAAACGACGACCTGTCCGACGAGGTCGACGCCATCAGCTCTCGCTGACGCTCACCGAATCAGGGGCGGTATCTGGTGCGGCCAACAGTGCGGGGGAGCAACTGCGAGATCGGGACCGCTGGTGGAGCGGGCCCGCGCTGGCAGGCCGGGCACCAGTACGCCACCCGCTGCCGGGGTGCCACACCCGACATGGCGGTCGACACCCTGGTGCCGCAACGCAGGCACGCCCTTCGCTCGAAGACCCAGTGCTGGGCGTCTCGGCGACTCAAGCCGGTGGTTACCTGCACGGCACGGTCGGCGTTGACCGTCAGGAGCTTCCGGGCGATGGCGAGGACGGCGGCGGCGCTGGTGCCGTACGCGGCCAGCTCGGCCACGGGCATGAACGGTGTCACACCGGCCAGGAAGCAGGTCTCGGCCCGGTAGAGGTTGCCGACACCGGCCACCACCCCCTGATCCAGCAACACATCGCCGATCACCCGCTCCGGCTGGCCGGATACGCCTTGGGCGGCCGCCGCCAGATCCACGTCCGGATCCAGTAGGTCAGGGCCCAGGTGGCCGATCACCCCGCCCTCGTCCGCGGTGGGCAGCAGTTCCATCACGGGCAGCCGGTAGCCCACCGCCGAGGTGCCCGCGACGGTGAGGATGGCGCGGATCTGGTGCTGCGGCCCGCCGTGCCAGCGCTGACCATCTCCGTAGAGATGCCACGACCCGTCCATCCGGAAGTGGGTGTGCAGCGTCAACCCGTCCCCGGGGCCCCCGGCGAAGCGGAACAACAGGTGCTTGCCCCGAGGCACGACCTCCGCCACCGTCGACCCGCGCAGGTCTGTGGTTGCCAGCGCCGGCACCCGGAAGTCCGTTCGCAGCAGTTCGCGGCCCGCCAGCGCCGCGTGCAGGTGCCGGCCCGCGAGCCAGACGGTGTCGCCCTCGGGCACGGCCGGCTCAGACCGCCATCCGAAGGCCGCGCGGGGTGACCGTGAATCCCGCACCGGCCAGCGCATCGGTCAGCGGCGAGTACACGTCGAGAGCGTCCAGGCCGTCGACCTTGGCCAGCGTGATCCGCCCAAGAGCGCCACCGCGACCCGCGTCGACCAGCGCGGTCGCCGCCCGCGCCAGCACCTCGGGTTCGCCGCCGAAGGAGATGACGCTGCGCGCCCCACGCTCGACATACAGTCCGAGCGCGCCATCGACCAGCACCACGACCGCCCCCGCTTTGCGGCCCGGTTTGGCCTTGCCGGCCGCATCGGGCCACGGCAGTGCGGCGCCGTAGGGGTTGGCCGGATCGGTGGCCGCGAGCACCAGCGCGCTGGGCTCGCCGGCGGGTGCCCGCAACCGGTCGACCGCACCGGGGGTCGCGAACTGCGCCGCGCCCAGTCCCTCGATGAAGTACCCGCGCCGCACCCGCCCGGCGTCCTCGAAGCCGGACAGCACCCGGTAGACGGCCGCAAAGCCGCCCGGGACGTCCTCGACGACGACGCTGCCCCGGGTCACCACGCCGTAACGGTCGAGGAACACCTCGGCGGCCGCCGCAGCCCTGACGGTCGCGGGGGTTTCGACTGCTGGCAGCAGCGACCAGCGACCGACCATCGCCGGCGGCCCCTGCCGCGAGGGCATGCTGGGGCGCGAGGCCACACCAGCCCCTGTGCTGCCCGCGGCGGCGAGCCCGCGCAGCCGCGCGCCGTAGGCCCCGCGGCCCGCGCGCGGCCGCGGCGTCCTGGTGGGGCGGTGCGCCGCCCGACCGGCCGTGGTGACCCGTAGCGGAGCGAGGGTGTCGTTGGTGACCAGTCCTGCCCATACCAACTGCCACAGGGCCGCGGCGGTCATGGTGTCGTCGGTCATGCGGGCCGCGTCGGCCAGCGACCGGAAGAAGTACGCTCCACCACCGGCCAGGACGCTCAGCAGCCTGGCGGCGTCGTCGGCGTCACTGGGCCACGGCTGCGTCGGCGGCAGTGTCAGCGCCGCCGTCTCGGCCAGGTGCAGCGACACCCAGCCGTCGTCACCGGCCAGGGCGCCGTGGCCACGCCACAGCACCTCTCCGGCGCTCATCAGCTCGTCCAGCACGGTGGGGGAGTAGCCCGGGATCCGGGCGGGCAGGATCAGCGATTCGATCGCGCTGGCGGGCATCACCGCTGCGGACAGCTGCTCGACCGCTCGGATGACGGCGTCCGGGCCCCGCTGCCGGGAGCCGACTCCCTGCCAGCCGGGCAGGAAGCGGGCGAAGTCGGCGGCGGTGACCGGCTCCACCTCGCTGCGCAGTGCGGCCAGCGAGCGACGGCGCAGCAGCCGGAGCACCTCGGCGTCGCAGAACTCCTCGCCGGACAGCTCACCGCCGGCTCCCACGGGACGGAACTCCCCGCTGGCGACGCGGCCGGAGCTCACCAGCCGCCGTAGCGCGGCCGTCAGGACCGCCACCCCCAACCCGAACCGGGTTGCTGCCTGCCCGGCGGTGAACGGCCCGCGGGTGCGGGCGTAGCGCGCGATGAGGTCGCCGAGCGGGTCGGTGACGGGTTCGGTGAAGGCGATGGGGGTACCGACGGGCAATGCGGTGCCGAGCGCGTCGCGCAGCCTGCCGCCGTCCTCGGCTGCCGCCCACTGCTCGTCCCCGCCGACCCGTACCGCGATGACACGGCGCTGCGAGGCCAGTGACTCCAGCCACTTCTCGACCGCGGCTCCTGGCGCGGTGCGGGCCGTGACCTCGGCCGCGCTGAGCGGGCCCAGCCGCCGCAGCAGGTCGCTCACCTCCTCGGCATCGCGAGCGTGGCGTTTCGGCGAGAGGCCCTGCAGGTCCTGCTCGGTGCGCAGCAGCGCCTGCGGATCGAGCAGGTCGCGCAGCGAGGCTCCTTCGCCGCGGCCGAGCAGCTCCGCCAGCAGTTGCGGGTCCAACGACAGTGCGGCGGCCCGGCGCTCGGCAAGCGGTGAGTCGCCCTCGTAGAGGAATTGCGCGACATAGCCGAACATCAGGCTGCGAGCGAACGGCGATGGGGTGTCGGTGGTGACCTCGACGACGCGGACCCGGCGGGCGGCGATGTCGCGCATCAAGGTGACCAGCCCCGGCACGTCGAACACGTCCTGCAGGCACTCGCGCACCGTCTCCAGCACGATCGGGAACGACGGGTAGCGCGCCGCCACCTCCAGCAGGCTGGCGGAGCGCTGCCGCTGCTGCCACAGCGGCTGGCGCTGCCCGGGGTTTCTGCGCGGCAGCAACAGTGCCCGGGCAGCGCACTCCCGGAACCGGGAGGCGAACATCGCCGAGCCGCCGACCTCCGCCGTCACCAGGTCCTCGACGTCATCGGGGTCGAGCACGACCAATTCGGCAAGGTCGCTGAGGTCACTGCGCGACGGCACCACCGGGGCCGCCGACGCCCTCGTCGCTTCGCCGGAGATCTCTGCGACATCGGCGACCCAGGACTCGACATCGACGTCCGGCAGCCGCAGCACGATGCCGTCATCGGCGTGCATCACCTGGACGTCGAGGCCGTGTCGTTCCCGGAACCGCGCCGCGAGCGCCAACCCCCAGGGTGCGTGCACCGGAGCCCCGAACGGCGAGTGCAGGCACACCCGCCAATCACCGAGCTCGTCGCGGAACCGCTCGATGACGATGGTGGTGTCATCGCTGACCAGACCGGTGGCGGCCCGCTGATCCGCAAGGTAGGCGAGGAGGTTGTCACTCGCCCAGGCGTCCAGTCCGGCGGCCCGCAGCCGGTCGCGGGCCGCGGGAGTGCCGGTCTGGACGTCGCGCACGAAGGCGCCCAGCGCCCTGCCCAGTTCGGCGGGTCGGCCCGGCGCGTCGCCGTGCCAGTAGGGCAACCGCCCCGGCTGGCCGGGTGCGGGGGTTACCAGCACCTGGTCCCGGGTGATGTCCTCGATCCGCCAGGAGCTCGCACCGAGGGTGATGACATCCCCGACCCGGCTCTCGTAGACCATCTCCTCGTCCAGCTCACCGACCCGCCGCCCGGTGCCGGTGTCGGACGTGGCCAGGAAGACGCCGAAGAGCCCCCGGTCGGGGATGGTGCCGCCACTGGTGACTGCCAGCCGCTGCGCGCCCGGTCGGGCCGTGAGCGTGTCGGTGATCCGATCCCACACCAGCCGGGGCCGCAACTCGGCGAAGTCCGTGCTCGGGTAGCGACCGGCGAGCATGTCGAGCACCGACTCCAGCGTCGCCCGGCCGAGCCCGGCGAACGATGCCGAGCGGCGCACCAGCTCGTGCAGCTCCCCGACGGTCCAGTCGTCCATGGCCACCATGGCGACGATCTGCTGCGCGAGCACGTCCAGCGGGTTGGCCGGCACGGCGAGCGCCTCGATGCCGCCGGAGCGCATCCGTTCGGCCACTACCGCGGACTGCACCAGGTCGCCCCGGTACTTGGGGAAGATGATGCCGCGCGAGACCGCACCCACCTGGTGGCCCGCCCGGCCGATCCGCTGCAGCCCGCTGGCGACGCTCGGTGGGGACTCCACCTGCACCACGACGTCGACCGCGCCCATGTCGATGCCCAGTTCGAGGCTGCTGGTGGCCACGACGGCGGGCAGCAGCCCGGCCTTGAGGTCCTCCTCGATGAGGGCGCGCTGCTCCTTGCTCACCGACCCGTGATGCGCGCGCGCGAGGGTGAGCGGCGGGGCGCTCGTGATCCCCGACGCGCCGCCGAACACCGCCGGATACGCCCGTGTCAGGCCGCCCCCCTCCTCGGATCCGCCTGCGTCGCCCATCTCGCGGGCAGCGTCGAGCCGCTCGGCCCACGCCTCGTTCAGCCGCGCCGTGAATCGCTCGGCCAGCCGCCGCGAGTTGGTGAAGATCAATGTGGAGTGGTGCTCGGTGACGATGTCGACCACGCGACTCTCGACGTGCGGCCAGATGGTCGGCCGGGTCTCGTCACCGGCGGCGCTGCCGGAGACCTCTCCGGAGCCCACACCGAGCGCCGAGAGATCCGCGACCGGAACCTCGACCCGAATGTCGAACTGCTTGTCCGACGGCGGCTGCACGATCGTGCACGGTCGACCGCCGGTGAGGAACCTCGCCACCTCCTCGGCAGGACGGACCGTCGCAGACAGCCCGATCCGTTGAGCCGGGGACGCCAGCAACGCATCGAGCCGATCCAGCGTGACGGCCAGGTGCGCCCCCCGCTTGGTGCCCGCGACGGCGTGGACCTCGTCGACGATGACCGTGCTGACACCGGTCAGACTCTCGCGGGCCCGCGACGTCAGCAGCAGGTACAGCGACTCCGGCGTCGTGATGAGGATGTCGCTGGGCGACGTGGCGAATGCACGGCGCTGGTCGGCTGGGGTGTCACCGGAGCGCACGGCCACGGTGATGTCCGGCGCCGCAACGCCGAGGCGCTGGGCGGCCAGGCCGATGCCGGTCAACGGCGAGCGCAGGTTGCGCTCGACGTCCACCGCCAGCGCCTTGAGCGGCGAGACGTAGACGACCCGGCAGCGTTGCCTGGGGTCCGGCGCCGGGGCGGCTGCCAGCGAGTCCAGCGCCCACAAGAACGCGGCCAGCGTCTTGCCGGAACCGGTCGGGGCGATGACGAGGGCATGCTCACCCGCGCTGGCCGCCTGCCAGGCGCCCAGTTGAGCAGCCGTCGGGCCGGCGAAGGCAGCATCGAACCACTGCCTCGTCGCGGCCGAGAACCGCTCGAGAATGCCCATAGCCTCATCATGCGCCAGGGGTCCGACACGGGCGGTGGCGCGGCTGCACACGGCTGGCGTTGCCGCCTCGCAGCGTGTAGACCCCCAACGGTGAGGGTGAGCGAGTTCTGGGCATTGGCCGAAGCCGAGTTCGGCCGGGTGCATGCGCGCAGCCTGGCCGAGGACCTCGTACTGCGGGCTCTGGACGACCGAACGGTCAGTGCCGCGTTCGCGGCGGGAGAGGAGCCAGCCGTGGTGTGGGCAGCCCTGTGCGAGTCGATGGATGTGCCGCTCGCGCGCCGAGTGGGGCCGGTCCCGGCGGTGCGGCGTCCGGGTGGTGGCCGATGAGCGCGATCCCCGCCTGGCCGACGCGGCGCCACCCTGCTGCGATCGTGGAGGACGCGGTCAACGCCACTCTCGTGCGCGCGCAGCGCCGGTTGGGGTGGCGTCCGGCGGCGTTGGGATACACCGGGTACGGGGCGGGTCCAGGCGTCTCGGGTGTCTACGGCGACCATGGCTGGGTGAGGGTGCTCGGCCGGGTGATGCTCGATCGGCCCAGCAGGGCCGACGAATCGGTGACGACATCGCGCAGGGGCTGGCGGCACTTCCTGACCTCGCACGTGGCCGAGGCGTCGGTCACCGTCGAGGTCGCCGGAACCCGGCACCGCGTCAGCGCCGACCGCAGCGGGGTCATCGACGCGGTGCTGCCGGTCGCGCTGGTTCCGGGGGTCCATCCGGTGACGTTCGAGCCCGTCGGTGGGGCGAGCGGTCAGGGCAGGGTGATCGTCTTCGGTGACACCGGCTTCGGTCTGCTCAGCGACATCGACGACACCGTCGTGGTGACGCTGCTGCCGCGCCCCTTCATCGCCGCCTGGAACACGTTCGTGCTCCGCGAGACGGCACGGCACGAGGTCCCCGGGATGTCCGAGCTGTACCGCCGGTTCACCTCCTCCCATCCCGGCGCGACGGTCGTCTACCTCTCGACAGGCCCGTGGAATGCCGCCCCCACGCTGCGCCGGTTCCTCAACCGCTACCGGTTCCCGGACGGTCCCCTCCTGTTGACCGACTGGGGGCCCAGCAACACCGGATGGTTCCGGTCCGGACGCGAGCACAAGCGCGCCCAGTTGGCGAGGCTGGCGGCGGAGCTGCCGGGGGTCAGGTGGCTGTTGATCGGTGATGACGGGCAACGCGATCCCGAGATCTACGAAGAGTTCGCCGCCCATCATCCGGCCGCGGTACAGGCCATCGTGCTGCGCCAGTTGACCCCGACCGAACACGTCCTCTCCAGCGGCACCCCCGTCCCCAGCGAGGCTCCGCACGAGGCCGTCGCCATTCCTCACGTCAGCGCACCGGACGGATACGGGATCGGCGACGAGTTGCAGCGTTATGGTCTGATCTGACATCACGAGGGGGTCGGGTGGCTGACGACGAGGGGGGCCGAGTCCCTGACGGGGACGTCGTCATCAGTGCTCACGACCTGGTGAAGACCTTCGACGGTGTCCGGGCGGTCGACGGGATCGATGTCACGGTTCGGCGCGGCGAGTCCTTCGGCTTCCTCGGCCCCAACGGGGCGGGGAAGTCCTCGACGATGCGCATGATCGGCTGTGTCTCGGATCCCACCTCGGGCCTGCTGCGGGTCCTCGGCATGGACCCGCGGCGCGATGGCCCGAGGATCCGGGCCCGGCTGGGTGTGGTGCCGCAACGCGACACCCTCGAGGAGAACCTCACCGTGAGCCAGAACATCGGTGTCTACGGCCGCTACTTCGGCTGCCACCATGATGCAGACGGCCGTCGTGGACGCGGCATGGCCGGTGATGGGGGCGATCCGGTGGAGCCGGGAGTACCACGCCCAGTTGGCGACGCCGTTGCGGATCGTCGACGTCATGACGGGGCACGCCGTCATGCTGGGGATCCGTGTCTCGGTCTGCGCGGCGGCCTTCGCCGCGGTGCTCGCCGTCCTGGGCCTGATCGACTCGGCCGCGGGTCTGCTGTGCGTGCCGGCCGCGGTGTTGACCGGGCTGGCGTTCGCGTGCCCGACGATGGCGCTCACGGCCGCTACGCGGACTGATCAGTCGCTGGTCCTGTTGTTGCGGTTCGTCGTCGTCCCGCTGTTCCTCATCAGTGGGACGTTCTTCCCGGTCGCGCAGCTGCCCGTCGTGCTGCAGGCGGTGGTCTGGGCCTGCCCGCTGTGGCACGGCGTCGAGCTGTGCCGGGACGCGACGTCGGCGATGGTCACGTTGCCGTGGTGGGCGGTGGCCGGGCACATCGGCTATCTGCTGCTGTGGACGGTCGGTGGCTGGTTCGTCGCCCGGGCCGCCTTCATCCGTCGGCTGCCGTGAGCGCGGGACGTGGGCTGCCGGGGACCCCGGCCATGGCCCTGAGCCTGTTGGAGCGCAACGCGCAGGCGTACGGGCACAACTGGCGCGTCCTGGTGTCGGGGTTCGCCGAGCCCGTCTTCTACCTTTTCGGGTTGGGGGTGGGCCTGGGTTCACTGGTCGGTGACGTCACGACCGACGCGGGGAACACCGTGTCCTACGCCACCTTTATCGCCCCGGCGCTGCTGGCCAGCTCGTCGATGAACGGGGCGATCTTCGACTCGACGTTCAACGTCTTCTACAAGCTCAAGCTGTCCCGACTCTACGAATCCGTATTGGCGACCCCCCTGGGTCCGCGGGCGGTGGCCATCGGGGAGATCGCCACAGCGCTGTCCCGCGGCGCGGTCTATGCGGTGGCTTTCCTCCTGTTCCTTGCGGTGACCGGGCTGTTGCCCTCGGTCTGGGCGCTGTTGGCCCTGCCCGCGGCGTTGCTGGTCGGCTGGGCGTTCGCCAGCGTGGGGATGGCGGTGACGACGTACCTGAGGTCGTGGCAGGACCTCGATGTGTTGCAGGCCGTGACGCTGCCGGTCTTCCTGTTCTCCGCGACCTTCTATCCGGCGGCCACGTACCCCGCGTCGCTGCGTTGGCTCCTGGAGGTGTCCCCGCTCTATCACGGGGTCGTGCTGGTGCGCAGCCTGTGCCTGGGCGAGGTTGGTGACCCGCTGGGGTTGCTGGCACATGCAGCCGTCCTGGTGGGTCTCGGTGTGCTCGGGGTTGCCGTGACCGAGCGGCGGCTGCGGCGGAGGCTGCTCGGTTGAAACCCCGGGCAGGGGTTCGCCGCATATCGTCGGCGTGTCGGGCGCGTCGGTCTCGCGTCGAACACGTGTACGTGGCTAGCGTGTGGGCGTGTCCACATCCCCCTTGGCCCCCTACCGGTCCACATCTGGCGAGTCGGGACCGGCCTTGTGTCGGACCCTGCGCCTAACGTGACCGCCATGGCTGCCCGACGACCGACCACCAGAGGTGAAGCGATGCCCGCAGCGACTGCCGGCAGCGACCGCGAGAAAGCTCTCGAGACCGCCCTTACCCAGATCGACAGACAGTTCGGCAAGGGGTCGGTCATGCGCCTGGGCGACAGCGCCCGGGTACCCATCGACGTCATTCCCACCGGCTCGATCGCCCTCGACATCGCCCTCGGTATCGGCGGTCTGCCGCGCGGGCGGGTCGTGGAGATCTACGGGCCGGAGAGCAGCGGCAAGACGACCGTGGCGCTGCATGCGGTGGCGCAGGCGCAGAAGCTGGGCGGAATCGCCGCCTTCGTCGACGCCGAGCACGCACTGGACCCCGACTACGCCAAGAACCTCGGCGTGGACACCGACGGTCTGCTGGTCAGCCAGCCGGACACCGGTGAGCAGGCACTGGAGATCACCGACATGCTGATCCGCTCCGGTGCGCTGGACATCATCGTCATCGACTCCGTCGCGGCCCTGGTGCCCCGGGCCGAGATCGAGGGTGAGATGGGTGACAGCCACGTCGGCCTGCAGGCCCGGCTGATGTCCCAGGCACTGCGGAAGATCACCGGTGCGCTCAGTGCCTCCAAGACCACGGCGGTCTTCATCAACCAGCTCCGCGAGAAGGTCGGCGTGGTCTACGGCTCACCCGAGGTCACCACCGGTGGCAAGGCGCTGAAGTTCTACGCCTCCATCCGGCTGGACGTGCGGCGGATCGAGACGCTCAAGGACGGCACCGACGCCATCGGCAGCCGCACCCGGGTCAAGGTCGTGAAGAACAAGATGGCGGCACCGTTCAAGCAGGCCGAGTTCGACATGATCTACGGAACCGGGATCTCGCGCGAGGGCGGTCTCATCGACATGGGTGTCGAGCTGGGCTTCGTCCGCAAGGCCGGTGCCTGGTACACCTACGAGGGCGACCAGCTGGGTCAGGGCAAGGAGAACGCCAGGGCGTTCATGCGGGACAACCCGGACCTGGCCAACGAGCTCGAGAAGAAGATCAAGGAGAAGCTCGGAGTGGGGCCGCGGGTCGATGCGCCGGCAGCAGAACCGGCCGTCGAGTTCTGAGGCGGCCGCGGTCGACCACGTCGGTCTGGATCTTGACCGGGAAGGCATGGTCGAGCCCGGCGCCGAACTGGAGCAGATGCGGGCGCAGGCGCGAGAAGTGGTGCTGCGGCGGTTGTCGCACGCGCCGCGGACCCGGGCACAGCTGGCCGACAGCCTGCGCAAGTGTCAGATACCGGACAATGTGGCCGCACAGGTCCTCGACGAGTTGACGGACGTCGACCTGATCGACGACGCGGCGTTCGCGCGGGCCTGGGTGGACGGCAGGTCGCATTCGCGCGGGCTGTCGCGATCACGGCTGCGTCGGGAGTTGCTGGACCGGGGCATCGACATCGACCTCGCCGAGAACGCGGTATCCGGACTCGACAGCGCCAGCGACGAGCAGACGGCGCGTGCGTTGGCCGAGCAGTGGTCGAACCGCCGGCCGCTGCTCACCGACAATGACCGCAGTCGGCTGGTCGGTTACCTGGTCCGACGCGGATACTCGCCGGGCCTGGCCGCGCGGATCGCTCGCCAGGGTGAGCGCGACGAGTGACGTCTTCGGGTCCGGTGTAGGTCAAGGCGGTGCGTACCCTGGAGCAGCCATGACAGCCATCGACACGCTCCCGCTACCGGGCCGCAACGCCGCCGGTGCCGCCCGCACCTACAGCGTGCGCACGTACGGCTGCCAGATGAACGTCCATGACTCCGAGCGGCTGTCCGGCCTGCTGGAGGCGGCTGGCTACATCCAGGCGGCCAGCGGAGATGACGCCGACGTCGTGGTCTTCAACACCTGCGCGGTGCGTGAGAACGCCGACAACAAGCTGTACGGCAACCTCGGGCACCTGGCCCCGGTCAAGACCCGCCGCCCGGGCATGCAGATCGCCGTCGCCGGGTGCCTGGCCCAGAAGGACAAGGGTGAGATCATCCGGCGGGCCCCTTGGGTGGATGTCGTTATCGGCACCCACAACCTGGGGGCCCTGCCGGCGCTGCTGGAGCGCGCCCGCGTCGAGGCGCACGCCCAGGTCGAGATCCTCGAATCGCTGGAGACGTTCCCGTCCACGCTGCCCACCCGTCGTGACTCGCTGTACTCCGCCTGGGTCTCGGTCAGCGTCGGCTGCAACAACACGTGCACCTTCTGCATCGTGCCGAGCCTGCGCGGCAAGGAACGTGACCGGCGAGCGGGGGACATTCTGGCCGAGGTCGAGGCGCTGGTCGCCCAGGGTGTCATCGAGGTGACGCTGCTCGGCCAGAACGTCAACACCTACGGGATCGAGTTCGGTGAGCGTGATGCCTTCTCCCGGCTGCTGCGAACCGTCGGCGCGGTGCCCGGCATCGAGCGGGTGCGCTTCACGAGCCCGCATCCCGCCGCATTCACCGACGACGTGCTCGACGCCATGGCGCAGACCCCGACTGTCATGCCCCAACTCCACATGCCGCTGCAATCCGGCTCAGACGCCATCCTGCGTGCGATGCGCCGCAGCTACCGCTCCGAACGATTCCTGGGGATCCTCGACCGAGCGCGGCGGGCGATGCCGGACCTCGCGGTGTCCACTGACATCATCGTCGGCTTCCCGGGTGAGACCGAGGCGGACTTCGCTGCGACCCTCAATGTGGTGCGGGCCGCGCGTTTCGCCAACGCGTTCACCTTCCAGTACTCCCCGCGACCGGGCACGCCCGCTGCGACACTGCCTGACCAGGTGCCCAAAGCTGTCGTCCAGGAGCGATACGAGCGCCTGGTGGCCCTGCAGGACGACATCTCGTGGACCGAGAACCGGGCCCAGGTCGGCGGCCGGGCGGAGGTACTGGTGGCGACCGGGGAGGGCCGCAAGGACAGTGACACCGGCCGGATGTCCGGACGGGCCCGTGACCTCCGACTCGTTCACTTCGCCCCGGGCGCAGGTGATCCCCCGCGGCCGGGGGACCTCGTGACGGTCAAGATCACTCGCGCTGCCCCTCATCACCTGGAGGCCGACGGCGCCCTGCTGGACGTCCGCCGCACCCCTGCGGGGGACGCGTGGCGGGCCGGACAGGACCGCCCGGCGCCGGCAGCCACGCCCGGTGGTCGGGTGCCCGTGGGGCTCGGTATCCCAGGGGTCCGGATCTGAGCATCGTCGCCGCGGCACTCGTCCCGGCCGCACCCAGCCTGCTGCGGGAAATCAGCGGCCCGGGCGCCGACGACCTGACGGGGGTTCGCGATGCCTGCGGCCGTGCGCTCCGGGACCTGGCGACGGCGCGTCCGGAACGGCTCGTGATCGCCGCCCGCCGCGAAGTTGGGACGCTGTCCGGTTTCGGTGCGCCCATCGCGCCGTGGCCCGGCTTGCCGCTAGCAGCGGGGTGGCCTCATGAATTGGGCGCTCGCCTGCTGAGCGCGGCAGGTCTGGTGGCGGGCCTGGAGGTCTCTGTCGTCCCTGACCTGCCCAGCGACGCCACAGCCCTCGCCGCGGCGCTGGGTGTCACCGACTCGCGGACAGTCGTGCTGGTTCTCGCGGACGGCAGCACCACTCGAGGTCCCCGTGCCCCCGGTGGCGAGGACCCGCTCGGCGCAGTGTTCGACACCGAGATCGGGCACGCGCTGCAGAGCGGCTGCGTGCTCGGGCTCGACCAGGACATGGCTCGTGCGCTGGGGTGCCGTGGCTTGGGCGGTATCGCCCTGTTCACGGCGCTGCCCGTTGCGGGGACCGGCCCCGATCCAGCTGCGTACGAGGCGGAGTTGCGTTATGAGGAGGCCCCGATCGGGGTCGGCTACTTCGTCGCGGTCAGGCCCGGTCGTCCTTGAGTCGGTCCAGCACCACGTCCTCCGCCCGGTCGATCTGGTCGGTGAACCTGCCGCCGGTCCGGTCGTCGACGATGTCGGAGATCCGGTCGAGGGCGTCCTCGACCTGGTCGGGATGGTCTGCGGCGAGGTCGGTGACGGCGTCGACCAGGCCCTTGGTCCGCTGCGTGACGTCGTCCAGTGATCCCATTCCGATAACGATCCGGGCCCGGCCGCGACCGCGTCAACAGCTCCGGATGAACAGATGCGATCTGCCTCGGCGACAGGCCAGGCGATGACGAGCGTGCCGCAGACGCTGCCTGTCGTGGCGGTCGTGGGAGCGACCGCCACGGGCAAGTCCGCGCTGGCCGTCCGGCTGGCGCTGGCATTGGGCGGCGAGGTGGTCAACGCCGACTCGATGCAGCTGTACCGAGGAATGGACATCGGTACCGCCAAGCCGACCCCGGCGGAGTGCTTGGGTGTGCCCCATCACGTGTTGGACGTCTGGCCGGTCACCGCGACCGCCAGCGTGGCGGAGTATCAAGTGTTGGCTCGAGCCGCCATGGCAGACATCGCCCACCGGGCACGTGTTCCCATCCTCACCGGCGGTTCCGGGCTCTACATCGGAGCCGCTCTCGATGATCTGCGGTTTCCTGGTACCGATCCCGCGGCCAGGGTGGCGCTGGAGGCCGAAGCCGCACGGCTGGGCCCGCAGGCGATGCACGACCGGCTGGTCGACGTGGATCCGCAGGCCGCAACTGCGATCGAGCCCGGCAACGTGCGCAGGGTGATCCGGGCGCTGGAGGTCATCGGGATGACGGGCCGACCATTTGCGGCCACCCTGCCCCGTGACGCGCCCTACGCCGTACCCGCAGTCGCGGTCGGGCTGCGTCGAGAGCCGGGTGATCTCGACCGGCGTATCGAGTCACGCGTCGGGGCGATGTTCGATGCGGGCCTGGTGGCGGAGGTGCATGGGTTGCTCGGTGACGGATTGCGGTCGGGGCCGACCGCGTCCCGGGCGCTCGGGTACGCACAGGTACTGGCCGCGCTGGACGCCGTGCCAGGCCTCGGCGCCGCTGCACAGAGCAGCCCTACGCTGGCCGCCGCCGCGGCTGCCACCGTCACGGCCACTCGACGTTTCGCCCGGCGCCAGCAGACCTGGTTCCGCCGCGACTCGCGCATCACCTGGTTCGACGCCGCCGACCCTCACCTGGACGATCGAGTGCTGACACACGTGCGCTCACTTGGGGTCGCGGTGGCATCCTGAGCCAGTGACCGCGATCGCCCCCACCAGCGCACCGCTTCGTCTCGATGCCGGTATCCGGGCCGTCAAGGGTCACGGCACCGAGAACGACTTCATCATCGTCATCGACCCCGACGACCGCTTCGCCTGGCTCGGCTCTGAGTTCGCCGAGCGGGTGTGCGACCGGCGCAGCGGCCTCGGCGCGGACGGCGTGATCAGGGCGGCGAGGGCACCCGTCGGCAGCGGGGCCGGGGCCGATGGCAGCGCCGAGCCAGCCTGGCTGATGGACTACCGCAACAGCGACGGCTCTGTCGGCTTGATGTGCGGCAACGGGATCCGGGTCATGGCGGAGGCCTTGCGGCGCGACGGCTTGGCTGGCGCTGACACGCTCGATGTCCTGACCGCGGCCGGGCCTCGGCGGCTGCATCGTCGCTTCCCCGGAGTGTGGGCCGTGGAGATGGGCTTGGTCAGCGTCGGCGTCCCGGACGGCAGCGCACTGGACGCCGCCCCCGGTGACACCGAGGTCGACACCCTCGTCGCCGTTCCCGGTCTGGGAGAGGCGCCCCGCTCGGGGATGAGCGTCGACGTCGGCAATCCGCATGTGGTCGTCGCGCTGACGGGCCTCGACGAGCTCGCTGGGCTGGACCTGCGGCACGCGCCGCACTTGCTGCCACACCCGGCCGAGGGCGCCAACGTCGAGTTCGTCGCTGTGCTCGGCTACGACGGCGACGCTGGCACCGGCAGGTTGGCGATGCGGGTGCACGAGCGCGGCTCCGGCGAGACCCGGTCCTGCGGCACCGGCGCGGTCGCCGCCGCCACCGCGGCAGCGGTTTGGGCCGGTGAGGGTGCCCCCCACC
Source organism: uncultured Kineosporiaceae bacterium (assembly GCA_964516515.1). Taxonomy (GTDB): domain Bacteria; phylum Actinomycetota; class Actinomycetes; order Actinomycetales; family JBBAYJ01; genus JANNOG01. Next base: position 46,697 of record CAZEYA010000001.1, on the reverse strand, counting down.
GCTGGTCGGTGGACGTGGCGGGCGGTGCGTTAGAGGTTGAGCTGGAAGGTGGCCGCGCCGTTCTCGTCGGCCCCGCAGTGATCGTGGCCGATATCGTCCTCGATGCTGGATGGTTGGGCGGCTGAGGCGCCGCCTGCCTGCCGCGGCTCAGTGCAGATACCTGACCCGGAGCACCCGGTAGCCCTTCGAGCTGGCCGAACGCTCGACCGTGGCCACGTCCGCCAGCGCATGCTGCAGCCACCGGTGCAGCGAGTCGGCCCCCAGGTTGCGCTGCACCACCAACCAACCCGATGCCCCAGCCGACAGCCGGGGCAGCCACTGCAGTAACAACTGGTGCAGCCCCGCCTTGCCGATGCGGATCGGCGGGTTGGACCAGATGGCGTCGAAACGCAGCCCGGCCGGCACCTCATGCGGAGCCACCACCCGAAGCCCCGGCAGAGCCAGCGACACCGCGTTATGCCGGGTGAGGTGACGGGCACGCTCGTTGACGTCCACCGCCCATACCGTGGACGCGGGGGAGGCCAAGGCCATGCTCAGTGCGAGCGGTCCCCAGCCGCACCCGAGATCCAGCAGGTCGCCGCCGGGGGGCAGCACCGGTGCCTCCCGCAGCAGGACCTCGGTGCCAGGATCCAGCCGGTCCGGTGAGAAGACGCCGCCCGCCGTGGTGACCGTGACGTCCCGTCCTCGCAACCGAACCCGCAGGGCCCGTGTCGTCGCTGGCGAGCCCGGCCGTTCGGCGAAGTAGTGGTCCCCCGCGGCGGCTCCCGGCGGCTGGGGGCGCTCGCCCGCGTCGCTGTCCATCGCCGTCACGCGAGGAGCCTGCTCCCCTCAGGCCGTGAATGCCAGCGGCACGAACGACTGGTTCCGTGATCAGCCCGTCGTTACCCCAGCGATATCCGTTCGCTGTGAGCGGTCGGGTCGTGCGACCCTGGACGCGATGACATTGCGTACCCGCATCAACGCGTTGGATGGAGCACCGCTGGACGACGACCGCCCGCTTATCGCCGAGGACATGGACGTCGCCGACCGGCATGCGCTGCGCCGGGTCAGGGGACTGTCGACAGAGCTCACCGACGTCACCGAGGTCGAATACCGGCAGCTGCGGCTGGAACGGGTGGTGCTCGTCGGCCTGTGGCGCCAGAGCGGCGAGAACGGGGTGCGCGAGGCAGAACTGTCCCTGGCGGAGTTGGCGGCCCTGGCCCAGACCGCGGGATCGGAAGTGCTCGATGCCATGCTGCAGCGCCGGCCCCACCCCGATCCCGCCACATACCTGGGCTCGGGCAAGGCCGAGGAGCTCCGTGACGCCGTGGCGGCCACCGGGGCGGACACCGTGATCTGCGACGACGAGCTCAGCCCCTCGCAACGGCGCGGCCTGGAGGACGTGGTCAAGGTCAAGGTCGTCGACCGAACCGCGTTGATCCTCGACATCTTTGCCCAGCACGCCACGTCCAAGGAGGGCAAGGCGCAGGTCGAACTTGCGCAGTTGGACTACCTGCTGCCGCGGCTGCGCGGTTGGGGTGAATCGATGTCCCGGCAGGCCGGTGGTCGCGTCGCGGGGGGTGCCGGGATCGGCTCACGTGGTCCCGGTGAGACCAAGATCGAGCTGGACCGCCGCCGCATCCGGATGCGGATGGCCAAGCTGCGCCGGGAGATCGTCGCGATGAAGGTCGCGCGCGAGACCAAGCGGCAGTCCCGCCGCCGCAACGCCGTACCCGCGGTCGCCATCGCCGGCTACACCAATGCCGGCAAGTCCAGCTTGCTCAATCGGCTGACCGGTGCGGGAGTCCTGGTCGAGGATGCGTTGTTCGCCACTCTGGACCCGACCGTGCGCCGGAGTCAGACCGATGACGGGCGGGAGTTCACCCTGACTGACACCGTCGGGTTCGTCCGTAGGCTGCCGACCCAGTTGGTCGAGGCGTTCCGCTCGACCCTGGAGGAGGTTTCCGGTGCCGATCTGCTCGTCCACGTTCTGGACGGGTCCAATCCGGACCCATACGGCCAGCTCGTCGCCGTACGCGGCGTACTGGCTGAGATCGGTGCGGCCGACGTACCCGAGCTGGTCGTCATCAACAAGTCCGACCTCGCCGACCCCGAGACGGTCCGGCAGATCCTGCGGCGGCTGCCCGATGCCATTGTCGTCTCGGCGCGTACCGGTGCCGGGGTCGGCAAGCTGCGGGCAGCGGTGGCCGACCGGCTGCCACGGCCCCGCCGCGAGGTCGACGTCGTTGTGCCCTACACCCGGGGCGACCTCATGTCACGGGTACACAACGAGGGTGAGGTGCTGGCCGTGGAGCACACGGAGGGCGGCACTCACGTGCATGCATTCGTCGCCGCCGGCCTCGCCGAAGCCCTGGCCCAGGCTCACTCCGCCCACGAAGCTGGGTTCGGCTCAACGGTCCCGGTCCCCGGTACCCGCTGACACGCGGCCGCGTGCTGCGGCACTTCTGGAGGCGGCGTGACGTCTCAGGGTGCTGCCGAGGGTGACGAGGGAGGCCTCGCTGGTGTACTCGGACGCGCGGTAGCGGCTGCCGGCGGACAGCGACGGGACGGCCAGGTGGCGATGGCCGAGGCGGTGATGCACGCGCTGGCCAGCCGGCGGCATCTGCTGGTCCAAGCCGGCACTGGCACCGGCAAGTCGTGGGCCTACCTGGTCCCGGCGCTGCTGGCCGCCGGCCGGGGGAAGGGGCGCGTCGTGGTAGCCACGAGCACTCTCGCATTGCAGGCGCAACTCGTGTCGCACGACCTGCCCCGGCTGGCCGATGCCGCGACCGCCGCGCTGGGACGGCGCCCGACGTGGGCGCTGCTCAAGGGTCGGCACAACTACCTCTGCCGGCACCGGATCGCCACCCCGGGCGATGATGCCGGTGCCGGCGACGCGCTGTGGCAGGAGGCGCCGCCGGGTGTGCGATCGGGGCTGGAGACGCAGGTGATACGACTGCGGACATGGGCCGAGGAGACCGCGACCGGAGATCGCGACGACCTGGATCCCGGGGTCAGCGACCGCGCATGGCGGGCCGTCTCGGTGACGGCGCGCGAGTGCCTCGGGGCCACCCGCTGCCCGCAGGGTGCGGAGTGCTTCAGCGAGGCGGCCAGGCGCGCAGCGCGCGAGGCGGACATCGTGGTGACCAACCATGCGCTGCTGGCCATCGACGCCGCGGACCGACCCGGGACGCTGCCGGAGCACGCGGCGGTCATCATCGACGAGGGGCACGACTTCGTCGACCGGGTGACTGGCGCGTTGACCGCCGAGATCAGCGCCGCAACGGTGGCGGCTGCGGCCGCCACCGCGCGGGTGGCGGGCGGGGACATCGCGGACCTCGAGTCGGCCGGCCGGGCGCTGAGCGGTGCGCTGGACGCCGCGCCGGTGGGGCGACTGGCGTCCGGGGTGCCGAGGTCGATGGCCGACGCGCTGCTGCTGGTGGCGACGGCGGCCAGGTCGGCGGCACGGTCGGTGGCACCCGCCACGCCGGGTGAGTCCACGACGCGAGTGCAGGCGGCGCGGGCGACTCTGAGCGAACTCGAGGAGGTAGCGATCAGACTGACCGGCCACGAGGTCGCCCCAACCGCCGCGGATGCGGCCGGCGCGATCGACGGCTCGATGACGGGGGCCGCGGACACCGCCCGGACTGCCGCGGTGAACGACGAGCCTGCGTCGACGGCCGCCGACCAGTCCCGGCCGGGCGCCGACGTGCTCTGGGTCGAGGAGAGCGAGAGCCGCGGCCGCAGTCTGCACGGTGCACCGCTGAGCGTGGCGAGGATGCTCGCCGAGCGGGTGTTGAGCGACCGAACGGTGATCATGACGTCGGCGACCCTCGCACCCGGCGGCCGCTTCGACGTGCTGGCCAGGCGGGTCGGCCTGCCCGTAGGCGGTGAGGATGAGCGGCCCTGGGACAGTCTGGATGCCGGGAGTCCCTTCGACTACGGGCGCCAGGGGATCCTCTACATCGCCGCTCATCTGCCGCCGCCGGGGCGGGATGAGCATCCGCAGGTGCTGCATGCGGAGATCGAGGCGCTGGTCACCGCCGCCGGCGGAGCAACGCTGGGGTTGTTCTCCTCGCGTCGAGCCGCGGTTGCGGCGACGGAGATCCTTCGCAAGCGGACATCGATCCCCGTCCTCTGCCAGGGCGACGACACGGCCGCGGCCCTGGTCCGGCGATTCGCCAAGGACGACGCGACGTGCCTGTTCGGGACGCTTGGTCTGTGGCAGGGCGTGGACGTACCGGGGGCGGCGTGCCGACTGGTGCTCATCGACCGTATTCCCTTCCCACGACCGGACGACCCCTTGACCTCGGCACGCAGCGAGGCGGTCGACGCGGCGGGCGGCAGCGGCTTCGCCGCGATCTCGGTCAACCACGCCGCGACCCTGCTGGCGCAGGGTGCGGGGCGGCTGATTCGCCGGGTGGACGACCGCGGGGTCGTGGCCGTGCTCGACTCGCGGCTGCTGAGCAGGCGATACGGCGCGGTGCTGATCAGGGCGATGCCCCCGATGTGGCGCACGACTGACACCGGGGTCGTCACCGAAGCACTGCGCCGCCTGTCGGCAGGCGCGGTGGCCGGATGACGGAGGGGATCCATGAGCATTGGGACCCGGCTCCGGGCTATCTCAACGCTTCGACACTGGGTCTGCCGCCACGGGTGACCGTGGCCGCCCTTCATCGCGGCCTCGACGAGTGGCACCGGGGCGAGGCCACCGCGACCGGCTATGACGATCACGTCACCGCGGCGAGGGCGGCGTACGGTCACCTCTTGGGGGTCGATGTCGACCGTGTCGCCATCGGAGCACAGGTCTCGGCGCTGGTTGCGACCGCCGCCACCGCACTGCCCGCTTCCGCCAGGGTCATCGTTCCCGAAGGCGAGTTCACCTCGGTGACCGGGCCGTTCCAGGCTCGAACCCACCACGGCACCACGGTCGTCCCGGTCCCGTTGCGTGCACTGGCCGAGGCGGTAACGAAAGGTTGCGACGCCGTTGCGTTCTCGTTGGCGCAGTCCGCGACCGGCGAGCTCGTCGACGCGGCGGCGACCGTGGCGGCAGCACGAGCGGTCGATGCCCTGGTGATCTGCGATGCGACACAAGCAGTCGGATGGCTGCCGATTGACGCCAATCAGTTCGACATCACGGTGTGCGCCGCCTATAAGTGGCTGTGCAGCCCCCGCGGCAGCGCCTTCATGACTGTCACTCCCGACGTCGCCCAGCGGATGACCCCCATCCTGGCGGGTTGGTACGCGGGGGACGATCCTTGGACCAGCGTCTACTCCCACATTGACCTCGCGGCAACCGCGCGCCGTTTCGACACCTCCCCAGCGTGGTTGGCATGGCTCGGAACTCGCACCTCCCTCGAGCTGTTCGCCGCGGCCAATGCGGAGGATCTGCGTCACCACGGCTCGGATCTGGCCGACGCGTTACTGACCCGGCTGGACCTGGCACCCGCCGGGCGGCCTGTGCTGACCCTGGACGACCCGGACCAGGTCCTGGCTAGAGCCCTATACGAAGCCGGCGCTGCGGTGTCGGTCCGAGCCGGCCGAGTCCGGATCGGGTTCCATGTCTGGAACACCGCTGACGACGTGGAACTGCTCGCTAGCTGTCTCAGCGAACGCCGCACGCGACGGGTCAGAGCCGGCGCAGCACCGCCGTGACCCTGCCCAGGATGGTCGCGTCGTCACCCGCAATCGGCTCGAACGCGGGATTGTGCGGTATCAACCAGACGTGGCCGTCACGCCGCCGGTAGGTCTTGACGGTCGCCTCCCCGTCGATCATGGCGGCGACGATCTCGCCGTTCTCGGCCACGGCCTGCTGTCGGACGACGACCCAGTCGCCGTCACAGATAGCCGCGTCAATCATCGACTGACCCGCGACCTGCAACAGGAACAGGGTGCCGTCGCCGACGAGGGACCGAGGCAGGGGAAAGACCTCCTCCACAGATTCCTCCGCAAGTACCGGCACGCCGGCGGCGATGCGACCGACGAGCGGAACGTAGGAGGGCTCGGGCCGGGATGCGTACGCGGTGTCCTCGGGCGTGTGGGCATGCGACTGCGCAGCTGAAGGACCACGGCGTTTGCCAACACCCATCGGATTGGGGCTGACGATCTCGATCGCGCGTGGCCGATTCGGGTCCCGGCGCAACCAGCCCTTGCGTTCGAGGGCGGCGAGCTGGTGAGCGACGCTGCTCGGTGACGTCAGTCCGACCGATTCGCCGATCTCGCGCATGGAGGGTGGGTAACCCCGTCGTTCAACGGATTCCTTGATGGTCTCCAGCACGAGGCGCTGCCTGGCGGTCAGGCCATCAGGCTCGCGTGGTACATCCACCGGCAGCTCGACCACATCCGGCGCTGCCCTCAGTCGTTCGCTACGGATGTCGTGCCCCGCCCGGGGCGCATCGCCTCTGGGTCCGCTGGTCTGGGTCATGGTGCTGCCTCGTCTCCTGCCGTGGTGTGGGTCTCCGTCCGGGCAGGCGCAATGCTATCGGCCTCGAACGTTTGTATCAAACACCCGTACTAGCTGCCGTGTCGTGTCGCATCGACCGATCGAGCGAGTGGTTGTGTCCGACCCCTCCAGCACCATGACACGCCATACGGATCGTCTTCGATCATATGTGTCGAACGAACGTACTAGTATCGAACAGGCATTCTAGTGGAGCAGGAGACGACATGAACACACAGCAGGTTGCCAGGGCGGCCGTACCCATCGGCGCGCGTGGGCCGAAGCTGCGTCTCACCGCCAGGGGTCGCATGGTGAAGCGGTGCCTGGGTTGGGCGGGTGCGGCCGTCGCCTTCGTCATCGTGGCGGTGACGGCGGTACTCATCGTGTCTGCGGCGATCGCGCCGGGGGCGCAAGCAGGTGACGGATCAGCTGCGCCCGGGGAGCCGACGATCAGTGTCACGGTGGGACCGGGCGACACGCTGTGGTCGTTGGCGCGGCGCCATCAACCGAACAGCGACCCGCGACAGGTGGTGGCCGACATCGAGCGGCTCAACGGGCTGGAGCAAGGTTCGTTGCTGCCCCTGGGCGCTCGGCTGCGGTTGCCGATGGGGTGAGCGCCGGCGACGCGCCCAGTCACCCGTTTGCATCGCGCTTCTGGGGGCTGAGTGCTAGGCTCACCACAACATCTAGTACTTACACCGATGTGGTTCCCGCACATCTCGTTCTGTAGTCCAGGGCGATCAGCGACTTCGGAGGCTACATGCGTTGCCCGTTCTGCCGCGCCGAAGACTCGCGGGTAGTTGATTCACGGGTCGCTGAGGATGGGTCCGCGATTCGACGGCGACGCCAGTGTCAGGAATGCAGCCGCCGGTTCACAACCGTCGAGACGTCCAGCCTGGCAGTTGTCAAGCGTTCCGGCGTGGTGGAGCCGTTCAGTCGCTCAAAGATCATCATGGGGTTGCGGAAGGCCTGCCAGGGGCGGCCCGTGTCCGATGACAGCCTGGCCCTGCTGGCGCAGCACGTGGAGGAGCACATCCGGGCGACCGGTGTCGCCCAGATCGACGCGCACGAGGTCGGCATGTGCATTCTGGGGCCGCTTCGGGAGCTCGATGAGGTCGCCTACCTCAGGTTCGCCAGCGTGTACCGCGCTTTCGATTCCCTGGAGGACTTCGAGGCGGCGATCGCCGTGCTCCGGGCCGAGCGGGAGTTGTCGCTACGCCCAGAAGTGACATCTGTCTGAGTCCCGACAACACGGCGGGCGACCCCGTGGCGAGGCCGACCCCAACAGCACCGCCTTCAGTCGGTTTCGCCCAACACGTTCACAGTCACAGTCATCGCAGCTACCGGAATAGGGGAGTCACACCATGACCCAGACAACGTCACAGACCGCAGCGGCCAGGCGCGGCAGACGTGGCCTCACCATCGAACGGGTGTGGACGACGCCTGGCGTCCACCCCTATGACGAGGTGACGTGGCAGCGCCGTGACGTGGTCCAGACCAACTGGAAGACGGGGGAGACGATCTTCGAGCAGTCGGGAGTCGAGTTTCCGGATTCCTGGTCGGTGAACGCGTCCACGATCGTCACAACGAAGTACTTCCGGGGCGCGGTCGGGACCGACTCGCGGGAGTGGAGCCTGCGCCAGCTCATCGACCGGGTCGTGCGCACCTACACCCAGAGCGGCCGCGACCACGGGTACTTCGCCACCGAGTCCGACGCTGAGATGTTCGAGTACGAACTCACCTGGATGCTGCTGCACCAGGTATTCAGCTTCAACTCTCCGGTCTGGTTCAACGTCGGAACGGTCGCGCCGCAGCAGGTGTCCGCATGCTTCATCCTGGCCGTCGAGGACACGATGGAGTCGATCCTCAACTGGTACCGCGAAGAAGGAATGATCTTCAAGGGTGGTTCGGGGGCCGGCCTGAACCTGTCGCGCATCCGGTCCAGCAAGGAATTGCTTCGATCTGGAGGTACCGCCAGCGGCCCGGTGTCTTTCATGCGTGGCGCTGACGCCTCGGCCGGCACGATCAAGTCGGGCGGCGCAACCCGCCGAGCGGCGAAGATGGTGGTCCTGGATGTCGATCACCCAGACATCGAGGAGTTCGTCGAGACCAAGGCTCGCGAGGAGCGCAAGATCCGGGCGCTGCGCGACGCTGGCTTCGACATGGATCTCGGTGGTCGCGACATCTCCAGCGTGCAGTACCAGAACGCCAACAACTCCGTGCGCGTCACCGACGAGTTCATGCGGGCGGTCGACGCGGGTGGGGAGTTCGGGCTGCGGGCCCGTGGCACCGGCGAGGTCCTGGAGACCGTCGCTGCGCGGGCGCTGTGGCAGAAGATCGCCCATGCCGCGTGGGAGTGCGCCGACCCGGGCATTCAGTACGACGACACGATCAACGACTGGCACACCACACCCGAGACCGGCCGCATCACCGCCAGCAATCCATGCAGCGAGTACATGCACCTCGACAACTCCTCCTGCAACCTGGCCAGCCTCAACCTGATGTCGTTCCTGCACGGGGACGGCTCGTTCGATGCGGTCCGGTTCGCCCGCAGCGTCGAGCTGATCATCACGGCGATGGACATCTCGATCTGCTTCGCGGATTTCCCGACGGCGGCGATCACCGAGACCACCCGTGCCTTCCGTCAGCTCGGTATCGGCTACGCCAATCTCGGCGCGCTGCTCATGGCCTCCGGTCTGGCGTACGACTCCGAAGGGGGTCAGGCGCTGGCAGCGGCGATCACTAGCCTGATGACGGGTACGGCTTACAAGCGATCGGCCGAACTGGCCGGGGTCGTGGGCCCGTACGACGGCTATGCCCGCAACGCCGCGGCCCATACCCGGATCATGGGCAAGCACGCGGCCGCCAACGACGAGCTGGGCACGGTCGGCTCGCTCGACTCCGGCGTCAAGGACCTCGCGACCCAGATGTGGCGCGAGGGCAACACGATCGGTGAGAGCACAGGCTGGCGCAATGCCCAGGTCAGCCTGCTCGCCCCCACCGGCACCATCGGCTTCATGATGGACTGCGACACCACGGGCATCGAGCCGGACTTCAGCCTGGTCAAGTTCAAGAAGCTGGTCGGCGGCGGCTCGATGCAGATCGTCAACCAGACGATCCCGCGCGCGCTGCGGATGTTCGGCTACGCCGAGGAGACCGTCGAGGCCATCGTCGCCTACATCGCCGAGCATGGCCACGTCGTCGACGCCCCCGGTCTGCGGCCGGAGCACTACGCCGTCTTCGACTGCGCGGTCGGCAAGCGGTCCATCGCGCCGATGGGCCACGTCCGGATGATGGCGGCGGTCCAGCCGTTCCTGTCAGGGGCCATCTCCAAGACCGTCAACATGCCGGAGGAGGCCACGGTCGCCGATGTCGCGGAGGTCTACCACGAGGGCTGGCGCAAGGGCCTCAAGGCATTGGCGATCTATCGCGACAACTGCAAGGTCGGCCAGCCGCTGAGTTCCGGGTCGTCGACGCCCACCAACACCGCGGCCCACGGCTCGGCGACGCCGGAGGCGGCGACTGCGGGTGCGACAGCGCCTGCCGCCGCTGTCGCGGCGCCGGAGCCCAAGGTCCGGGTCGAGTACCGCCCGATCCGTAAGCGGCTGCCCAAGAAGCGGCCCGCCAGCACGACCAGCTTTACCGTCGGCGGTGCGCAGGGGTACATGATCTCCTCGTCGTACCCCGACGACGGCCTGGGTGAGCTGTTCCTCAAGATGGCCAAGCAGGGTTCGACGCTGGCTGGGATGATGGACGCCTTCTCCATCGCCGTATCGATCGGCCTGCAGTACGGGGTCCCACTGGAGACGTTCGTCGAGAAGTTCACCAACATGCGCTTCGAACCGGCCGGTCTGACTGACGACCCCGACGTCCGGATGAGCGCCTCGATCGTCGACTACGTGTTCCGGCGGCTGGCCCTGGACTACCTGCCGTACGACACCCGTGCGGCGATGAGCATCCACTCCGCCAGCGAGCGACAGCGGCAGCTGGAGACCGGCTCCTACCTCCCCGACGACGAGTCGAGCATCGACGGCGACCTGGGCGAGTCCCATCACACCGAGCCGGCCGAGCTGGCCCAGGCATCGGTGCAGCCCTCCGTCGGTGACACCAACGCCGTGGCACCGGCCGTGGTGGCATCGCCCGCCGCGCGGCCAGCGCCGGTCGAGGTCCACTCCTCGGCCGAGCTCATGGAAGCCATGCAGGGCCGCACCGCCGACTCGCCCATCTGCATGACGTGCGGGGTCAAGATGCGTCCCGCGGGCTCCTGCTACGTCTGCGAAGGCTGCGGCAGCACCTCCGGCTGCAGCTGACCACAGCACCGCCCCGCAGACCGGGCCCGGCATCCCTACCGGGGTGTCGGGCCCGCCTCATGGCACCCCGGCCGCCACGAAACGACGACTCGCGGCGACGGAGCGGGTCGTCCCCGACGGGGCGGGGGCGTTGATCGCGCCGCCGGTGCTGCCGGTGGTGGCTCGGGTTCCCCGTACGGGCTGTAGGAGTACTTCGGGACGAGGGTGCAGCAGCTAGACCTCAGCCGTTAGGACGTGGGCGCCGACCAGATTGGCCACGCCCGGCACTCGGCTGCGATCCGGTGCGACGGGCACGGCCACTGCCGCCCCCCGCACCACCGCGGCCGTAGTGAGGCCGCTCTGCCCGCTCGGGCTCACGGCGTGGTTCGGCGGTGATGATCACCGGCGTCCCGGACGACGCCAGCTCACGGACCGCTGCGTGGCGCGGGTCGACCACGACGGCCGTCGTACCGGTCTCCAGCCGACGGTGGATCGCCGCGATTCCCGACCGCTCCGACGGCAGGACCAGGGACAGCACCGTGCCGCGGGCGCCCGCCCGCGCCGTGCGGCCGCTGCGGTGCAGATAGTCCTTGTGGTCCGCCGGCGGGTCATAGTGCACCACGAGGTCGACGGCGTCGACGTGGATGCCGCGAGCGGCGACGTCCGTGGCCACCAGAACCGGAACCCGGCCCGCCGCGAACGCGTCGAGGGCGCGCTGCCGCTGGGACTGGCTGAGGTTGCCGTGGATCGCCCCGGCGGACAGCCCGCCGCGGGTGAGCCGCTTGGCCAGCCGGTCGGCGCCGTGCTTCGTCCGGACGAAGAACAGCGTGCGGCCTTGCCGGGCCGCGACCTCGGCCGCGACATCGGCCTTCGTCTCCGCATCCACCTCGAACGTCAGGTGGTCCATGCTGTCGATCCGAGCCGCCGGCGACGCCACGGCGTGCACGGCGGGGTCGACGAGGTACTTGGTGACCAGCGCGTCGACACCGCGGTCGAGGGTTGCCGAGAACAGCATGCGCTGCGTGCCGGGCTGCACCTGGTCGAGGATGCGGGTCACGGCCGGCATGAAGCCGAGGTCGGCCATGAAGTCGGCCTCGTCGAGAACTGTCACGTTGACCTCCCCCAGCGCGCACGAGCGCCTCGCGATGAGGTCCTCCAGGCGGCCAGGAGTCGCCACGACGACATCGGCGCCGCGATTCAGCGCGTCGACCTGGCGAGGGATGCTAGCGCCGCCGTAGACCGCGGTGACCGACCGGTTCAGGGTATGGGCCAACGGCGCCAGCGCGTCCTTGACCTGCTCGGCGAGCTCTCGGGTCGGGACCAGGATGAGGCCGAGGGGCCTGTTCGGGCGGGCCTTGGGGCCAGCCGCCAGGTTGGTCAGCATCGGGATCCCGAAGGCCAGGGTCTTTCCGGAGCCGGTCTGGGCGCGACCGAGAATGTCGTGACCCGCCAGTGCGTCGGGCAGCGAGCGTGCCTGAATCGGGCTCGGCACCGTGATGCCTCGTCGTTCGAGGGTAATGATCATCGGCTCGGCGAGGCCGAACCCACGAAACGATGGGGGAGTGGGCTGTGGGGCGGCGGCCGCCGCGTCCAGCGCCAGGTCAAGGGCCGACGGCTGGGGCACGCGGGGTGCGGATGCGCCGCTCGGGCGCCGACGGGGGCCGCCGGTGGGGCGACGCCGGGGACCGCCCGCCGATCGATTCGGGGCGCGGCCCGGCACAGACGTACTGAATGAGGACATGGTGATAGAGCTCCTTCGATGGGCCGCGTCGATCAGCGCACCACGAAGTTCCGCGATCACATCATTCGAGCGACCTCGCGGCGTTACGGCCGCGGGTGGGGGCGACCTTGGGGCCGCCGGACGTGGTCAGCCTAACTCATGAGTAGCCCGACCGCCTCTGCGCAGAGCCGGGGCGGCCGATTCGGGACACAGCGGCCTTGATGACGACTATGGTGATTCAGATCACAGTGGACCAAACTCCGGAGGCCAGGATGAGTGCAATTTTCGGGGAGACGTTGACCTTCCCGCATCGTGACGGGTCGATCGAACTCGTCGTCTCCGGCGATGAGTTCCATGCCCGCTACGAGACGGTGTCAGGGTTCACGGTGGTCAACGACACCGACGTCGGGCTGTGGTGCTATGCACTGCGCACCGAGGGGCGGCTGGTGTCCTCCGGTGTGCCGGTCGACAAGCCGCCGCCGCCGGGGCTGCGGCGGCATCTCAGGGAGTCCGCATCGGTGCGGGCGGAGGTCGCCGGTTCCCGGTACCGCACGCTACGTCCGCCGGCGGCACCGCACGCCGGCATGTCGCGAACGTTCGGCGCCAACCGTGGCCTGCTGACCGGTCGACGCGTCAGCCAGGGCGCGGTCAAGGGCCTCACGGTGCTCGTGGAATTCTCCGACGTGACCTCGACCGTCACGCCGGCAGATGTGACGGCCCTGCTGAATGCGCCTGGCTACAGCCGCAGCGGCAATCGTGGTTCGGTGCGCGACTACTACCTGGAAGCGTCCGCAGGCAAGCTCGACTACAGCAATGTCGTCGTCGGACCCGTGAGGCTGCCGCAGCCGCAGGCGTTCTACATCCAGAACTCGCTGGTCCCCGACGCGTTGACCGCGGCGGTCACGCAGTTTGGCGTCAACCTGGCCGACTTCGACTCCCTCGGCGAGCGGACCGTCGACGCCGTCAACTTCCTCTATGCTGGCCGGACCCTTTACCAGGGCGAGTTATGGCCCCACAACGCGCAGCGGGTGATGACGTTCGGTTCGATGCGGACGCGGTTCTACATGCTCACGAGCATGGGTCGTAACGCCGTCGACCTCAGCATCGGCACGTTCTGCCACGAGAGCGGGCACCTGCTGTGCCGCTTTCCCGACATCTACGACTACGGCGAGCGCGACGGCGACCTTGAGGAGAGCGCCGGCATCGGCTCGTTCTGCCTGATGGGCTCGGGCAACCACTTGGGCAGCGGCCGCTCGCCCGCCGCGGTGTGCGCGTACTTGCGGGACCTGGTGGGCTGGTGCGACGAGGTGATCGTGATCAACAGTCCGGGGCAGTACACCGCGGGTGCCGGTCAGCCCGCACGCCTGTTGAAGTTCGAGACCAACCGGCCGAACGAGTACTTCCTGGTGGAGAATCGCACCGCGACCGGCCGCGACACTGCGCTGCCCGCCAGCGGGCTGGCGGTGTACCACTGCGACACGCTCGGCTCCAACGAGTGGGAGGACGGCACGCGGGAGCGGCACTACCAGGTGTCGCTCCTGCAAGCGGACGGCCACCTCGACCTGGAGCACAACCGCAACCTCGGCGACGCCACCGATCTCTTCGTCGCCGGCTCCGGGATCGTGCTGTCCAGCACCACCACGCCGGCGAGCCGGCTGTGGGACGGTTCGGACTCCGGGCTGGTCCTGCGCGACGTCGGTGCCCCCGGTCCTCAGATCCAGTTCAGCACGGGCGCCGCCACGCCGAGCGGCTTCGGCTCCGAGGCCGATCTGCTCATCCCCGATGGTGACCCGGCCGGCGCGAGCAGCGAAGTCGAGGTCAGCGCGCAGGGCTTGCTCACCGGCCTCGCCGTGACCGTCGACATCCTGCACTCGACCGTCGGTGATCTGCGAGTGGTGCTCGTCGCTCCCGACGGTACGGCCGTCACGTTGCGGGACCGCACGGGCGGCACAGCCGACGACCTGCACGTCACCTATGACTCGGCGGCCGGTGCCGCAGTGCTGGCGCCGCTGCTGAACCGGCCGGTGACCGGGACGTGGACATTGCGCGTCGTGGACACGGCCGGCGGCAGCACCGGGCGCCTGGACAGATGGTGGCTGGAGGTGCGCGCCATGCCCGCGGAGCAGGTCATCGAACGGCGCTCCAGCCCCAATCTCGCGATTCCCGACAACAGAGCCGCCGGGGTGTCGGACTCGATCACGGTCAGCGAGGCGGGCACGGTGCTCGCCATCCGGGTCGAGGTCGACATCAGGCACACGTTCATCGGTGACCTGTCTGTCGACCTGGTCGCACCGTCCGGCGCGGCGGTGCCGCTGCATCAGCGCACCGGCGGGTCGCGGGACGACATCGTGGCGGCCTACGACGCGACCACGACCCCCGCTCTGGCGGCCCTGGTCGGCACTGCCGTGACGGGGACGTGGACGTTGCGGGTGCGCGACACCGCGCCCCGGGACATTGGTCGCCTCATGACGTGGGCGTTGTTCTTCACCCGGTGAGTCGGTCAGGCCTCCGGTTCGGTCCGGCCAGGTGGCTCAGTCCTGCCCGATCGCCCGCAGCAGGTCGGCGAACCACGTCACGGTCGGGTCGAACTCGCGCCCGCCCTTGATCCGCTCGAACTCGATGGCCCGAAGCCGCCCACCCCGCTCCTCGTCGTGCCCGATGACGCCGGCCTCACCTCGCAGGGCGCACTCGACGGCGAGGTCGGTGCAGGACTTGATCAGTCTCAGGTCGTCGACATTGGCGGCTGCCGATCGGGAGAAGTAGCCGGACTTCTGCACCATGGTCTTCTGGGCGTCGATCCGGGCCGCGAACTGCTTGGCGAACCAGCCACCCGGGTTGATCGTGTCGAGCTTGACGTGGCCGAAGGGGTCTCGCAGCACCTCCTCGCCGGCTCGCTCCAACTCCGAGACGATCGTCGACACCCCGGCACCCTCGGAGACGAAGAGGTTGACGCACCCGATCTCGTCCATCACCCGCCGCAGCCGGTCGGCTTCGGCGGTGACGTCGAACTCGCGCTCCGGCAGATAGACGCCGTGGACGTCCCAGCGCCGTGAGTCGTTGCCGAACCCGGGCAGGAAGGTCTGCCGGGACAACCACTCCCGGTACTTCCCGGCCGTCGCCGCCGTCAGCCATCCGCAGTTGCGTCCCATCACCTCGTGAACCAGCAGCATCCGAGGGTTGGACGAGTGCTCGGCAATGACGTTACGGGCGAACAGTGCGCCCTGTTCGGCGGCGGTCCACGCCCCGAGGCTCTGCCGGATCGGTACCACGTCGTTGTCAACCGTCTTCGGTAAGCCGACCACGGTCAGCTCGTAGCCGTTGGCGCCGAGGTAGGCGGCGAGGTCGGCGGCGGTCGTGTTGGTGTCGTCGCCGCCGATGGTGTGCAGTACGTCGATGCCGTCGGCAGTGAGCTGGGCAGCGGCGACGGCAAGGGCGTCCGCGCCCTCGCTGATCAGTCCGCGCTCGACGAGGTTCGCGGCGTTGGTCAGCTTGACGCGACTGTTGCCGATCGGGCTGCCGCCGAAGCGGTGCAGCAGGTGGGCGCCGGCCCGGACCTCGTCGGTCACCGGGATCGAGCGACCGGTCAACAGGCCGGCGTAGCCGTCGAGGTATCCGATGAGTTCGATCTCGGGAGCGATCTCGGTGTAGCGCTCGATCAGTCCGCCGACGGCCGAGGACAGGCACGGGGCGAGCCCACCGGCGGTCAGCATCGCCACCCTTCGGACCGGGCGCGGGGTGGGCGTGGGGAATGCGATGGTAGGCGTCTCGCTCACGTCGACCCACCCTATCGACCTGCCGGGGGCCGTGGACTGCGGTGGATCGGCTCGGAGTGCGATCCTGTGTGGACCCACCGCCGCCGCCCGACCCGCGGGCGTGGCACCCGGAAGGACCGGCATGTCGCTCTACACCCTCGACGCTTCGGACATTCCCAGGGGTCTGGTCCTGGTGCATCACCTCAGCGGCTTCGTCGATGCGGGCAACGCGGGCCGGCTGGCCACCGCGGCCATCCTGGAGGTGGCCGGTCCGGGCGCGCAGGTCGGCCGCTTCGATGCCGACGCGCTGCTCGACTACCGCGGGCGCCGGCCCGCGATGCAGTTCAACGTCGACCACTGGGAGGGCTACGACGACCCGGAGCTGGTCCTCGACCTGCTCAACGACCGCTCCGGCACCGCTTTTCTGTTCCTGCACGGCCTCGAGCCGGACTTTCGCTGGGAGGGCTTCACGACGGCGGTCCGCGAGATCGTCAGTGAACTCGACGTTCGGCTGGTGGTCGGCATGAACGCCATCCCGATGGGCGTGCCGCACACCCGGCCCTCGGGCGTGATCCTGCACGGCACCCGCTCGGAACTGGTCCGAGGGTCGAGATCGTGGGTCGGCCAGGTTCAGGTGCCGGGTCACGCCGCAGCGCTGTTGGAGTACCGCCTGGGTCAGTCGGGTCACGACGCGGTGACCTTCACGGTCACGGTGCCCCACTACATCGCGCAGAGCGACTACCCGGAGGCCGCGGCGGTCCTGGTCGAGAATGTGGCGGCCGCAGCCACGCTGCGGCTGGACACCGACGAGCTGCGGGCGGGGGCGGTCCGCACCCGCACCGAGATCGACACCGAGGTGGCCAAGTCGGGCGAGGTCGCTGCGGTCGTCACCCAGCTGGAGCGGCAGTACGACGCTGTCATTGCCGACCCCGAGCGGCTCAACGATCTGCCGACCGGTGACGAGCTGGGTGCCGAGCTGGAGCGTTTTCTGGCCGAGCAGGAACGGCCGGGTCAGATCTGAGCGGGCCTGCGACGTATCCACACCCGACGCCGACCTGCGGGTCCACAGCGGCGGGGTGAGCGCATAACACCGGCAGGGTGGTCCCGGGCAGCGTGGCCGCCATGCCAGATGCGACGACACGATCCCAACCAATCGGCCCGAGCAGTGGGCGACGGCCGACCGATACGGCTCAGACTCCGCCCGCCGCGCACACGCGGATCTCCCTGTCGGGCCCCGCTGACATCGTCGCGGCGATCCCCTATCTGCTGGGGCACGAACCGGCCGCGTCACTGGTCGGGATCGGCCTGCGTCACGGTGGGCGGCTGGGTGTCGTCACCCGGATCGATGTGCCCGACGAAGGGCTGATCACTGACCCGTCGTGGGCCATCGCCGACCGGCTGGTCGCCGCTCTCCTGACCGACGGCGACCAGAGCGTGGTCCTCGCGCTCTACGACGGCGCCGATCCTCCTGACCCGCTTGGTCACGCTGCCGCGGCCGTGCTCGCCGCCGTCGAGCGAGCCGCGCTCGCCGATGGCATCGAGATCGTCGACTTGCTGCACATCGGACCGAGCCGGTGGCGATCCCTGAAGTGTCTGGGGGAGACATGCTGTCCGGCCGAGGGCCTGGAGCTCGCCGAGGCGCGCAGCCGTCCGGTGGCCGTCGACTTCGTCGTGCGGGGCCGCAGCCCCGCACCTGACCGAATGGGGCTGGAACCGGTGCTGGCCAAGGCTCCGGCCAACGCCCGGCGATCCGCGCGGACCGCTGCCATGCGCTGGCGGCGGGGCGCCGGCGCCGCGGCAGGCGCCGCCGGCCGACGACGACTTCTGGCGGAGTGGGTCGCGATCGTCGACGGGTACCAGCGTGCCGGCGAGCTGCCATCCGCCAGCCGTACCGGGCGACTGGCCGCGGGCTGGACCGATGACATGAAGCTCCGCGACGCGTGCATGGTGGCCGTACTGCCGTCGGCGCACTTGGTGCCGGAGGCACTGGTGGCGGGGGGAGTCGGAGATCTGGAACCGGTCCTCCGGGATGCTTCGTGCGCCGGCGCGGTGGTCCGGGTAGCTCCAGTTCTGCGAACCATGGCGACATACCTGAGCGGTGCGGATCTCGCCGCCGTGCTCGCGCTCCACGCCTGGTTGGCGTGGGTGTCCGGTGCGGGTGCCGCGGCCAACGACCTGCTGGCCCGCTGCCTTGCCGTGGCGCCCGGCCACCGGCTGGCGGTCCTCGTGGCGCAGCTGCTCGACCGAGCGGTCCCACCGGACTGGGCGGGCAGCGGCGTCAGTGAACAGTGATGTCAGTACCGCGCTGATGAATGGCTCGCACGGCCGCAACCGTATCGGCCTGCGTCGCGGACTTGTCCGGCCGGTGCCGCAGCACGCGGGCGAACCGCAGCGCCAGGCCCGCCGGGTAACGGGGCGACGTCTGTACACCGTCGAAAGCGACCTCCACAATCAGCTCCGGCCGGACGTCGACCCGCCACTGGCCGCGGTCGACGGCCAGGTCGAGAAGTCGTTCGGTCTGCCAGGCGAGCATGGCGTCGGTGAGGCCCTTGAAGGTCTTGCCGAGCGTGACGAAGCCGCCGGGGTCGCCGTAGCTGCCGTCGGCGTCGAGAGCGCCCAGGTGGAGATTGCTCAGCCAGCCACGGCGGCGCCCCGACCCCCACTCGACCGCGAGCACCACCAGATCGAGGGTCTCCCGGGGCTTGACCTTGATCCACGAGCTACCGCGTCGCCCGGAGGCGTACGCGGACCCGGCGGCTTTGACGACGACGCCCTCATGGCCGCGCGCCAATGCCGTACCGGCGAAGCCGGCAGCGGCGTCGCTGTTCGCGAGGCCGTCATCGCAACGCAGCTGAGGTGCGGTGACCACCGCTCCGGCCAGTGGACCCACCGCGGCAGCGGCGAGCAGGTCCGTGACCACGAGCCGATCCAGTTCCGCCCGGCGCTGCTGCAACGGCTCATCGAGCAGGTCGCGCTCACCGACGCCGAGGAGGTCGAACACGACGTAGGTCAGCGGGTCGGGACCGGTCGCTGCCTTCTTGGCCACGCGGGAGGCGGTCTGCTGGAAGGGTGCCGGCCGGGCGTCACCGGCGAGCACCAACAGTTCACCGTCGAGGATGCAGGGCTGCGCGAGGGCGCGCAGCGTGGCCACCACGGCGGGCGCGCGATCCGTGATCTCCTCCAGCGACCGGGTGAACAGCCGCACCTCACGGGTCGCCGACCCGGTCCCGGCCGGCAGGACGTGCGCCTGCACCCGGATACCGTCGAGTTTCCAGTCCACGTGCGCCGGCCCGGTACGTTCCAGCGCCTGCGCCACGCTCGGTGCGGAAGCGGCCAGCATCGGCGCCAGCGGCCGCCCCGGCCGCGCCGCGAAGTTCGCGAGGGCCGGCGGCCCATCGGCCAGGACCGCGACGGCGACATCGGTCAGGCTGCCCGCCATCGTCACCGCCCGGCGCAGTTCGGGGGCTGGTACCCCGGTTGCGGCGGCGAGTGCCTCGGTCAGCACCCCGGCGGCGGCGCCCTGCCGGACGTCCCCGGTCACCAGGCCGATCAGCAGATCCTGCTCGACGGTGGTGGCGGCCGCCAGCAGGTCCGTCCACGCCTGGGCCCGACGGCCCGCAGCACCAGGCCCCCGCTCTGACCCGGCCGCCTCGAACACCGCGTCGACCGCCATGACATCCAGGGTGGCCGTCGCGGCTGCGGGCGGTCGTTGCCCCGCCCCGACGTACCCGATCCCGGTCCGCCGCTGCCGCAACTGCCCGGCGAGGATGGGCACCACGATCGGCGCCTCGGCGGGGGCGAGCCGCCGCAGGACCTCGGCGATGATGGCTGTCTTCGCCAGCCGGGAACGCGTCTCGGCCAACCGCGACGACGCGATGGCGAGCTCAGCGAAGTGCACGACAATCCGAATGCTGAGACGTGCGTGACACCTGATGAGACACGATCTATCCTCCCACCAGGTCATGAGCACCAGCGACAAGCCCCGGCTTGCTGGTCGGCAACCCTCCTCCGCGGTGGGGTGCCCCGGATGGAGACCTGGTTGCCGTCGCACGACGGCAGCAAGCGCGGCCCTTCGGGGCCCTGGTCGACCGGAGGACCCCAGTGGGCGCATCAGCATTGATCGTGCCGTCTCCTCGGGCCCTGCGGATGAGCGCTGTCGCTGCACTCACCCCTTCAGCTGACCCCCAGGAGAACTGATGACGACAGGTTGGTCCTTCGAAACCCGCCAGATCCACGCCGGGGCTGCGCCCGACCCCACGACCGGTGCGCGCGCCCTACCCATCTACGCGACCACTGCCTATGCCTTCCGTGACACCGACCACGCCGCCAACCTCTTCGCGCTCAAAGAGTTCGGCAACATCTACACCCGGATCATGAATCCCACCCAGGACGCCGTCGAACAGCGGATCAACAGCCTGGAGGGCGGTGTCGGGGCGCTGCTGGTCTCCAGCGGCCAGGCCGCCGAGACCGTGGCCCTGCTCAACCTGGCCGAGGCCGGCGACCACATCGTCTCCAGCCCCAGCCTCTACGGGGGCACCTACAACCTGTTCCACTACACCTTCCCCAAGCTGGGGATCCAGGTGTCGTTCGTCGAGGACCCCGACGACCTGGACTCCTGGCGGGCCGCCGTGCGCCCCAACACCAAGGCGTTCTTCGGCGAGACGATCTCCAATCCCAAGCAGGACCTGCTCGACATCGAGGGCGTCGCTGCCGTCGCGCACGAGGTGGGGGTACCGCTGGTCGTCGACAACACCGTCGCCACGCCCTACCTCATCCGCCCGCTGGAGTGGGGGGCGGACGTCGTCGTGCACTCGGCGACGAAGTTCCTCGGCGGGCACGGCACGATCATCGGCGGCGTCATCGTCGACGGTGGCAGGTTCGACTTCGCCGCTGACCCTGCTCGCTATCCCAACTACAACACGGCCGATCAGAGCTACAACGGTCTGGTCTACGCCCGTGATCTCGGGGTCGGCAGCGCGCTGGGCGCCAACCTGGCGTTCATCCTCAAGGCCCGGGTCCAATTGCTGCGCGACCTCGGCACCGCGTTGAGCCCGTTCAACGCGTTTCTGCTGGTCCAGGGCATCGAGACGCTGAGTCTGCGGATGGAACGCCACGTCGCCAACGCCAAGCGCGTGGCGCAGTGGCTGGAGGGTCGCGACGAGGTGCTCAGCGTCGCCTACGCCGGGTTGCCGAGCAGCAAGTGGTACCCGCTGGCGCAGAAGTACGCACCGCTCGGCCCCGGCTCGGTGCTGGCCTTCGAGATCGCCGGCGGCCTGGCGGCGGGCAAGCGATTCGTCGAGGCCCTGGAACTGCACAGCCATGTCGCCAACATCGGCGATGTCCGCAGCCTGGTCATCCACCCGGCCTCGACCACTCACAGCCAGTTGACGCCGGACGAGCAGGCCACCGCTGGGGTCACCCCGGGACTGGTCCGGCTCTCAGTCGGCATCGAGGGCATCGACGACATCCTCGCCGACCTCGACGCGGGGTTCCGGGCGGCGAAGGAAGCCTGATGTGGGCGTGGCGGGACGGGGACCCGGCCGGTGACCGACGCTTCGCCGCCGTCGGTGACCTCACCCTGGACAGCGGTGCGGTCCTGCCGTCGGTGACGGTGGCCTACGAGACCGCGGGTGAGCTCTCGCCATCGCGGGACAACGCCGTCCTCGTCCTGCACGCCCTGACCGGCGACTCACACGTCAGCGGCCCGGCCGGCCCGGGCCACCCCACCCCGGGCTGGTGGGGAGGCCTGGTTGGACGGGGGGCTGCGCTGGACCCCTCTCGATGGTTCGTCGTCACCCCGAACGTCCTCGGGGGCTGTCAGGGCACCACCGGTCCCTCCTCGCCGGCCCCTGACGGCAGAGCCTGGGGCGGCAGGTTCCCACGGATCACGGTGCGGGACCAGGTTGCGGCCGAGGCGGCGCTCGCAGACGTCTTGGGCATCGACCACTGGGCGCTGGTCCTGGGCGGCTCGATGGGCGGCATGCGGGTGCTGGAGTGGATGGTCGGCCACCCCGACCGGGTCGCCCGCGCCGTGCCGCTGGCCACCACCGCGGCCGCATCGGCCGACCAGATCGCGTGGTGCGCACCCCAGCTGGCCGCGATCCGGTCGGACCCGCACTGGGCCGGCGGTGACTACTACGACGCCCCCGGCGATCGGTTGCCGACCACGGGTTTGGGTATCGCCAGACGAATCGCCCACGTCACCTATCGAAGCGGCGAGGATCTCGACGACCGGTTCGGCCGCAGCCCGCAGCCGGGTGAGGATCCGGCGACGGGTGGTCGATACGCCGTCGAGTCCTACCTCGACCACCAGGCGGGCAAGCTGGCGACCCGGTTCGACGCCGGCTCCTATGTGGTGCTGACCGAAGCCATGAACTCCCACGATGTCGGCCGCGACCGGGGTGGCGTCGAGATGGCGCTCGGACTCGTCCAGGCCCACACCACCGTGATCGGCATCGACTCCGACCGCTTGTACCCCGTGCCGCAGTCCGAACGGATTGCGGCCGGGGTGCCCGGGGCTTCCGGCCCGGTCGTCGTGGCGTCACGGGCGGGCCACGACGGCTTCCTCACTGAGACCGCCGCCGTCGGGCGGGTCGTGACAGAGGCCTTGCGCTGCCGGCTCAGGCAAGCCGTCTGAACCGGCTTCGTGGTGGCAGTGCTCCCGACGAGGGGTTGGGGTAGGTTGATCGAATCGCGCGAACCGCACATCGGCGTGCGCATCGTGGCACTGTCGCAGGAGGTAGGGGTTGACCGTCGTCGTCGGATACATCCCGACCCGAGAGGGACGTGCGGCTCTTGACGCCGGGGTCGCCGAGGCAATCCTCCGCTCGCTCGACCTGGTGGTCGTCAGCAGCCGACAGGACCCCGGCTCGGCTGAGAAGACCGAAGCAGAGCGCGACCTCGCGGCCCACCTGACAAGGTTGACCACGGCGGGGTTGACGCATCAGATCCGACACCCGGAGCGACTCACCGATCCGGTGGAGGACCTGCTCCGGGTCGCCGAGGAGGTCTCGGCACATCTCATCGTCATCGGGCTGCGCCGCCGGTCACCGGTCGGAAAGCTCTTGCTGGGCTCCAATGCACAGAGCATCCTGCTCGACGCGACGTGCCCCGTCCTGGCAGTCAAAGCTGGTCCTGCATGACGAAACCGCCGTTGGACCTCCGTCGGAACTAGGCGAGGCATCACGAGCGTTGACGTTGATGTGACGGGCACACGACTGGCGCCGTAGACTTGGAGATCGCGGTCGCCTCTCGCCGACCCACCCGTGACTTCCACCCCCTGACGAAGGGCAGTGCGTGTCGTCTCAGCACCCACTCCGCACCGCCGGACTGCCGTCCGCCCGTTCCATCGCGGCAGGCAGGTCGGCTCCAGCCACCGTGACGGCCTCGGTCGACTCCGCTCCCGACTCTTCGTCGGACCCGGAGGCGGCCGACGTCAAGCGGCGCCGGCGCAAGACGCCAGCCTCGCCAGAGGCCGGCCCGACCCTCGTAGCCGTCCCCGACCAGTCGGAAGCTCCCGCAACGGCCAAGCCGAAGGCGCCGGCCGCCAAGGGTAAGGATGCGCCGGCCGCCAAGGGCAAGGATGCGCCGGCCGCCAAGGGCAAGGATGCGCCGGCCGCCAAGGGCAAGGATGCGCCGGCTCGACGGTCACGGGCCAAGACGGTTGCCGCTCCCGTGCCGGCCGGCGCTGCGGCTGGCGCCGGGCCCGCCGACGGCTCAGTCGCTCCCGATCTCTCCCGGGTCGACCCGGACCTGGATCCCGCGGACCTGGATCCCGGCGACCTTGTCGATCCGGACCCGGTGGCGCTGGTCGAGGCCGAAGTCGTCGACCCAGACGTGCTGGTGGTCGCCCCGGGCGCGGATGCAACCGACAGCGTGGACGGCGCCGACAATGCCGTGCCCGTGGTGGTCGACGACGTGGTCAAGCCGCCGTTGGTCGAGAAGGCCGTCGTCGAGGAGGGCGAGGAGGACGCCTTCGTCATCACCGACCTTGACGACGACGATCCGGCACCCACCGTCATCCAGGCCGGCGCCACCGCCGACCCGGTCAAGGACTACCTCAAGCAGATCGGCAAGGTCGCACTGCTCAACGCCGAGCAGGAGGTCGAGCTCGCCAAGCGGATCGAGGCCGGCCTGTTCTCCGAGGAGCGGATGGCCAACGAGCCCGACCTCGAACCCAAGATCAAGCGCGAGTTGTGGTGGATCGCCGAGGACGGTCGCCGTGCCAAGAACCACCTGCTGGAGGCCAACCTCCGGCTGGTGGTCAGCCTGGCCAAGCGCTACACGGGCCGCGGCATGCTGTTCCTGGACCTCATCCAGGAGGGCAACCTCGGCCTGATCCGCGCGGTCGAGAAGTTCGACTACACCAAGGGCTACAAGTTCTCCACCTACGCCACGTGGTGGATCCGGCAGGCCATCACCCGCGCCATGGCCGACCAGGCGCGGACCATCAGGATCCCGGTGCACATGGTCGAGGTCATCAACAAACTCGCCCGGGTGCAACGGCAGATGCTGCAGGACCTCGGCCGGGAGCCCACGCCGGAAGAGCTGGCCGTCGAGCT
Organism: uncultured Kineosporiaceae bacterium; assembly: GCA_964516515.1. Lineage (GTDB taxonomy): Bacteria > Actinomycetota > Actinomycetes > Actinomycetales > JBBAYJ01 > JANNOG01. Next base: position 21,957 of record CAZEYA010000001.1, on the reverse strand, counting down.
GGACATGACGCCCGAGAAGGTCGTCGAGGTGCAGAAGTACGGCCGGGAGCCGATCTCGCTGCACACGCCGCTCGGCGAGGACGGCGACAGTGAGTTCGGCGACCTCATCGAGGACTCCGAGGCCGTGGTCCCCGCCGACGCCGTCAGTTTCACCCTCCTCCAGGAGCAACTGCACTCGGTCCTCGACACGCTGTCCGAACGCGAGGCCGGGGTGGTCAGCATGCGCTTCGGCCTCACCGATGGGCAGCCCAAGACCTTGGATGAGATCGGCAAGGTCTACGGGGTGACACGTGAGCGGATTCGGCAGATAGAGAGCAAGACGATGTCGAAGCTGCGCCACCCCAGCCGCTCGCAGGTCCTGCGCGACTACCTCGACTGATCCCGCGACGGGCCGGCGGTCGACGTGGGAGCGCCGGCGGGGGGGTACTACGAGGTAGCCGACGACGTCGAGGCCCCGTCGACAGTTCGCCGGGGCCGCCATGGCCGGGTCGTCGCTTCGTGCCTCGTGGTCGGTCTCCTGGTGACCGCCGTGCTCGCCCTGCGACAGCCCGACCGTCCCGCCGAAGCCGGCTCCGACGCCGGCGTGCCCGCCGTTCCACCGGGGGACTCCGGGCCCATCACCGTCAGTCTGCTCGGCTTCGCCGAGGCCCAACTCGGCCAGTGGGGGAGCGACTTCCGTCGTGCGGCGTGCGGCGGCCCGTGCCTCTTCAACGACCCGCTGTGGAGCTCGTACACGGATTCCACCCACGGCTGTCAGCTGTACCGGTGGTCGAGGGATGACGCCACCACAGCCACCGTGTGGACCATTGATGCCCGGGTGGTCTCGGTCTCGGTCGCAGCCAACGGCGCCCCAGCGCGTATCGCGACGTGGCCAGGGGTGACATTCGGGGACACCCTGAGCAGCTCCGATGAGCGGTTGCAAGGCTGGGCCTGGGACGCGGCGGCGCCGGTCCCGATCGCCACGTTCGCCGCCGACGACCGGGTCACGACCTTGGCCGACACCGACGCCGACGGGCGGCTCGACTACGCAGGGATCGCCACGGTGCCGGGGCAGGCCTGTGAGATCGGGACAGACTCAGTGAGCCCCATCGACGGCAATGGGGCCGGGCCCGCGATCGATGGTGACTCGCTGCAGGCCGTCGAGATCGGAATGGCACCCCTGGAGGTCCTCGCCGTCGCCGGGTGGTCCGAGCGGGACATCGGGGCAGCTGGAACGTGTCGACTGTTCGTCCACGGTGATTCGTTGCGCGCCTATGCCGTCGACAACGCCGTGATCGGGTTGTCGGCACCCGCAGTGGTGGGCGGCGCGGCAGTTGGCCAAACCGTGGCCGAGGTATCTGCGGTCATGGGACCCGATCAGGTGAACGTGGAGTCTCCCTCACCGCAGGACCTGCTGGAGTTCACGCTTCGTGACGCGGCGGGACGCGTGTTCATCCTGACGGCCTTTCCCGAACTCGTGGTGACGCCGCAGCTGGACATCCCGCTCGTCGCTTCGACCGACCCGATGGACAACGTCGTGCACGACATCGTGCTGGGATCGACCTGCGGTGGTGGGTGATGACACCCGGCAACCCTTCTGGCGCTGCTGGTTCCCCCGACGTGGATGTGAGTGGGCGAGGGCCGGGTGGTCACCGTCGGCATCGACACGGCCACCCCCGCGCTGCGGGTGGGGCAGGGATCGTCACCCCAGGCAGCGTGCCGGGTGTTCACCGCCGGTCCTGGCGCCGTCGTGCAGGCACCGCCGATAGCCACGACGGCGACAGTGGATTCCGGCCGCCGGTGCTAGGACCTGGTGGCGCGGCTGCGCTGCTCGGGATATCCGTTGTCGCACTCGTGGTCGCCGTCGTCATGGTCCGACCACCCGCAGCTGCGCCAGTGGACTCAGGCGAGCCGCAGCCGGCCCCGGACAGCGCCGCGACGTCGCCGTCGGTCGGTGCGGCGAAGGAGGTCGACATCGCCCTCGGCCAGTCCGGCCTCGGCGCCGTTCGGCTCGGCATGGCGGTTGCCGACTACCGACATCTGCACGCCGCGACCTCCGGGCCGGTGGACAGCGGCATGACCATTCTGGGCCGCGACGAGGAACGCAAGTGCACGGCCTACCAGCTGAACCAGTCGGGCCGGCCCTGGGTGTGGGTGCGCGGTGGCCGGGTGGTCACGGTCGCCCTGGGGGACGGCGCACCGGGTGCGACCGTCACGCCGACCGCTTTCGGGGTTGCTGTCGGGGGGCGGCTGGATCTCACCGGAGCTGGACAGGATGGATGGACGATGGATCCTGGCGCCCCCGTCCCGGTGGCGCGAAGGATCGCCGAGCCGGATGTCATCGTCACCATTGCCGACAGCGACGCCGACGGCATCCTGGACTTCGCCTCGGTCGGCACCCGCGCCGGTGACGAATGCGAGTTCGACACGGTCGACGCGCAGGTCGTGCCGCCCGCACCAGCCATCGACGACAGCTCATTCCTCGGGCTGTCACTTGGCATGTCCTCGGCCGAGGTGGAAGCGCTGCCGGGCTGGGACCTCGCCACGATCGTGCGCGCGCCGTGCCGGATCTACACCGCCCAGCGGCAGTACTACGCCTACGTCCTCGAGGAGACGGTGGTGGGCATCGGTGCCACCCGGACTGTCAACGGCCCGACGGCCGGGCAGAGCATCAAGGAGGCGGTGGCTGCCCTGGGTGCCGAGCGGACACGGGTCACGTCATGGCAGCGCATCGGTCAGGAGTGGCAGAGCGAGGTGCGCCTCGCGGACGGGCGGACGTTCACCGTGCGCTCCGACAACCCCCGGGTGCGCCAGGCCGGCCTCGACGTCGCCATCAGTGGGCCCGTGCCCCCCGAGGAGCGCATCATCAACTCTGTGGTGCTCGGCCGGACTTGTGACAGCCGGGTGAGCGGGTGAACGGCGGGGTGCGGGGTGAGATCGTCGAACCCGGCGACGCCGCCCCCGCTGACCTTGTGCCCGGTCCGGCGCGACCGCGTCGACCGCGACTGCGCGCCCTGGCAGGGGCGCTGGCCGTCGGCCTGCTTGCGGTCGGTGTGCTCTCCCTGCGGGAACCGGCTCCCGAGCAGGACCGCGCGACCCCGTCATCCAGCGGCTCGCCGACCGCTGCTCCCTCGTCGGTGGCACCGGCGACGCTGGGGTGGACTGGCGTCGCAGAGGTGCGTCTCGGAATGTCCAGCCGGGAGTATCGGCAGCTCTACGTCGATGCATCCGGCTGGGACAGCGGATTGCGGGTGTCCGCTCGCGACGACATGGCTGGATGCGTTCAGTACGAGGCGACAGACCGAACCCAGCCCACGGTGTGGGTCTGGGTCCGCGACGACATGGTCGTGACCGTCGGCCTGGATGGTGTCGGGGCCACGCCGACCGGCTTCGGAGTCAAGCTGGGGCAGCCGTTCAGCCGCACCGCCGGTGTGCCCGACGGTTGGCAGTACTACGACGGCGACCGGATCCCGATCGCCGGGCAGACGCGGGGCGACATCCGGGCCTTGCTGGCTGATACCGACCTCGACGGCCTGCTCGATCATGCCAATGTGTCGATCCCGGGGGTGGCATGCGACCTGCGGCCGGCTCCTATGCGGGTGGGCGGCAGCCTCGACCGGATGGCACCGGCGCAGAACCGCAGCGTGGGCGCCGGCGATATCGACGGGCTCACCCTCGACGAGGTCAGCGAGGTCGGCGGGATCGTCAGTGACGTCCGGCCCAACTCACCAGATAACTGGTTCGGTGCGGCCAGGGTGGTGCTGCGCGACGGCTGTGCGGCGGAGGTGTACTGGCAGCGCACCCCCGGCACCCTGTCCTACATCGACCGGCCGGTATGGGCCGACTTTGCGATGGGCCCGCCGGTCGTCACCACCGTCACCGTCAACCTGCCCTGCTGACCAACTGCCCCAGAGCGCCCAGCGGCAGGCCCAATTCGGTCTCGGCATAGGCGCTCGACCAGGCGATGACGCTGTCGCGGTCAATGGCCACCCGATGCGCCACCGCCTGCAGCGTCAACCCGTCGAGCAGCGACAGGATCCGCCACGCCGAGGCGTCCGGGTCCGCGCACACCAGCGCGCCCTCGCAGACGCCGGCGCGGATCGTGCCGGCCAACAACTGCTGCCAGGCGACGTTCAACCGGTAGGAGATCTCCCGCACCGCCGGGCGACGCGCCGCCTCCGCCCAGGCATCCAGCCACAGCTGGAAGGCCCAGTCCTTCTCGGCCCGGGCATAGACGGTGAAGAACACCGCCAGCCGGGCGACGGGCCCACCCCCGGCCGCCATGGCGACCCTGGTGGCGTCGAGGTCCGCCCCGGCGGCCCGGTCGAAAGCGGCGGCCAGCAAGTCGTCCATCGAGGAGACATAGTGATGGATCAGCCCACTGGAGGTTCCCATCTCCTGCGCGACGTCGCGGACGGTCGTGCCGGCCATGCCCTTGCGCAGCATCACCCGAAGCGCGGCATCGACGACCGCTTCGTAGCGGTCAGCGGGGCTCATCCGGGGCACACGCCACCGTACCGAGCCTATTGCGCGCCTGTCCAACAGTGCTTAGGGTGGCGTGACACCTCAGCTGATAACGGAGCCGGCCCATGATCAGGACAACGCCGTTTCATCCCAGACTCGACGAGCTGAACAAGACCGGCCTCTGGCAGCACTGGGCCGGCTTCCTGTCGGCCACCCAGTACGACATGTCGGCCAAGCACGAGTATTTCGGTATCCGCAACAGCGCCGGGCTCTTCGACACATCTCCGCTGTACAAGTACTGGATACGCGGCAAGGACGCCGAGACGTTCCTGGCCGGGATCTTCACCCGGGACATCCGTGGCTGCCGACCGGGGCGCGCCCAGTACACCGTGTGGAGCGACGACGCCGGCTACGTACTGGAGGACGGCGTCGCGTTCCGGCATTCCGAGAACGAGTTCTTCCTCACTGCAGCCGAGCCCAACCTGGGCTACCTGTCCGACCTCGTGGGGCGCCTGCGGGTCGAGATCTCAGACGTCAGCGACGACTATGGACTGCTGGCGATCCAGGGTCCGCGTTCGCGCGTCCTGCTCGCGACCCTGGCGCCTGAGGTCACCGATCTCGGGTTCTTCGGTCTTGTCGAGACCAAGCTGGGCGGAGCCCCGGTCACGGTCTCGCGCACCGGGTACACCGGTGACCTGGGGTACGAGGTCCGGGTCCGCGCCGAGGACGCGCTGGCCGTGCTCGACCAGATCATGGACGCCGGCGCCCCGCACGGCATGCGCCCGTTCGGCCTCACGGCGTTGAGCATGGCGAGGATCGAAGCCGGGCTGGCGCTGATCGGCGTGGAGTTCTCCACCAGTCGCTTGGCCTACACCGAGCACGACCGGGTCACGGCGAAGGAACTGGGGTTCGGCTGGATGCTGCGCGGGATCGACGCCGACGACCGGCCCTTCATCGGTCGAGACGCGATCCGCCGCGAGATCGCCGGCGGCACCTCCCGCTGGGCCACCGTCGGGCTCTACCTGGACTGGCGGGACTACGACCGGGTCTACAACGAGGCCGGCCTGATCCCCCCCAAGGACGAGACGCCGCTGGAGTACGACTCGATGCTCTACGACGACGCCGGCGAGCGAGTCGGCTATGCGACCAGCCTGATGTACTCGCCGATGCTGCAGCGCCACATCGCCCTGGCCCGGGTCCGGCCGCCGCTCGCCGCGCCCGGTTCGCGGGTCAACCTCGAACTGACCATCAACCACGAGTACCGCACCGTCGCCGCCGACGTGGCGCGGCTGCCGCTGTTCAACCCCGAGCGAAAGACGGCCTGAGGATGACCACGACCAAGACCTACGACGCGATCGTCGTCGGCGGCGGGCACAACGGCCTCGTCAACGGCGCCTACCTGGCGAAGGCGGGGCTGAAGACGCTCATCGTCGAGCGCCGGCACCTGGTCGGCGGTGCGGCCATCACCGAGGAGCTGTTCCCAGGTCATCACTTCACGACGTTCTCCTACGCGCTGAGCCTGCTGCGGCCCGACATCATCCACGAGCTGGAGCTGGTCAAGCACGGGTTCATGCCAATCGTCATGGCGACGTCGTTCGCGCCGATGGAGAACGGCGACTACCTGCTGCTGGGCCCGGACCGCGACGAGAACCTGCAGGAGATCAAGCGGCACTCGCCGCACGACGCCGATGCCATGGACCGCTACGAGCACGACATGCAGCGGGTGTGCCAGGTCGTCAAGCCGTTGCTCGACGCCGCACCGCCGGACCTGTTCAGTGACGATCCGGCCGACCGCGCCGATGTCGCCCGGCTGTTGTCCCATCTGGGCGGAGCCGACAAGAAGGTCGTCCACGATCTGGTCCGGCTGCTGACCGGCAGCGCTGCGGACTTCCTCGACGACTACTTCGAGAGCGACATCATCAAGGGCTACATCGCCTCCTCCGGCATCATCGGCACCAAGGTGGGCCCGATGTCGCAGGGGTCGGGGCTGGTGCTGCTGTACCACTCGTTGGGCGAGCACGACGGGCACCTCGGCTCGTGGGCGTTCCACAAGGGCGGCAACGGCGGTTTCACCCAGGTGCTGGCGCGGGCAGCACAGGCCTACGGCGCAGACATCCTGCTCGACACCGCTGTCGACTCGGTCATCACCCGCAACGGCCGCGCCGTCGGGGTGGCGCTGGCCGACGGGACCGAGCTCTCGGCCACCACCGTCGTCAGTGCACTGGACCCGCGCCGCACCTTCACCGAGCTGGTGCAGCCCCGCGAGCTGCCTACCGACCTCGTCGAGGCGATCAACCGGTTCCGGTTCCAGGGCACCTCCGCCAAGGTCAACTTCGCCCTCGACGGGCTGCCGGAGTACCCGGCATTGCCGGGTTCCGCCGACCACTACCGGGGGTTCATCAACATCGGCCCCTCGGTGGAGTACCTGGAGCGCGCCTTCGACGCTGCCAAGTACGGCCGGTTCAGCGAGCGCCCGTACCTGGACTGCTCGATCCAGTCCGTCGTCGACCCGGATATGGCCCCACCGGGTAAACATGTGATGTCGTGCTTCGTGCAGTATGCGCCTTACCACCTGCGGGGCAGCGACTGGGACAGCGAGCGGGGCAACCTCGGCGATACCGTGCAGGCCACCCTGGAGTCGTTCTTCCCCGGCTTCGGCGCTCTGGTGCTGCACCGCGAGGTCGTCACGCCGCTGGACATCGAAAGGGTCACCGGGCTGAGCGAGGGCAACATCTTCGCCGGGGAGTTCCTGGCGCCGCAGATGTACTTCTTCCGACCGGCACCCGGCTGGAGCCGCTACCGCACCCCCATCGACGGCTACTACCAGGCCGGGTCGGGGACCCACCCCGGCGGGTGCGTGATGGGAGCGCCCGGCAAGCTGGCCGCGCAGCAGATCCTGCGCGACCGAGCCGAGGACTGACCCGCTCGCTGTCAACCGATCCGTGACCTCCGGCGTCTCACCTGTGCGGGCATTCCGCCCGGCGCCGGAGGAGGTCACCATGACTGTTGTGAGCGATCGCGTGGCGGTGGAGTCCTTCGAGGGCTTTGTGGAGTCCGCGCTGCCCCGGCTGGTCCGCTTCGCCGCGTGGGTGGGGGGGCCGTCGGGCGATCCGGAGGACCTGGTGCAGGAGGCGCTGGTTCGGGTCGGCAGCCGATGGCCCGACATCAGCACCCGTGCCCGCGACCCCGAGGCCTACGTCCGGCAGGCCATCGTCAACGGCCACGTCAGCCGCTGGCGGGCCCGGCGGCGCGAACGGCTCGTCGACGTTCTTCCCGAACCGGGAGGCCGCGACACCGGACCGATCGCCCTGCGCCACACCGCGTCGTGGCAGGCGGTCGCGTCCCTGCCACGCGGGCAGCGGGCCGTCGTCGCCCTTCGGTTCTTCGAGGACATGTCGGTCAGCGAGACCGCCCAGGTGCTGGGCGTCAGTGAGGGCACGGTCAAGACGCAGACCCACCGTGCGCTGGAGTCGTTGCGGCACACGCTGGGGTCGCGGACTGCGGGGGTCGACGACGCCGGTTTGGTGGCGATCACGCAGGTCGCCTCTGACGAGCAGCCGGCGCTGATCGCCCGGCCGCGGGCCGGCGCCCAGGTCGCCGCGGCCGTGCGGGCCCGGCGCCGGATCGTCAGCGCGGCCGTCACCGGTGCCGTGACCTCGGGGCTGGCGCTGCTGATCGCACTCGTGGTGTGGTCGCCGTGGAGTGGGGGCGACCGGATCCAGCCCGTGGTACCGGCACCCTCGGTCCGGGAGTCGCCGGCCCCGGTCACCGAGGCCACGCCGGTACCGTCCGGCGGGCCGAGCGCCCCGAACGCCACCCCACCGTCGCAGTCGGCGGCCGCCACGCGCGAGGCATTCCCGGCGAACACCGATATCGACACCGGGACGGCAACCGGTGGCCCCGTGCTGTTCACCGACCTGAGGGTGGGACGCCAGGCTGGATTCGACCGCGTGGTGTGGGAATTCGCCGGCGACGGTCTGCCGGGATGGCGGGCCTCCTACAGCGATGACCCGCGTCGCGAGGGCAGCGGTGACCGTGTCGACCTCTCTGGTAACGCGACCCTCGCTGTCACGATCATGGGGGTGGGTCTGCCCGACAGCGTCGACGTCCCCCCGGGAACCACCGAGTACGACGGCGCGGGACAGGTGGCGTCGGCCGATACCGAGCTGGTGACGGAGGTGATCGCCGGCGCCTGGTTCGAGGGGTACCAGGACGGCTTCGTCGGGGTGGACAGCGAGGTGCCGTTCCGGGTCTACCGGCTGGAGGACCCGACCCGGATCGTCCTGGAGGTCCGCACCGGCTGATCGGGCGACTGTGGCTGGCCGAGCAGCGACATCATCGTCGTGCGGATCGTCCAGTACGTGGTGGTGGTCTACCGACAGCTTCTATGCGGGGGACCCGACCACAACCGATGGGTGGGCTCGCGTCTCTGCGCTGGCCACCTCCGAGGTGCAGCGGCTGCAGGAGGCACTCATTGCGGCGGGCTGATCACGCGAGGCTGTCAACCTTTGCGCCCGCCAGAACGTGCAGTGGGTAGAGGGGCGATTCGCGCGCCGTGGAACGGAGTCGCCATGACCGTTGTCAGCGAGGGTGTCAGGGTGCAGTCCTTCGAGGGGTTCGTCGAGGAGTCGTTGCCCCGGCTGGTGCGGTTCGCCATGGTGGTGAGCGGTTCGGCAGGGGACCCGGAGGATCTCGTGCATGACGCCCTTGTCAGAGCAGGAAGCCGGTGGCCCGCCATAGCCTCACGCACCGGGGACGCTGAGGCGTACCTGCGGCGGGCCATCGTCAACGGGCACGTCAGTAGGTGGCGTTCTCGGCGCCGCGAGAAACTCGTTGACGTCCTCCCGGACGTCCCGATCGAATCAGGGGAGAACCACCGGCACAGCGAGGTGTGGCAGGCGGTGTTGGCTCTGCCTCGTGGGCAGCGAGCCGTGGTGGCGTTGCGATTCTTCGAGGACATGAGCATCGACGAGTCCGCTCGGATGCTGGGGGTCAGTGAGGGGACGGTGAAGACACAGACCCACCGGGCGTTGCACGGCCTGCGGCGCGCGCTGGTGGATGAGGGAGTCGACGAGGCTGCTCTGTTTGCCTCGGCCGCTGACGTCGGGCCCAGGATCGTGACCGCGCGCGATGCCAGCGAGCGGGTGGCAGGCGATGCTGCCGCGCTCCGCCGTGAGCGCATCGCCGCCCGAGCAGCCGCTGCGGTGGCGGTCGTTGCCGCGATCGTGGGCATCCTCTTCTGGTCACCGTGGTCCGGTGTCGACCAGGTGCAGCCCGTCCTGCCGGCTCCCTCGGTCGAGCAGTCGTCCGTCCCGTCCTCCCGGCCGTCGCCCCCGGCCTCGCTCGGGACCCCCGAGACTCCGCTGCCATCGGTGTCGATCCCGACCACGGCGGTGCCGGGCACCGCGAACGCGGCGGCGTCCCTCGCTCTGACGGGTTACTCGTTCTTCGTCGAGCGCCTCGCAGACCCGCCCGAGAACCTGACCAGCCGCACGGAACTCGACCATCCCTGGCCTCTGCAGCCGTGCTTGCCGGTGACGGCGTACCCCACCGATCAGAAGCGGCTCCAGTTCGCCCAGCTGTCCACCGCACAGGACACGGCTTTGGTCTCGGCCTTGGCAACCTACCCGGATGCCGCGACGGCGAGTGAGGTGTTGGCTGGCTTCTCCCGCGCGGTCGCCGCCTGCGGGCGCATCGGCGAGCTTGACCCGCCGGTCGACTCCGGCCTCGTGCTCTGGTCTTCCTTCGAGCCCGGGGTACCGGCTGACGAGTCGGTCGGTTTCCTGTCGACCACTTTCGAGGCGCCGGACATCCAACCGGGCGACAGCTTCGTGGCAATGCGGGTGGGTAGCGTCGTGCTTGTCGTGGAAGTCTATAGATCGCGGGGCATCGCCAGCACCGACACCGAGGCGCGAACGCGGCAAGTCATCCAGCTCGCGCAGAACGAACTACAGGTGCTGCGCGAAACGGTCAATGGTGCTAACTGATGATCGCGCCCACCACGCTCCAGAGCACCCACTGGATGACCGCGAGCATCCCGGCGCTGAGCTCGATGAGCAGGGACAGGCCGGCCGCCTTGATGGCCTGCCACGTCGAGCTCAACGACCGGCTCGCGTGGCGGTGACGCAGTGACTCCACCACGTAGATCGCACCGATGAAGAACAGCGGCAACCCGACGATCGGCACGACGAAGAAGCCGACGATCCCCGCGACGGCGGCGATGACCAGCACGTAGTTGGGGATCCCGGCCGCCTGCAGGCGCTTGCCGGGCAGGTAGTACATGAGGATCCAGGCCGCGATGGCGACGAGCAGACCGAGGATGAAGGCGAGCCAGCCGAACGGGCTGTTCTGCACCAGCGCCCACACGAACTGCGAGATCACGATGAGCAGCAGGCCGGGCACGACTTGGATGACGATGCCCGCCAGCCCCACGAGCATCCCGGCCACGACAGCGATCAGCCACGCCAACTCAGGTGTCATGGCTGATGCCTAGCAGGATCAGGCGAGCTGCGCGCTCTCGTCGGTGATGGTGGCGCCGCGGGCCTGCAGGGCGGGGGTGAACTCCCGGCCGTGATGACCGCAGAACAGCAGCTCACTGCCACCGGGCAGGATGGCGCGTACGAATGCCTGGGCACCGCAGCGGTCGCAACGGTCCATGGTGGACATGGCGGGAGCGTCGAGCACAGCGTTCATAGGGCACCATTTTCCGTGTGTCATGACCTTGGGGATCGAGGATCCCGTCCGGTACGGGCCGGCCCCTGACGGGGCCTGCTGTCATCACAATGAACCACGCGGCCCACGTCCGTCGTTCCCCCAGTAAGGTGGTTCAGCCTTCGGCGTAACCATCTGAGGCGAAGCGTCCGGTTCATCCCCACCGGTCAGGTCAGTGCCCCGGAGCAGCCGACCGGGATCGCCGCAGTCGCGCCCTTCACCCCTTCCGGCCGCGTCGCACCCGGCCCGCCACGACCCCGCTGGATACGATCCGAATGTGGCCGTCCCGCAGACCCTCGTCGCTCGTCCCGCCCCGACCCTCGACGGCGACTACAACGCGCGGCACCTGTCGGTCCTCGAAGGCCTGGAGGCGGTACGCAAGCGTCCCGGGATGTACATCGGGTCCACCGACACCCGTGGGCTCATGCACTGCCTGTGGGAGATCATCGACAACTCCGTCGACGAGGCGATGGGGGGCCACGCGACCCGGGTCGACGTCACGCTGCACCCCGACGGCTCGGCCGAGGTCCACGACGACGGCCGCGGCGTGCCGGTCGACACCGAGCCGCGAACGGGATTGTCCGGTGTCGAGCTCGTCTTCACCCGACTGCACGCCGGCGGCAAGTTCGGCGGCGCCTCCTACGCCAACTCCGGCGGGCTGCACGGCGTCGGCGCGAGTGTGGTCAACGCGCTGTCGGCGCGGGTGGACGTCGAAGTGGACCGCGAGGGCAGCACCCATGCCATGAGCTTCCGGCGGGGCGAACCCGGCCGGTTCGCGGACCCGGGGGGCCGGCGTCACGTGGACAACACGTTCACGCCCTTTCTCACCACCACCTCGCCCGAGCGGACGGGCCGCATCCCCAAGGCGCGCACCGGCACCCGGGTCCGGTTCTGGCCCGACCCGCACGTCTTCATCGCCGACGCCGCCTTCGTCGCCGAGGACCTGCGCGCCCGGCTGCGCCAGACCGCCCATCTCGTCCCCGGCCTCACGCTGTCCATCAGCGACGCCACCCAACCGGCCTCGCCGCGTGAGGACTTCCGCTACGACGGCGGCGTGGCCGAGTTCGTCGACTTCCTGGCCGCCGGCACGCCCGGCGAGAGCGGGGAGCCGGTCGCCGGCACCTGGCGGCTGCGCGGCTCGGGCACCTTCACCGAAACCGTGCCGGTACTGGACCTCACCGGTGCGCTGCAGACCAGGGAGGTGCAACGGACCTGCGAGGTCGACGTCGCGCTGCGGTGGGGGCAAGGCTACGAGACGCTGACCAGGGCTTTCGTCAATGTCGTGGCCACCCCGAAGGGCGGCAGCCACGTCGCCGGGTTCGAGGCGTCCCTGCTGAAGGTGCTGCGGGCCCAGGTCACCGCCAACAGCCGACGTTTGAAGCTCAACGCCAAGGAGACCGAGCGCGTCGAGAAGGAGGACGTGCTCGCGGGGCTGGTCGCGGTGGTCGCGGTCCGCCTGCCCGAGCCGCAGTTCGAGGGCCAGACCAAGGAGGTGCTCGGCACGCCGGCGGTCCGCGGCATCGTCGCCAAGGTCGTCGAGACCGAGCTGACCGCGTTGCTGACGTCGACCAAGCGGGTGGAGAAGGCCCAGTCGGCCGCGCTGCTCGACAAGGTCATCGGCGAGATGCGCGCGCGGGTGTCGGCCCGGGTGCAGCGCGACACCCAGCGGCGGAAGAACGCCCTGGAGTCCTCGGCACTGCCGGCCAAGCTCAAGGACTGCCGCTCCTCCGACGTGTCCCGATCGGAGCTGTTCATCGTCGAGGGGGACAGCGCGCTGGGCACCGCGATGAGCGCCCGCAACTCCGAGTTCCAGGCATTGCTGCCGATCCGGGGCAAGATCCTCAACGTCCAGAAGGCGTCGCTGTCGGACATGCTCCGCAACGCTGAGTGCGCCTCGATCATCCAGGTCATCGGGGGCGGTACCGGGCGAACCTTCGATCTGGAGGCTGTGCGCTACGGCCGCATCATCGTGATGAGCGACGCCGACGTCGATGGCGCCCACATCCGCACCCTGCTACTGACGTTGTTCTTCCGCTACATGCGCCCGCTGGTGGAGGCGGGCCGGGTCTTCGCCGCCGTGCCGCCGCTGCATCGGGTCGAGACCGTGACCGGGCCCGGCAAGCCGAACGACGTGGTCTACACCTACTCCGACCCCGAGCTGCGGCGGGTGCTCGCCGACGCGCGCTCGCGCAACCGCCGGGTCAAGGAGCCGATCCAGCGCTACAAGGGCCTCGGCGAGATGGACGCCGACCAGCTGGCGGAAACCACCATGGACCCCACGCACCGGACGCTTCGCCGGGTCCGGCTGACCGACGGCGCCGCCGCCGACCGGATCTTCGAGCTGCTGATGGGAACCGAGGTGCCACCGCGCCGAGACTTCCTCATCGACGGCGCAAAAGAAGTGGACAGCAGCCGCATCGACGCCTGATGGTTCCGGTGTGACGACCACCTCGGCACCCTTGGCGCGCCGCGCAGCCGCACCGGTCACGATGGCGTGGCCAACGCTGGCCGGGTACGAATTCCGGGCCATGACGCGGCAGGACGCCGAGGCCGTTCACGCCGCCGTGAGCGCGTATGAGGTCGCCGACGACGTGGCGGCGCGGAGCTCGTTGGAGGAGATCAGCGAGCCGTTCGACGATCCGTGGTGGGACCCGGCGACCGACAGCCTGCTCGCCATGGACCGCGAGAGCGGTGCGGTGGCCGGCCGGGTACTGGTCATCTGGCGGCCCGGGGCAACGCGGCGGGTCACGATCGAGCTGGTCGGTGGCGTGCATCCGGAGCACCGCGGTCGAGGCGTCGGCTCGGCGCTGCTCGCCTGGCAGCGCAACCGTGGTCGCCAGGTGATGGCGAATGCACCGGAGCAGCACCTGCCCGGTGTGCTGCAGATCCTCGTCGGCGATCGGCAGCATGGCCTGGCTGAGTTCGCCGAGAGGCACGGGTTCGCCGCCACCCGCCGGTACTACGACATGGTGCGTGATCTGTCGGCGGACCTCCCCGCCCCGCCGGCACTCGATCGGGTCGACCTGGTTGTGCTGGCCGAGCATGTAGACCTCGCCGACGAGGCCCGAGTGGTCCGCACGGCCGCTTTCGCCGAGCACTTCGGGTCCGAACCGATCGACGCGGACACCTGGCGCCGTCGCGTCATCGAGCATCCCTTGGGGCGGATGGACCTGTCTCTGCTGGCGCTCGACGACACCGGACGGGTGGTCGGACTGCTGACCACGGGGGTCTACCCGCAGGATTGGCCGGACCCCGAACGGCCGGAGGGATGGGTCGACCTGCTCGGTGTGCTGCCCACCCACCGTGGCCGGGGGATCGCCTCGGCCCTCCTGCTCGACGCGATGCGGCGATACCGCGACGAGGGTATGGCCACTGCCGGGTTGGGCGTCGATGCCGAGAACGTCACCGGCGCGCTGCGGCTGTACGAGTCGCTGGGCTTCGCCTCACGCCGCATGGAGATCGCTTACGAGATCCATGTCTGAGCCGGCCGGCCCCGCGATGGATGTGCTCATCGAACGCGGCGCCAAGCGCACCTTCGCCAGCGTGCTGGCTTGGCCCGGCTGGTGCCGCAGCGCCAAGGGTGGCACCACCACGCGTGTCGACGACGGCGTCGAGGGCGCCCTGGGGGCGCTTACCCGATACGAGCAGCGCTATGCCGAGGTCGCACGGCGGGCAGCGCCGGAGATCTGGGTTCCAGGACGTGCCCTCACCGTGATCGAGACTCTGCCGGGGACGGCGACGACTGACTTCGGAGCACCGGATGCGAAGGCCACCGAGGAGGCGGACCCGCTGGATGCTGATCGGGCCGAGGTCTTCACTCGGTTGTTCCAGGAGTCGTGGCGGCTGCTGGGGGAGGTGGCCGAGAACGCGCCGGCGCAGCTACGCAAGGGACCACGAGGCGGTGGTCGTGACACGGCGGACATCGTCCGGCACGTCGCCGCGGCAGAGGCCTCCTACGCCAGGGCGTTGGGCCTGAAGGGCCTGCAGCCGTGGGCGGCTGGAAAGCCCGCCGACACGGCGGATCCGGCAGCTCCCGCTCGCCACACCGACCGTGACCGCGTCGCCGAGGCGTTGCGGCCCACCCTGGTCGAGCCGACGCCAAGCAGCGGCTGGGCGGCGCGCTACGAGGTGCGGCGCATGGTGTGGCACGTCCTGGACCACGCCTGGGAGATCGAGGACCGCGCCGACACGTGACCCATTCCGAGGCCGGCGCTGTCTCCTACAGCTCGTCCAGGTCAACGGGGGCGAGATCCTCGTCGGATGCCGTCGTGGCGAGAGGATCGTAGGCGCAATTCCCGGGGGCTCCGGAGTCAGGGGATGCCGCCGAGGGCGGTGACGGCGCCGCGGACAGGGGTGCCGGAACCGTCGCGGCGGGGGTCGAGGGGCGGTAGGTCGACGGGCGCCCCGGTCGGGTCGGCGCCGAGCGCCGGGCCGGGTCCCACCCACGCCGCCACCAGGATGTCCTCGCCCTTGACGAAACGTTGGCACCGCACCCCGCCGGTCGCGCGGCTCTTGCCCGGGAAGACGTCGAACGGGCTCACCTTGACACTGCGGGCGCCCGTTCCGGCCAGGGTGCCGCTGGCGCCCGCGGCGGTCGCCACGACGAGACCGGGGGTGGCGGGGCCCACGCCACCGAACCACACGACGTGGGCCCCGGTGGACAGCGAGATCCCCGCCATCCCGCCCGCGGGCCGGCCCTGCGGCCGGACCCGGGCGGCGGAGAAGTGCAGCAGCTGAGCATCGCTGGTGACGAACACCAGCTCCTCCTCGCCAGTGCTCAGCGCGAGGACCGAGACGACGGCGTCGCCGTCGGCAAGGCGGACCAGTTCCCACTCCTCGCGTCCGGCCGGTACATCCGGAGTCACTCGCTTGACAACGCCGTCGCGTGTCCCCAGCGCCAGACCTGGACCGTCGGCGACCAGCGGCACCAGGCCGACAACGACCTCGCCCTTGGCGAGCTCGATCGCCTCCGTGGCGGCGACACCCCCGGCCAGGTTGGGCATGGCGGCGGTGCCGGGCAGCGTCGGCAGGTCGACGACGGGCAGCTTGACGAGGCGGCCGGAGGAGGTGACCGCACCGATCTCGGCGCGAGCGGTGGTGGCGACGGTCGCGGCCAGCACGTCGTGGCGGGCGCGCCTCGCGTCTGCCTCGGGCCGGGGCAGTGGCCCGGGACCCGCCGTCCGCGCCAGCAGGCCGGACGTCGACAGCAGCACCACACATGGCTCGTCGGCGACCTGCAAGTCGGCGGTGGCAACAGCGCGACCCGCGGACCGGACCGGCTCGCCGGCGGGAGCCTCCAGCAGCACTGTGCGGCGCGGGGTGCCGTGAGTGTCGGCCACGGCTTGGAGCTCGACCGCGACGACCCGGCGCAGCTCGGTCTCGTCGCCGAGGATGGCCCGCAGCGCGGTGATCGCGGCGGTCAGCTCGTCCCGCCTCGCCTCCAGCTCCAGCCGTGACAGCCGGGTCAGGCGCCGCAGCCGCATCTCCAGGATGTGCTCGGCCTGCTCGGGAGACAGGTCGAAGACCTGCTGCAACCGCTCGCGGGCGGCGGCCGCGTCGTCGCTGGAACGGATGAGCGCGATCACCTCGTCGATGTCGAGGACGGCGACCAGCAGGCCCGAGACCAGATGTAGGTCGCGTTCGGCGACGGCCAGCCGGTGCGCGGTGCGGCGGCGGATGACGTCGATGCGGAACTCGAGGTAGACCGACAGCAGCTCGCGCAGGCCCAAGGTGCGGGGCTGGCCGTCGACCAGGGCCACGTTGTTGACGCCGAAGGACTCCTCCAGCGGGGTCAAGCGGTACAGCTGCTCCAGCACCGCCTCGGGCCGGAACCCGGACTTGAGCTCGACCACCACCCGCATCCCCTGGCGGCGGTCGGACAGGTCGACCAGGCCCGAGATGCCATCGAGCCGCTTGGCGTCGACCGCCTCCTTGACCTTCTCCATGAACCGTTCCGGGCCGACGCCGTACGGCAGCTCGGTGACGACGATGCCCTGCCGACGGGCGGTGATCGCCTCCACCTCGCACCGGCCCCGGATCCGGAAGGTGCCACGACCGCTGATGTAGGCCTCGCGGACCCCCTCCAGGCCGACCACGACCCCGCCCGTCGGGAAGTCCGGGCCGGGCACGAAGCGGATCAGGTCCTCGGTGCTCGCGCCCGGACGGTCGAGCAGGTGCCGGGCCGCGGCGATCACCTCGACGAGGTTGTGCGGGGCCATATTCGTCGCCATCCCCACGGCGATCCCCGATGCGCCGTTGACCAGCAGGTTGGGATAGGCGGCGGGCAGGACGACCGGCTCCTTCAGGGAGTCGTCGTAGTTTCCGCGAACCGCGACGACGTCCTCGTCGAGGCCATCGGTCATCAGCAGCGCGGCGGCGGCCGGGCGTGCCTCGGTATAGCGAGCGGCCGCGGGGCCGGCGTCCAGCGAGCCGAAGTTGCCGTGGCCGTCGACCAGCGGCAACCGCATCGTGAACGGCTGGGCGAGGCGGACCAGGGCGTCGTAGATGGCGGTGTCGCCATGCGGGTGCAGCTTGCCCATCACGTCACCGACCACCCGGGCGCTCTTGACGTGTCCCCGGTCGGGTCGCAGGCCCATGTCGGCCATCTGGTACACGATCCGCCGTTGCACCGGCTTCAGCCCGTCACGTGCGTCGGGCAGGGCGCGGGAGTAGATGACCGAGTAGGCGTACTCCAGGAACGCCTGCTCCATCTCCTGTTCGACCTCGATGTCGACGACCGTGCCGGGGTCGCTGCCGTCGGACGTGCCCGTCGGGGGAGGGGTGCCGCTGCGCCGTGCCATGCGGTGATTGTCACCTTCCGCGGCTCAGGCGGGCAGCACCGCCACGTCGTAGCGGGAGATCTGCGTGTCACTTGTCACGAGGGTCAACCCCTCCGTTCTGGCTTGCGCGATGAGCAGCCGGTCGAAGGGGTCGCCGTGAAGGGCGGGCAGATCGCCGACAGCCAGCGTGTGGTCGAGCGTGACTGGAAGGATCTCCGCCTTGGTGGCCCGTATCTGCGCTCGCAGGTCGTCAGGTATCCGTAGCCGACCCTTCTGAGCCTTGATCGTGATCTCCCACGAGCTGATCACACTGACCACGAGCCGGTTGCGCTTATCGGCCATCTCCCGCAGCGTGTCCGCTGACAGGCGCGGGTCGTCGGCGATGGACCACAGCAGCACGTGCGTGTCGAGCAGCAAGTTCACAACAAGTCAGCTTCGTTGTCTGCCTCGAAGTACTGCTGGAGGTTCGGCTCCAGCGGGGCATCGAAATCATCACTGATCCACACCTTGCCTGCCCACCCGCCGAACTGCCGCGGTTGAGGGTCGGGGTCATAGGCCGAAAGCACGGCGACGGGCTTGCCGGCGTTGCTGATGACCACGCGTTCGCCGTTCTTGACCCGTTCAAGCAGGCGTGACAACTGAGCCTTCGCCTCGGTCACGGGGACCATACGTGACACCTTGACCACCTCCTCGGCCAGGGTATCAACCCAGGTCTGGTTCGACCAGGTCTTTCAGACCGTTGGATCGCGCCGGGACCTCGCGAGTACGGTGCGATCGACGTTGCACGGTCGGGAGGTCGCGTGAACGCGCTGATGCTCGGAGTCGGGCTTGCGGGCTCGGCGGCCGGGCACTGATGGCCGAGTACTCGGGCACACCGCTGGCCAAGAAGCTGGGCATCGGCGAAGGAATGGCCGTGTCGGTGGTGGGTGCCCCGCCTGGTTTCGCCGTACCGGACCTTCCGCCTGGTGTGCGCCTGGTCGCCGAGGAAGAGCCCGCCGACGTTGTTCTGTGCTTTGCCACCGAAGCGGCCGCCATGAATGTCTTCTTCCGTGCCGCGATAGCGCGGGTACCGGACAACGCGGCCGTGTGGACCGCCTGGCCGAAGGCGTGCGTCGAAGGTGCCGACCGACATCACCGAGGACAGGCTGCGTGAGATGTTCTTGCCGACCGGGATGGTCGACGTCAAGGTCTGCGCCATCGACGAGGTCTGGTCAGGGCTGAAGTTCGTGCTCCGGAAGGAACTCCGCGCACTCTGACGTCAGCAGTGCGACGTCACCACCTGGCACGCCGTGGTCGTGACCGGCCAGGTGTCACCAGTTCGTGCATCAGTCCCGTAGGTAGAACCCCCGTCAGCTGTATGTGTCGCAGTGACGCGGTCGACCCCGCCGCTGCAGGCGCTGCTGGCTAGGAGACTGCTGAATTGGGCGTGTGTGGTTGGCGGGGTGCTTCGGGGCAGTCGGTTTGGGGAGAGTCAGATCTGTGAGGTCGACATGGGTCGCGCCGCCGTTGTTGAGGCTGCTGGTGCCGGTGCTGGTTCGTCCTGGTCCTCTGCGGAGGGTCTCGGGGGGCTGGTGGGGGCTGTTTGTGGCCTGGCCGGACTGTCAGGCCAGTGCCCAGCCCCGTCGTGGCGGGTGAGGCCGAGGATGAGCAGGCGGCGCAGGTTGAGCGCCGCGGTCCGGGTCTGCAGCCAGGCGTTGTTCTTCACGACGCCGCGGTAGCGGGCCTTACGGTTGCCGACGGCGACGAGCCAGGCGAGAACGTTGGACCATGGGCCGGTGCCGGCGGTAGGGGGCCTGCCAGTCGGGGTCCTTCGCGCGTTGGCCACGAGCCCGCTGCAGGGCGTCGTGCTCGTGCAGGGTCAGTTTCCGCCCGCGGGCGCTGGTGGTGCACCGGGCAAGGAACGGGCAGCCTCGACACGCCGCGCCGAACGTCACCCTCCGGGTCCGGGAAATGGGCCTGGTGATCCCGTTCGGGCAGGTCACCGCTCGTGCGGTCTTATCGACGGCGAAGTCGTCAAGGGTGAACCCGCCCGGGACCACGGGCCGCGTCGGCCAGGGCTTGACCAGCGGGGCATGACCGGTCTCGGCGAGCTCGGTCAAGACGTGCCCGGTGCCGTAGGCGCTGTCGGCGAAGACGTCCACGGGTGATTCGATGCTGGCGTCGGCGCTCAGCAGCGCGACACCGACCCTGCCGTCGGCCGCGTCCGGCCCGGCCTTGGTCACCTCGCAGGCGGTAATGAGACCGGTGTCCGGCTCGACCACGAGGTGCGCCTTGAATCCGTCCTGACGCCGCGTCACCGTCTTGTGGGCGTGGCGGGCCTCGGGGTCCACCACACTGATGACCCGGTCCGGGGCGACACGGCGCGCGATCCGCCACCGCCCGTCGTGCCGTCACCGTCCTGGACCGGCTCGACGTCCTGACCGGCGATCAGCGCCAGCAGCGCCACCGTCTGCGCGGCCCGCTCATCCAGCTCAAAGTCCGAGACCCCGTCCAGCAGGGCCAGGGCGTCACACACCGAAGCGTCGACGAGGCCGCGGATCCGCAAGGTGTGAAAGGACGGCCAGCGAGTTGTCGCGGCCGGGCCGTAGCCGGCGTACGACTTCCGGACCGCGCGCCTGACCGATCTCGATGAGGTCCCTGAGGAACAGCCGGCACGGAACGGCAGGTCGTCCTGCCGCCACATCATGCGGGTCCGCCGTCCGCATCGGCGGGATCGTCCCCGACCGGGCCGCCACACAGCCGGCGAGCGGTCTCGCGGGCCTGCTGCCAGGCCTCGTCTACGAGCGCTTCCAGCTCCGCCTCCGACATGTCCGCGATGCGCTCCGGCGGCCGAGCACCAGCCGACGGCGCACGCGTCGATGGTGCGGGATCGCCCTCGTCCGCCGTGGCTGAGTCGCTACGGAGCAGCGGCAGGAGTGGTGGGGCTGCACGAGTCATGTCCTGAATAGGTGTCAGGACATGAATGCACCAGCAGCGCCGTTCCAGCGGCGCCGCCCCCAGTGACCTTCGTCCCTGGCGGCGTCCGGCACCCCGATCGACGATGGGGTGACGGGCGAAGGCGGGGTCACAGGTGCGCACACCACGCGATCTGCTGGACCGGTTCCGACCCACAGGCAGCCCTGGGGCCGCAGGACCGGCAGGTGTCCCCGTCGACCGCTCCGCCCTGCTGCGCGAGGAGCTGCTGCCGGTGCTGGCCCTGCTGGCCGACACTGAGCAGGAGTGCGCCCGGACGGTCACCGACGCCGAGCAGACCGCCGAACGCCTCAGGGCGGACGCTGACGGTGCGGCTGCCGCCACGCTCGCGCAAGCGCGCGCAGACGCCGACGCGGCCCGGGCCGCCGCTGCCGCGCAGCAGCGCCGCACCAGCGACGAGCTCGCCATCGCCGACCTGAAGCAGGCCGAGTCCGAGGCCCGACGGATCCGGACGGTGAGCCCGGACCGGGAGGCGCCACTGGTCGCGGCTGCGCTCCACCGCGCCGAGACGCTGCTCGGCCTGGCCGGGTCGCAGCCGGACGCAACGCCTTCCGCGACGCCGGCCGCGGCGACGGGACCGGGACGGTGAGCGCCGGCTGGGCGGCTGCCACCGTCCGTGCCCGGGCAGCGACGAGCCGCCGACTCGGCTCCGCCGGCGTCCGCACGCTCGCCGCCACGACCAGCTGGGACGAGGCGCTGGCCGCGCTGGCAGCCGGACCGTACGGCCGCGAGGTGCGACAGGGCCAGGACCTGGCCCGCGCCCAGCACGCCGTCGCGGCCACCTTCCTATGGAACGTCCGCGTGCTGGCGGGCTGGCTACCGCGCGAGCGCTCCGACGTGCTTCGGGTCATCAGCGGCTGGGCGGAGATCGCCAACGTGGACGACCTGCTCCGCAGCCTGCACGGTCGACCCAGCGGGTTGCCGGAGTACCAGCTGGGCAGCCTGGCCACGGCCTGGCCGCGGCTGTCGGGAGCCGCCGACCCCGCCCGGCTGCGGGCCGAGCTGGCCAGCTCGGCGTGGACCGACCCGGGTGGGGAGGACAACCGCGCGA